>NZ_JBTNDD010000003.1:0-344440 GCF_054511195.1 Arthrobacter sp. Sr33 | reverse complement strand
ATGACCTGATCAGGGGTATGTCTACGTGCCATATCGGTGAATTTCCTCCTGCACCCATTATCGGATGCGAAACTCACATAATCACTGGACTCCTACCCGGGGACCCAACCACCTGGAGACAGCCACAGAGGGGGCGCGCGGGCGATGCTGCGTAAGACTCGCAGGGGAGACTGACGATGAGCGATGGCGCCACGGATTTCCGGGTGTCAAGGTTGCTGGTGACAGACTGTAGAAGGCATCACTCCACCACGCGAAAGGACCAGCACACATGAGGACGCCGGACTGGGTAGAGCACGTGGTGTGGTGGCAGGTCTATCCGCTGGGCTTTTCTGGAGCCGAAAAATCGGCCCGGCATACATCGGACGACGCCGATCGGCGCCACACAGACGGCGGGGATCCGGCTCCCGCACCGCGCGGTCTGACGCAGCTGGTGGAGTGGCTCGACTACATCGTCGAGATGGGCGCTTCCGGCCTCGCCCTGGGCCCGGTTTTTGCCTCCGAAACCCACGGCTACGACACCACGGACTATTACCGCATTGATCCCCGGTTCGGCACCGATGCCGACTTCGACGAACTAATCAGGCAGGCCCACGCGCGCGGGATCCGGGTCCTCCTTGACGGGGTTTTCAACCACACTGGCCGCTCTTTCTCCCCCTTCAGCCAGGCGCTCGAGCAGGGGCCGGGGGCGCCGACGGCGGACTGGTTCAGCTTCTCTTGGCCTGACATCTGGGTGCCGGGCACTGAACCCGGGTATAAAGACTTTGAAGGCCACCACCACCTCGTGGCACTGAACCATGAACAGCCCGCTGTGGTGGATTTTGTGGCAGGTGTGATGAAGCACTGGCTTCGCCGCGGTGCCGACGGGTGGCGCCTCGACGCCGCCTATGCGGTGCCGTCGTCGTTCTGGGCTGGCGTCCTTGACGATGTCCGCTCGGAGTTCCCAGAGGCCTATTTTGTGGGGGAGTATATCCACGGTGACTATCCTGAGGACGTCCGCGCCGGGCACCTTAATTCAGTCACCCAGTACGAGCTGTGGAAGGCGATCTGGAGTTCACTTGCGGAAGCGAACTTCTATGAGCTGACCGCCGCGTTGGAGCGCCACAACAGCTTTCTGGACACCTTTGTGCCGCTGACCTTTATCGGCAACCATGACGTTACGCGCATAGCGAGCCGGCTGGCGCCGTCGGGTCGCCTGGCCCACGCATTGGTGCTGCTGTTCACCCTGCCGGGCACTCCCGTGATCTACTACGGCGATGAACAGGGCTACCGGGGCATCAAGGAGGATCGCGCCGGGGGTGACGACGACATTCGTCCTGCCTTCCCCGCTTCCCCGGCCGACCTCTCAGCCGTCGGGCAACCGCTGTATACCCTGCACAGGGAATTGATCGGGCTGCGGCGCCGGAACCACTGGGTGCACGCATCCCGGACCCGGGTGCATACGCTCAACAACGAACAGCTGCTCTACGAGGTGCACGACGCCGGTCAGGCCCTGTTCGTGGCAATGAATCTTGAGGACACTTCGGTCACGCTGGAGCTTCCGGCCGCGGCGCGCGAACTTCTGGCCGGCGCGGGCGGGCTCGACATCCCGGGTGGTTCGCTGACCCTGCCTCCGAAGGGGTGGGCCATTTTAGGCCTAGCTGACGCCTAGTACGGCTTGATGGTGCCTAAGCGTTGTTTGGGTACGGCAGCCGATGCAGGTGCCTTGCGGGCACCAGCATTCAGTTGCCACTGACGCGACGTCAGGCCTTAGGGCCGGTTCCATGACCATTTCGATTGTGGACACTAGAGCTGGGATGGCAGCCGTATTGAAGGCGCCGAGGCCCTTCACACTCCCAGTACCTATCACCCGAACTTCTTCCATTGCCCTTCGGAGACCACCTCTACGGAGCCACCGACAACCATGATGGCGGTCTGCTCGTCGATGGCATAGGCAGGGCATCCGACGTCGGCGGCCCAGCGCTCGGCGTGGGCCGGTGTATTGGTTGGGAAAGCGTTCAAGTGAGGGAAGATGGAAAAGTCCACCACCCCCAGCGTGCGATCGTCCGGCGCTGAGGGCCACTCGACGAAGTGCTCGCCGATCCGGGGCGCCATCACCATGCTTCCGGCACTCACTCCGACCCACACAGTGTCTGGGAATGACGGCAGCAGCTCGGCCAGTCCGGACTCCCGCATCCAATGAGACAGGTAGGTCGCGTCGCCGCCGTCGACCAATATCGCGTCGGCTTCTCGAAGCCAGGGGATCCATCGCTCCTGGCCGATGGTGGGCAGCGCGGTGAGCTCAAGAACTCCAAGGGAAGCCCAGCCCAGGCCGGACAAGTGACGGAAGTCGGGCTCGGCGGCCAGCAGGCCCCGCACCGATGCCGGTCCGCACATCGGGTGGCCCCACTGCGCTGTCGGAACGACCAAGGCATGGCATTGGCCGATCGGCTTGTCGAGAAGCTGCACGAGCGCCGAGTGAATGCTCGGGTTCGTCACGCCGCCTGACGTAAGCAAGAGTTTCAAACGTTCCTCCGAAGTTCGCGTCCGGATGTGGATGTGCCTGACGGCGCGGGACCGGACTGGAATTCACCGGCCGATGTGGTAGGTCTGCTGGCCTCGCTCGGCCCTTCAATAGGTACACAGCTGGTGAAACTTTGTCCACAGTTCGGCATGGGTGCAGACCTCATCCGGGCGAGCCATAAGAGTGCACGAATCAGTCACACGCGATCCCTTCCTACCATCCCGGTGATGCCGATCGCTGATCCGATAGGAAAGGAACACCACGTGACGCGGAGGGGATCAGCTCATGGGCGGGTTGGTTAGTCGCCCCGCGAGGTCTGCGCCGCAGCCAACCAGGCAATTTCTATCAAGAATGGCGGTTGCTTCAACTTCGACACGCAGGTCGGGTTCGAAGAGGTAATCGACGCCGATAAGGGATGCGGGCGGCATCGGGAGGGGCAAGCCGATTTCATCCGTCACAGCGTCTATAGGCCACAGGCTCGCCGTTGGACGGGCGCGCGATCTGGCCCGATACGTGCACGTGTCGGGTACCTGTGGCGACAGCAACGTGGTGGTAAGGGACGGGCTGCATGAGTGTCTTGGGGGAAGAAAGGTGAACGGCCATCGAAGTGCTCCTTGTTGTGCGAGCGGCCGATGCGCTTCAGCGAATTGAGGCGCAGCATCCCGGCAGTGACGCAAAAGTCACTCACCGCCACTTTGAGGCGGTTGGAACGTAACGGGATCATCCGCCGCGTCCTCCTCACCACACGTCCCGTGGCGGTTGAATACAGCATCACCCCGCTCGATAAGACCCTCCGGCCACCGGTAGAGGTAATGCTCGACTGGGTCGCCGAGCAGATGCCGCTCATCGAGCAGGCACGTCGCCGTTACGACGACGAACTGGACGGGCCGGACGCCAAACAGCCGTGCTGACGAGCACAACCACAGACTCAAGCAACATTGCTTGAGGTAGGGGATCGGCTACTGCCCCGCGGTGAGCCGTTTGAGCACAGCCCCGGGACCACCTGTCAGCTCGAAGAGGGTTCCGAACGGTTGCGTGCCGTGACGGCGAGGATCGCGGTGGCAGCGCCGGCCGCTGTTGCGGCTGCGGACCAGGAGCGTCGACGTTGGCCAATGATCACACCTGCGAATGCCCAGAGAAGGGTGCCGGTGTAAAAACGGGAGGAGATGCTTGTGTGCTCCGGTGCAAGGGCAGCCCTGGTGCCAAGTACACCGAGCCCTGCGAGAAGGGCGGCTCCCGCCGTAGCGGCTTTTGGCCCGGCGGGAACAATACGGTTGCTGACGAGGATGGCGGCCAGGTTCACTCCACAGGCTGCCTGCCCCCAGGCCGCAAGCATTCCCGCTGCCGGGGCGGCCGCCATGATCTCGGCCGCACTCAACTCGCCCCTAAGTTCGGCCTGAGCGATTCGGCGACGTCCCGTCTCTGCGAGCACAGCGATCGCCACCAACGCTCCTTGGCCGGTCCAGAACTTGCCGGATCGCACCAGCGGCGCCCAGATGCCGGTGGCGGCGAACGCGCCAGCGAGGGGCCACCCGGCTGCCCGCCAGATGTCCCGGGTGCTGGCCGGGCCGCGTGCCTGGTGGGCCGCGTAGGCGATGGAGGAGGCGAAGATAGGAAACCAGACGGTGAAGGTGTAGGGCGCTGGCTGGATCACGTTGGGCGGAGCGTTTTCACCCCTGAAGCGCGGACCGTACAACGTGGGTAAGAGGACCTGCGCCGCAGCAGCCCCACAGGTGATTACCTGGCGGGCGGAGTCTCCTGAGACGAACGTCCACACTCGGGTTGGGCTGCCGGGAAGGATGTCGTTCATGAGGGCTCCTAGGAATCTGTGACCTGAGATTAGGGTAGGGCGTCGGTGGACTGGCAACAAGGCTTGGAGATTCTCTGTAACCGGACAAGTCGCCAGCCACTGGCCAACTAGCCCTGCAGGAAGCGGAAGTCGCAGCCCTCGTCCGCCTGGGTGACCTCGGTGACGAACAGCTTCCGGTAGCCACGTTCCGGAACCACCGGTGCTGCCGGTCCCATCACTTCTTCACGCTGCGCCAGTTCCGCATCGGACACCTCCAACTGGATCAGCCGACGGCTCACACTCAAGGTGATCGTGTCGCCTGTCTGCACCAGCCGCAGGGGTCCGCCGACCGCTGACTCTGGGGTCACGTGCAGTACCACTGCGCCGGCGGCGGTGCCGGACATCCGGCCGTCCGAGATTCTCACCATGTCGCGCACGCCCTGCGAGGCAAGCTTCTTCGGGATCGGTAGATATCCGGCCTCGGGCATCCCTGGTGCGCCGACCGGACCGATGTTCTTCAGCACCAACACAGAATCGGCGGTGACGTCGAGATCGGGATCGTCGATCCGCGCCGCCAGGTCTGCCGTATTCTCAAACACCACAGCGGGGCCGGTGTGCTCCAGCAGCGCAGGCGACACGGCTGCCTGCTTGATGATTGCCCCGCCCGGCGCCAGATTCCCGCGAAGGAACGCAAGGCTTCCTTCCGGATACACGGGATTGGAGAGCGGCCGGATGATGTCCTGCGGGAAACCCGGACCGGCGTCGTCAATCTCCTCACCCAGCGTCCGGCCGGTTACGGTCGGAACGTCCCGGTGGATCAGTGAACCCAGTTCCCGCAAGACGGCGGGAACGCCACCGGCACGATGGAAGTCTTCCATGTAATACTTCCCGGACGGCTTCAGATCCACCAGTACCGGGGTCTCCGTGCTCATCCGGTCCAACTGTTCCAGTGACAACCGGATCCCCAACCGACCGGCAACCGCGGTCAGGTGAATGATCGCGTTGGTGGAGCCGCCGATGGCGAGCAGCACCCGCAGCCCATTCTCGAACGCCTCCTGGGTCAGGATCGTGTCCATCTTCGTCCCGGCCGCGGCCAGGGCAACAGCCTGCGTCCCGGTTGCCTCGGCGATCCGCACCCGGTCGGCCGTGACCGCAGGAGCAGACGCCGAACCCGGCATCGCAATCCCCATCGCCTCCGTCAGGCAGGCCATGGTGCTTGCCGTCCCCATCACGGAGCAGGTGCCAACGCTGCCGACCAGACGCGAGTTCACGTCGTCGATCTCTGGTTTGGAAATCTCTCCGCCACGAAACTTGCCCCAGAACGCGCGACAGTCGGTGCACGCGCCCACCCGTTCGCCCCGGTAGCCGCCGGTCAGCATCGATCCGGTCACCAGCGAAATCGCTGGCACCCCCGCCGAGGCAGCACCCATCAGCTGGGCTGGCACGGTCTTGTCGCAGCCGCCGATCAGCACCACGGCGTCCATCGGCTGCGCGCGGATCATTTCCTCCGTGTCCATCGACATCAGGTTCCGCAGGAACATGCTGGTCGGCTGCGAAAAGCTCTCGTGGATGGAGATGGTGGGGAAGTCCACCGGCAACCCACCGGCGAGCATCACCCCACGCTTCACCGCCTCCAGCAGCGCCGGCATGTTGCCGTGGCACGGATTGAACCCGCTGCCCGTGTTGATGATCCCGATCACCGGCCGGTCCAGGGCGTCGTCGGAATACCCGGCACCCTTGATGAACGCCTTCCGCAGGAACAACGAGAACTCGGCGTCCCCGTAGTTGGTCAGGCCCTTGCGGATGCCGGTGGCGGAACTACCGCCGGAAGCTGAAGAAGCACGGGCAGCGGCTTCGCTCACCGGAACGCGGGGACGCCGGTGATGTGGTTGCCCAGGATCAGGGTGTGGACCTCGTCGGTACCCTCATAGGTCCTGACGCTCTCCAGGTTGTTCGCGTGCCGCAGCGGCGAGTAATCCAGGGTGACACCGTTGCCGCCGAGCATCGCCCGCGCCTCACGGCAGATCGCAATCGCCTCGCGACAGTTGTTCAGCTTGCCCACCGAGATCTGGTACGGCTGCAGGGTCCCGGCGTCCTTCAACCGGCCGAGCTGCAGGGCGAGCAGCGTGCCCTTGTTGATCTCCAGCGCCATGTTCACCAGCTTCTCCTGCGTCAGCTGGTAACCGGACAGTGGCTTCCCGAACTGCAGACGCTCCTGCGAGTAGGCCAGAGCGGTGAGGTAGCTGTCCCGGGCCGCACCCATAGCGCCCCAGATGATGCCATAGCGCGCCTCGTTCAGGCACTCGAACGGGCCACGCAGCCCCTTGGCGTTCGGGAGCATCGCGCTCTCCGGCAACCGGATGTCTGTCAGGGTGATGTCGCACTGGATGGACGCCCGCATGGAGAGTTTCTGCTTGATCGGGGTTGCCACGAACCCCGGGCTGTCGGTGGGCACCACGAAGCCGCGGACGCCGTCGTCGGTCATCGCCCAGATGATGGCGAGCTTCGCCACCGAGGCCAGGCCGATCCAGCGCTTGGCACCGTTGAGGATCCAGTCCGACCCGTCGCGCTTCGCGAAGGTCTGCATGGCGCCGGGGTCGGACCCGGCAGTCGGCTCGGTCAACCCGAACGCACCGATCGCGGTCCCGGCAGCCATCTGCGGCAGCCACTCGGTCTTCTGCTCCTCCGAGCCGTGCTTGTAGATGGCGCTCATAGCCAGCGAACCCTGCACCGACACGAAGGTCCGCAGACCCGAATCGCCGGCCTCCAACTCCATCGCGGCCAACCCATACTCCACCGAGGACTTACCAGGGCAGCCGTAGCCCTTGATGTGCATGCCGAGCAGGCCCAGCTCGGCCATCTGCGGCACGATTTCCATCGGGAAGACGGCGTCGTCGTACCACTGGGCGATGTTCGGCTTGATCTCGCTGTCAACGAAGGACCGCACGGTGTCCCGCAGGCTGATTTCCTCGGGGGAGAGGAGGCCTTCAATACCGATCAGGTCTGACATGTCAGTCATGGTGCTGCTTTCAACGGTTGAGGAAGTCACTGGGGATCCTGCTTTCACTGTAGGTGTTGCAACGCTGGAACGGCGGGGAGGTCAAAGGCGGCACCATTGTGCTCGCCGAGTAGGGGCGGCGGGCGCCGGTACCGGGCGGGGGTCCCGGAGAGGTGGATGGGGTTGGCGACCTGCTGGCTGGTCCGCGACCCGTCAGCATTGGCGATCTCGACGACGGGGGCGAGACCCAGCGTGTCCGCCAGTTCCAGCGCCTCAACAATCGAGTTCACCTTCCCCGCGGGCACACCGGCGACGCTGAGCAGCTCCGACCACTCGGCGGCGGACCTGGAGCCCAGCTGCTCTTCCAGCTGGGACTTCAACACCACCCGGTTGGCCACCCGGTTCGAATTTCCCGCAAACCGTTCATCGCTGGAAAGCTCGGGCACACCGAGCACCCGGACCAGCCCGGCGAACTGCTTGTCGGTCCCGACGGCCACGGCCAGCGGGCCATCGGCGGTCCGCAACGTCTCGTACGGCGCGATGCTCGGGTGCGCGTTGCCCATCCGCTGCGGGGATTCACCGGTGGCCAGCGTGCTCGACGCCTGGTTCACCAGCCCCGACAGCAGCGACGACAACAGGTTCACATCCACCCGCTGTCCCACCCCGGTCTGCTCCAGCGACCGCAGCGCGGCGAGGATCCCGACGACGGCGTTCTGCCCGGTCACCACATCCACCAGGGCCACGCCCACCTTGCTGGGCTCGGAATCGAGCCCGCCGGTGACGCTCATCAGTCCGCCGACGGCCTGCACCAGCAGGTCATAGCCCGGCAGGTGCGCACCGGCGGTGCTGCCGAACCCGGTGATGGAGCAGTAGATCAGGTCCGGCCGCCGGTCCATGAGGGACTCGTAATCCAGCCCGAACCGCTCCATGATGCCGGGACGGAAGTTCTCGATCACGACGTCGGCCGTCAACGCGATCTCCAGCGCCGCCGCCTGCCCCTCGGGCGTGGTCAGGTCGCACACCACCGAACGCTTGTTGCGGTTCACGCTGGAAAAATAGGTGCCCACGCCGTACTCGTCCACCGGCGGCGTCCAGCTGCGGGTGTCATCGCCGGACGGGCTTTCCACCTTGATCACATCGGCCCCGAAATCGGCCAGCATCATCGAGGCAAACGGTCCCGCGAGCACCCTGGAAAAGTCGGCCACCTTGATGCCGTCCAGGGGGCCGGCCGGTAATCCGTCGTCGGGGGTGTCACTCACTGACGCCACTGCCTTCCTGATGAGCACTGTCTTCTTGACCAACACTGGTTGTCTGGTCGACCACCGGGTTGCTGAGCACCCCGACGCCGGGGATGCGGCATTCCGCCACGTCACCCGCCCTGATGTGCACGGCGCCCGGTGTGCCGGTGGAGATGATGTCCCCCGGGTAGAGCGGCATCACCTTGCTGTGGAAACTGACCAGGTACTCGGGGGAGTACCTCATGTTGCCGACCACATTGCTGCGGTGCACCTTGCCGTTGATCACGGTGGACACCTCGACGGCGGCCAGCGACCCGGCGTCGTCGGCCACCTCCGACAGCGGCACGATCTCCGGCCCGAAGGAGAAGAAGCCGGGAAAGTTCTTGGACCGGGTGAGGAACCGGGGGTTCTTCTCCAGGATGTCCTCGGCGGTCTGGTCCAGCAGGGTGACGACGCCGGCCAGATAGGATAGCGCGTCCTCCGGCTCCACGTCGCGGCAGTAGCTGCCGATCACGAGCCCCAGTTCCGCCTCGGCCGTGGTGCGCACACTCTGGCGCGGGATGGTGATGTTGTCGCCTGGCCCGATGATGGTGTGATCGCCCTTGATGAACGACGCCGGCTCGTCCGGGACCCCCTCGGACAGATCGGAGGCGTGCTCCACATAGTTCAGGCCAATGCCCCACAGCATCCGCGGATGCCGGTACGGGGCGCCGAAGGTCACCGTGTCACGGTCCCGGAAGACGTCGGTGTCCGCTGAGTCGGCGAACGACTCCAGCTTTGCCAGCGAATCGGTGGCCAGCAGCTCCAACAGGTCGCCGGTGAAGCCCGGGATGAGGTCACGGACCAGCGCGACGCCGCGCTCGGGGTGGATCACCGCGGCGAGTTCGTCGCCGCCTTCGCGTACTGAGGCCAAATGCATGGTCAGCGCTTCTTTCTGTCAATGGTTAAAGGATAGGGAACGAGAGAGTCAGGAAATTGCGGGTGGGCTAGTAGCCGCGGACCAGGCCGCCGTCGCAGCGGACCTGTTCGCCCGTCACGTACGCGGCGGGGACGCTGGCGAGGAAGGCGACGACGGCGCCGAACTCCTCGGGCGCACCGTACCGGCCGGCGGGAATGGTCTTTTCCGACGCGGCGCGAGCCTCGTCCGGGGTGCTGCCGGTCCGCTTGGCTGCCGCAGCATCGAGGGACGCCACCCGGTCCGTGTCGATCCGGCCGGGCAGCACCATGTTCACGGTGACGCCGTCGGCCGCCACCTCGGCAGCCAGGGTCTTGAGGTAGCCAGCCAGCCCGGCCCGGCCGATGTTGGAGAGCGCCAGGTTGGGCAGCGGCTGCTGCACTCCGCTGGACCCGACGGCGACAATCCGGCCCCAGCCGCGTTCGCGCATCCCGGGCAGCACCAGGTTGGTCAGCCTCATGTGCTGCAGCAGCAATTGGTGTACCGCGGCCAGGGCCTGCTCGTCGCTGACATCCGCCGCACCGCCAGGGGGTGGGCCGCCGCTGTTGAGGATCAGCACATCGATCGGGCCGAAGGCCTGCTCGGCGGCTTCGACCAGGGCGGCGGGGGCGCCGTCGTCGGTCAGGTCCATCGCAATCCCGACGGCGGAGGGCAGCTTGGCGGCTTCGGCCTGCACCACGTCCTCGCGGCGGGCGGCGAGCACCACGTTGGCGCCCTCGCCGGCGAGTGCCTGGGCAATGGCCAGGCCAATGCCCGAGCTCGCGCCCGGTACCAGCACGTTCTTCCCCTTGAGTCCGGTATCCATCAGGCAATCTCCTTCACAGCATCAAGGTGGGCGTCGATCATGTCGGCGAGTGCCGGCGGCAACGTGGGGGACGGCGGGCGTACCGCGGCGTCGGCGATGATGCCGCGGCGGCGCAGGATCTCCTTGCGGAGGGCGAGTCCAATGCCGGGTTGGCCCTCGAAGTTCGCCAGCGGCAGCCACGGGGCAAACGCGGCGCGGGCGGCTGGGAAACCGCCGTCGGCGAACGCGGTCAACGCCGCCTGCAGGCCCTCCGGGTGGGAGAACCCGGTCATCGCGCCGGCCGCACCGGCGGCCAGCTCATCGAGCAGCCCGACCCCGCCCAGCCCGCCGAAGACCGGCACCGTGGTGGCAGCGGTCAGCGCGGCGATGGGGACGGCGGTGGGTGGCGCCTCGGACTTCACGGCGCTGATGAACGGGCAGAGCTCCAGCACTTTCAGAATCTGTGCGGCGCTGATCTTCACACCCGAAGCCACCGGATAGTCCTGCAGCACAATCCCGGCGCCGGTCTCGGCTGGGATGACCTCGTTGATCGCCGTCAGATGCGCGGCGAGCAGCTCGGGGTTGGCGCTATTGGCCTGCACCATCAGCGCACCGAGGTTGCTGCCCGCGGCGGCGACCGCGGTGCGCGCCTGCTCGACTGCGACCGCCGTCGACCGCGCCGACAGGCCGACCACCAACGGAGTGTCACCGGCTTCCTCGGCGACGGTCGTCACGATCAGGGTCTGCTCGGCGGTGTCCAGGGACACACCCTCGCCAAACACTCCGAGCACCACCATGCCGGTGGCGTTCAGCCCGGTATAGAGGCGGACCTCGCTGCGGAGCGACTCGGTGTCGACGGCGAAGTCGTTGCCGGAGAAGGGCGTGGCGAGCACGCCCCAGAGGCCTTTGGCGAGCGGGGAAACAGGGGAAGTTGTCAGAGGGTGCGTAGTCACAGGGATGAGGTGTCCTTTCGGTCGGAGTCGCGGTCGAGTGCCAGCGAGACAATGTGCTCGGCGATGGCGAGCGAGGAGGTGGCGGCGGGCGATGGCGCGTTCCTTACGGACAACACTGAGCCCTGCCGGGTGATCCGGAAATCGTCCACCAGGGAACCGTCGCGGGTCAGCGCCTGGGCGCGGATGCCGCGGGGGCCGGGGACGACGTCGTCGGCGGTGATCTCGGGAACGTACTTGCGCGCTTCGGCGACGAACCGGCGCTTGCTCAGCGACCCGAGCATTTCGGCGGCACCGGTGCGCCAGTGCTGCTTCGCGAAGGCCCGGAATCCCGAGTACATCACCGCGTCCTTGAGGTCGCGGGGCGAGATAGTGGACCACTTGTAGCCTTCACGGGCGAGGGCCAGCACCGCATTGGGGCCCACCATCACCTCGCCGTCGGTGGTCGGGGTCAGATGCACGCCAAGGAAGGGATACCGGGGGTCCGGTACCGGGTACACCAGCCCGCGGACCAGATGCCGGCGTTCCGGGCGCAGCAGATAGTACTCGCCGCGGAACGGCACAATCTTGGGGTCGTCGTCGTCGCCGGCGAGCTTCGCCACCCGGTCGGCCTGCAGCCCGGCGCAGACGATCACCGTGTCATAGGCGTCGGACGTTTCGGTGCCGTGGTGCTTGCCGGTGACCACCGTCTGCCCGGCGCGTTCGGTCAGGGCGGTGACCTCGAAATTGGTGTGGACGGTGCCGCCGGCGGCCTCGACGTCCTTGGCGAGGGAGCGGGTGATCGCGCCGTAGTCGACGATCGCCGTGTGCGGGGAGTGCAGGCCAGAGGTGCCTTTGACGTGGGGTTCGAGGTCCAGCAGCTCGTCCTTGTTGATGAGGCGCACGCCCGGCACACCGTTGGCGACCGCGCGGTCCATGATGTCCCCGAGCCGGCCTTCCTCGACGGGGTTGCGGGCCACGAGGACCTTGCCGCACTCGTCGTAGGGCAGGCCCTTCTCCTCGCAGTACTCCTTGAGCATGTCCACGCCCTGCCGGCAGAGCCGCGCCTTCAACGATCCGGGCGTGTAGTACAGCCCGGCGTGGACGACGCCGGAGTTCCGGCCGGTCTGGTGTCCGGCAAGGATGGGTTCCTTCTCCAGCACGGTGACGTGGGCGTCGGGCTGGACCTGCAGCAGCCGGCGGGCGACGGCGGCACCAACGATGCCACCTCCCACCACTGCGAAACGCGTGGGTGTCATCTCTTCTCCTCCATTGGGGTCAAGGTGTGGTCTGTGGCCGGCGGCGCGGCGGCGGTGAGTGCCCGCGACCGGCGGATCATGCGGCGAGCCACCGTGAACGTCACGGCTGCCAGGGCGGCGACGACGGCGGCGGCCAGCCAGGCGGTGTCATACGAGGTGGCGGCGGTCAGCAGCCCGAACAGCAGCGGCCCGGCCGCGGCACCCAGGGACAGCCCGGTCTGGATGACGCCGGTGGCGGTGGCCGCGTTGGCGCGGTTGTCGCGGACCACAGCGAAGTGCACCAGGCCTGGCCAGGTCCAACCGGCGCCGTAGGCCAACAGCGCACCGAGCACGAAAAGCAGCGAACTGGTGCCCAGGGCGAGCAGCAAATACCCAATCACCCCGGTCGCGAGGAGATTGGTGATCAGTACGAGCGGGCTGCGGTGCGGGTACCTGTCCATGGCGAGGCCCAGCAGGATGCGGATCACCAGGCCCAGCAGCGCCGCGCCGGCGAACAGCAGCCCGGCGGTTCCGGGCGCCATCCCGGATTGCACCGCCGAGTCCACCAGGAACACGCCCAGCGAGGTGGCCGCCGCGGCGGCGAGCCCGGCGCCCACGCTCAGCATCACCAACCCGCCCCTGGGGGTGCCGCGGTCGGCCTTGGGGGTTTCTCCGGGCTGGGTCGGGCGGGTGCCGGGTGCGCTGAAGAACGCCCACACGGCAATCGCGATGGCCATCAGCGAGCCGAGCAGGAACGCATACCGCCAGCCGACGGCGAGGGCAATCACCGGGACGGCGATCCCGGCGATCATTGAGGCCGCCGGGATGGAGGACTGCTTGACGCCGAACGCCAGGCCCAGCCGGTTCGGATTGACCGCCCGGGAAATGCCCAGGTTCGCCGACGGTTGGGCCATCGCGTTGGCCAGCCCACCGACAAACAGGGCCACGATCAGCAGCGCGAACGTCGGCGCCAGACCGGCACCGGCGAGGGCGACGGCGGCGAGCGTCGACGAGGCGACCATGCCTTTCGCGGCGCCGATGCGCTGCACCAGCCCGCCCAACGGGCGGGCCAGTACACCGGACACGGTGAAGAGAGTGGCCGCAGCCATCCCCATTTCCGCTGGACCAATGTCCAGGTCCCCACGGATCTGCACCGCCAACGCACCCAGCAGGAAGGCAGGAAGCACCCCTGTGGTGGTGACGGAGACGGCCTGCAGCATGGTGACCGCTGCGTGCGTCGACGGTGCTTTGGTCATGAAGCGGCGGGACCCGTGGTGGGTTTCGACGACGCAACACTCTTCGGCGACGAGGTGCCTGCCGCGGCGGACGACGCACGGTGCGCACCGGCCCCCGAGGAGGTGGCCGACGCCGTCGTCCTCGTTGCCGAATCAACCGAATCAACCGAATCAACCGAATCAACCGAATCGGCTGAGTCTGCTTCCGCCGGCTCGGCGTCCGGATCATACGGGTGCCGTTTCCGGCCGATCAGGTGCACCACCACACCGACGGCGATGATCGCGATGCCGATCCCAATGTTCAGCGGATCGAGGGTGAGCAGCGGGAGGGACCCGATGGCCAGGATGACCCGTTCCGGCCAGCGGGCCGGGCCGATGAGCCAGCCACCGGTGGAGACGGCCAGCGCTGCGACCGCGAGGATCGACACGGAGAAGGCCAGTGCCACGGTAGCGACGCCGCCCTGGAGCAGCAGCCCAACACCCGAGCCGGAGAGGACGAAGATGAACGGCACCAGGAAGGCGGACAGGGTGTACCGCCAGGTGAGCCACATGGTCTTGATCGGTTTGCCGCCGGTGATGGCCGACGCGGCGAACGGCGAGAGCGCCGTCGGGGGCGATACCTCGCTGAGGACCGAGTAGTAGAAGATGAACATCGCTGCGGCGAAGCCCGGCACGCCCACGTCCTGCAGGGCGGGGCCGATGATCACCCAGGAGATGATGAAGCTCGCCGTGACCGGCACCGCCAGGCCCAGCAGGATGACCGCGGTAGCCGAGAAGATCGCGGTGAGCAGGAGGCTGCCGCCAGCGAAGTCGACGATGATGCTGGCGAGCTTCAGGCCCAGACCGGTCAGGGTCATGATGCCCACGATCAGGCCCGCCGCCGCCATCACGGGGATGACGGAGAGGGCGCCGGTGGCTCCGGTGGCCAGGGCATCCCAGATCCGCCGGGGGGTCATCCAGGACTCGCGGTCGAAGAAGCTCAGCACAAAGGCGAGCACCGTGGCGAAGACCACGGCCCGGAACGGGGTCATGCCCATGGCCATGAAGGCGACGATGGCGATCAGGGAGCTGAAGTGGTAGCCGAAGCGCAGCAGCAGTTTGCCGACGGGCTTGATGTCCATCTCCACTGCCTTGGTCTTGAACCGGCGGGCGTCCATCTCAATGGCGAGGATGATGCCGAAGTAGTAGAGCAGGGTGGGGATGGTGGCCCAGATCAGGACCTCAAGGTAGGACACGCCCAGCAGGGCGGCGATGATGAACGCCGCAGCGCCGAGGGTTGGAGGCGACATGATCGCGCCGATACCCGCGGCGGCCAGGATGCCACCACCGTGTTCCTTCGGGTAACCGGCCTTGCGCAGCAGCGGCCAGGAGATGCCACCGAGGGTGACGGTGGTGGCCACGCCGGAACCTGACACGGTACCCAGCAGGAAGCCCGCCAGGGTGACGGTCCGGCCGGGGCCGGACTTCGACTGGCCGAACGCCGAGAAGGAGAGGTCGATAAAGAACTTGGTGGCACCCGAGGCGCCGAGCACGGCACCGTAGATGGTGAACAGGATGATGTACGTTGCAGCGACGTCGGTGGGCACCCCGAAGATTCCCTGAGTGCCCATCACGTTGTGGCCCACCAGCCGGATCCAGTCGAACGACGACGTGTTGAACGGCGCCGGAATGTACGGGCCCCAGTAGGCGTAGGCGAAGAATCCCACGACCACCAGCGGCACCAGGATACCGACGGTCCGCCGGGCGGCTTCCAGGACCACGAGGATGGCGATGATGCCCATGGCCAGGTCGAGGTAGGTGGGATTGATGGCGCGGCGGAAGAAGGAGTCCCAGTCGGAAATGATGTAGGCGAAGGGCACCACGGCGATGGCAGCAAATACCCAGTCCAGGATGTGTGGATTATCGGATTTTCCGGTTTCCTTGGCCTTATCCGACCGGCCCCACCCGCGGTACACCAGGAAGGTCAGGGACAGCCCGACCATCAGGAACGCTGGCAGATAGAACTGCGTCGCCATCGGGTTGAACACCCAGTACAGGGCGAAGACCGACATGCCGCCGGCGACGACCTTGACCACCAGGGCAGGAAGACCCGCCAGCTGCCGGGCGGGTTTCTCCGCCTCGAACTCGGCGATCAGCGCGTCTTCATCGATCTCGTCGCTGCGATCGATCGGGTTGATCTCGGCGTCGTCGGGTATTCGCGCTTCGTCGCGGCGGCTCGGATCGATCGCCTCGTCGGGGGTGGGGCGGTGCAGCTTGCCGGCCTTGACGGCGCCGTCGCCGTCAATTCGCTCGGTCATGGGGTCTCCTTGATGTCTAGCAGGATGAAGGGCTGATCGTCGTCGACCATGTCCCACAGCGAAACGGGCGCTGTTCCGGGCAGGTGGAGGGTGCGTTCACCGAGATCGGTGGCGGCAATAGAAAGGTCCGTGAACACGGCGGGGTGTGCTGGGTCGGGCTCGACCACAAAGTTCCGCCGGTCGTTGGGGTCCGCGGGGGTGGGGGCGCCGGGGACACCGTAATACTCTTCGAGCACCGCGAGCTGGTCGGCGGCGATCTGGTGGAGCCGGAATCTGCCGTCGGGGAGGACCGTGTAACGTTCCTCGGCGATGGTTCCGTAAATCGAATTGCGGTAGCTGACCGCGAAAGTATCCCCGGGAAGGGGAACCGAGGCCAGCCCGCCGTCGTCGTTGGTGATCACGATGCTGCGCCCGGGAGCGTCCCGTTCGGGGACACTCTGGGCAGCAACCGCGAACGCCCCACCGCCCAGCGTGCCAAGGCACACCAGAACGGCGACGACGACGGCGGGCTTGCGCATCAGTGGTTAGCCTGCGTTTTCGTCAAAGTACGCCTGGGCGCCGGGGCAGGTTTCGACGTAGGCGATGTCCCCTGCGGTGGCGGCATCCAGTTCGACGGCGGCGGGGTGCACCTGGGTGAGGGCTTCAACGTTGTCGAAGATCGCCGCGGTGATGTCCTGCTGCAGCTGCTCGTCCATTTCCGGGCTGGCTACGAGGATGTTCGGTGAGGCGATCGCGGAGACTGCCTCGGTCTGGCCCTCGTAGGTGTCGGCGGGGATGTCTTCCTCGACGTAGTAGTCGCCGTATTCGGTGGAGAGCTGTTCGGCGTACTCGCCGATGTTGAGGAGGTTCATGTCCCCGTCGCTGGCGAGGTCGATCAGCGCGCCGGTGGGCAGGCCGCCGGACCAGAAACCAGCGTCGATGGTGCCGTCACGCAGGGCTGCGACGGTTTCAGCGGCGCCGAGCTGACGGCGTTCCACCCCTGACTCGGGGTCGATGCCGGCGGCCTCAAGGATACGCAGGGCGGCGACCTCGGTGGCCGAGCCGGGAGCGCCGACCGAGACGACCTTGCCTTCCATGTCAGCGACACCCTCAATGCCGGTGCCATCAACGGTGACGGCCTGCATGAAGTTGTTGTAGGTGTTGCCCAGTGAGCAGATTTCGATGGGGTTGCCCTCGAAGTCGTTGACGCCCTCGACGGCGTCGGAGACAACGTCGCCGACGGCGAAGGCCAGCTGGGCTGAACCGTTCTCGATCAGGAGCATGTTGTCCACGGAGGCGTTGGTCTCCTGGACCGTGGCGTCGTAGCCCTCGACGTTGTCGCGGATCATCGTGGCGAAGCCGCCGCCGAGGGGGTAATACACGCCGCCGGTACCGCCGGTGGCGATGGACAGGGTGCCGCCGTCGGCTGCGGCGCTGGCGTCTCCGCCGCCGCTGTCTCCGCCGCTGGTATCGGGGCTGCCGCAGGCAGACAGGAACAGTGCGGGGACGGTGAGTGCAGCGGCGGCAAGCCGGACCCTGCGACGGTGCAGTGGTGAGGTGGTCATGGACGTTCTCCCTTAGTGGTGGTGGTGATGTGTGATGGAGGTTGAGAATTGGGGGTGGCTGGCGCCCTGGCCGCTGGTGCGCCGACGTCGCCGGCGGCGAGCAGCCCGGACAGGGCCCGGTAGTAGCCCACCAGGATGGACAGCTCGGTGATGCCTTCGTGGCCGTGGTGCTCGAGCGCGGCTGCATGGTCGACATCGGAGACGGCCCGCCCGTTGAGGAGGGCGGCGGTGAACGTCAGGGCCGAGAGTTCGTCGTCGGGTAGCTCAGCCGGGACGAAACCCCCACGGAGGTTTTCCAGTTCCGTTGGGGTGATGCCGACGGTGAGGGCTACCCTGCTGTGCGCATACCATTCGTAGGCTGAGCAGCGTTCGGCGGCGACGGCGCAGATCACCAGTTCGCGGGTGCGGGCGGGCAGTTTCCCGCCAAACCGGAGCGCTGCGCCCAGCGCCTGCACGGCCTGGCCGATCTGCGGGGCGTACAGCAGTGCGTTGAACGGCCCGGCCAGATGGCCGTCGTCGTCGACCACCAGGAAGGGGCCACCCGCACGGGGTGGCCCGGCGATCGTGTTGTAAAGGGCGAGCTGCTCGTCGTCGAGCACCCCCGGCGCGAGCAACGGGAAGCGGCCGCCGTCGGCCTTCTCGGTCGGCTGGCGCTCGGCTGACTCCTGCTCAGCCCACTCTTGCTCAGACAAGGGTCCGCCCGCCGTCAACGTAGAGCACATGGCCGGTGACAAAGGCGGCCTGGCGGGAGGCGAGGAAGAGGGCGGGGCCGGTGAGATCGCCGGTGGTGCCCAGTCGGCCGGCGGGGACGAGTGAGGTGTAGTGTTCGCGGACGCCCGGTTTGTCCAGATGACCGCGGGTGAGTTCGGTTTCCACGTAGCCGGGGGCGATGGCGTTGACTGTGACGCCGTCGGCGGCCCATTCGCGGGCCATCACGCGGAGGAGCTGGTTCAGGCCGCCCTTGCTGGCGGCGTAGGGGCCGTGGTCCGGGTGGGCGAGCAGGCTCGACACCGAGGAACAGTAGACCTGGCGCCCGTAGCCGGCGGCGACCATGAGCTTGCCGGCGGCCCGGCCGAGGCGGAAGGCGCTGGTGAGGTTGATGGAGATCATGCGATCCCAGTCATCGTCGGTGGTTTCGAGCAGTGGGACCCGGTTGTTGACGCCCACCGCGTGGACCAGGACGTCGAGTCCGCCGAGTTCGGCGGCTGCGCGGGCGACGGCGTCGTCGCACCCGGCGGTGGTGGAGAGATCCACTTCGAGGGGGTGCACCCGAGGATCCAGGGCGGCGAGGCCGGCCGGATTCACGTCGGCAACCACCACGCGGGCTCCCGCGTCGGCAAAAGCTCCAGCCAAGGCGCTGCCAATACCGCCAGCACCAGCGACCAAGACCCGTTGGCCACCCAGACCGAGCCAGTCACTCATGGAAGTGATTCCCGAAACGTGGCTGCTGGCACTTCGGTACCCCGGGCAACAAGGGTGCGAGCAGCGTCAAGGAGCGCGGCGGTGACCAGATCATTTGGATACTGTATCCAATTTCCGGTCAGAATGTAACAGGGATCACAAATATTTCGTGACGAGGGTCACTTCCCGTTCAGGAAAGTCCTCAGGGCGTCGACAGCATGGCTGCGGTGTTCGTTGAGCAGGGTGATGACCCGGTCGGCATCGCGATCGGCGAAAGCTTCGATGATGCATTGGTGTTCATTCTCGACCCGGTGGCGGTTGGCCTCGTCGCCGTAGTACACGAACCGGTAGGTCTCTGTGGCATCCCACAACACCTGGATCAGTTTTTCGAGGCGCGGCATCCGGGCTGAGGTCACCATCAGGAAATGGAACCGCCGGTTCGCCTCGGTCATGGTCAGCAGATCTCCGGCCGCGCTCGCCGTCTCTACTTCCTGGGCTGCCGCTCTCAGCAGGGTGACGACGCCGTCGTCGGACCGCCTGATCGCGACTCGAACGGCTTCAGCCTCGAGGATCTCGCGGATGCGGTACACCTCGAGAAGGTCGGTGAGCGAAAGGGTGGCCACCTTGTAGCCGCGGTGTGGTGCGTACACCACCTGCCCTTCGCCTTCCAGTACCTTGAAGGCTTCACGGAGGGGGACGCGGCTGACCCCGAAGCGTTCGGCGAGGGCGTCCTGCCGGAGGGCCTGCCCGGGGAGTAGGTCGCCAGCGATGATGGCACGGCGCAGTTGTGCAAGGACAAAGGCGGGGGCGGTGGTGGGGCGCCGGGAGTCCGTCTCGGCGTCGTCAATCACGCTACACCGGGGTTCCGTAGGCCATTCCTCACCTGTATAACTCTAGCCGAATACCGATGCGGCGGTCAGCGACCCCCTCTGTCCGGTGAGCAATCCGGACCGAGTGGGTCAAGGTAGGCGCCGGTGGTGGAAATGTCCTTATCGAATGTCTACTTTGCTCACCGGTTGACGGTTTGGTGCAGGCTATCGATGACATCGCCCAGCCCGACCTCGATCCGGCTGTACACCTCAGCGTTGAGCACCAGGTCGCCGTCGAAGTCTCCGGAGTTCGCGTAGAAGCCCACGGGAATGGTCGCGGCCTGGAAGAACCCGAACAGTGGCCGGAGGGCGTGCTCGATGACGAGTGCATGCCGGTCGCTGCCACCGGTGGCGACGAGGATGACCGGCGTGTTTGTCAGCGAGTACTGCCCCACCAGGTCGAAGAAGTGCTTGAACATCCCCGCATAGGAGCCGCGGTAGACGGGGGTCGCGGCGATGAGCAGGTCAGCCGACTCGACGGCGGCGTACTCGGCCTCGACCGCCGGGTCCAGATCCGCCCGCGAGATGGCGCCGGTGAAGGAAGGGCCCAGGTGGTAGACGTTGGTCTGGTGGACCTCGATCGCAAGCTTCTGCGACAGTGACTCGGTAATGAGCTTGACCAGGCCCATGGTCTTTGAGCGTTGGGTGGGGCTGCCATTGACGACGACGACGCGCAGGGGCCGGCTCATGCGTTCACCGATTCGCGGGAGGCAATCTCGGCGCGGATGACGGGCGCCACCTCGGTGCCCAAGCGTTCGATGGCTTCCAGGTGAGTCTGCTGCGGCACTCCGCCGAAGCCCATCTGGAAGACGGCGCGGGAGACGCCGTACAGGTCGTGATAGGTGAGCAGCTTGTCGATGATTTCCTGGGGGCTGCCCACCAGGAGGCCGCCCGCGGGGGAGGCCTGGGCCTCGAAGGCGTTCCGCGGCAGATTGAAACTGGCTCCACGCTGGTGGTTGTTCTCGCCCAGACCGCGGGAGAAGTACGGAAAGAAGTCGTCGCGGGCGCTCTGGCTGGTCTTGCCGACCATGCCGTGGGCGTTGATGCTGATCCGCTGGCTGGAGGGGTCATGGCCGGCGGCAACCGATGCCTGACGGTAGAGATCCACGGGGCGCTCGAACTGGGTGATGGGCCCCAGCAGGAGGGCCAACGCCAGGGGCAGGCCGAGCTGTCCCGTGCGGACCGCCGAGGCGGGGGTGCCGCCGACGCCCACCCAGATGGGCAGGTCGCTGATCGGGCGGGGCGCGATGTCGGCGTTGACCAGCGGTGCGCGCAGGCGGCCCTGCCAGGACACCGGATTTTCGGCACGGATGGCCAGCAATAAGTCGAGCTTTTCCCGGAAGAGGTCGGCATAGTCGCCGAGGTCGTACCCGAACAGGGGGAAGGACTCGGTATAGGACCCGCGGCCAGCGATGATCTCGGCCCGGCCGCCGGAGATGAGGTCAAGGGTGGCGAAGTTCTGGAACACCCGGACCGGGTCCTCGGAGCTGAGCACGGTAACGCCGCTGGTGAGCTGAATGTTCCTGGTTGCCATGGCTGCGGCCGCGAGGACCATGTGCGGGGCTGAGGCGACGAAGTCGGTGCGGTGGTGTTCGCCGACGCCGAAGACGTCGAGGCCCACCTCGTCGGCGACGCGGGCCTGCTCGATGGTCTGCTTCATCCGCTCCTCGGGGGAGGGCATGCGTCCGGTCGTCAGATCGGTGGTCAGCTCGCCAAAGGTGAGGATGCCAAGTTCGAAAGCCATAGTTTTTATCGTCCCTTGTTGAGGTGGTGGTCTGTGGGCGCCTGTTCGGCAGCTGCGGTTTGCTCGGTCACCGAATAGGCATGTCCCCACGCGGTGATGTCCCGCAGAATGGGCAGCAGGGCCAGCCCGGCGACGGTAAGTGAGTAGCGCACGCGAATGGGACGCCCAGCCATGACTTCGCGCTGAATGAGCCCGTCGGTTTCAAGTTCGCGGAGCCGCTTGGCGAGCATGGTGTCGCCGATGTGGGGGACAAATCGGCTGACGTCGGCGAAGCCGGTGTTGCCCTTACCGATCGCCTCGATGATGATGCCGCTCCAGCGCCGTCCGATGACGTCCATGGCGGCCACGAAGGAGGGGCATGCCCCGCCGTCGGCCTCGGCTTGATGCGCGGGTGCCGGACTTTCGTGATCGCTCACGGCGCACTCCCTTCACTGACCCACTGCCGTTGCAGTAGTAACTACGTCAACTGGAGTGACTCCGGTTCTATTCCCCGGGATACCACCCCAGCGCGGCAGCGTCCGGGCAGCACAAAGGGCTGCCCCGAACCGGAAGACCGGCGGGAGCAGCCCTCTGTCCAGCGACCTTATTCCGTGCGGGTGTTCTGCACTGCCAGCGTGTCCCAGAACGAGGTATCGGCGTCTTCGATTGATCCGTCCGACAACGCGCTAACCGTTGCATCCAGAGTGGTAATCGTCTGCTTGATTAGGTACCCATTGCTCTTCTGTCCGAGGATTGCTCCCTCGTTGAAATGGTCAGACATGCCACGCATCTCGAAAAGCAACGTAGAGATGCCGTACTCGACAGCGATTCCATTCCGGCTGATGGTTTCTGCAGAGCCACCAGCGTACTTGCCAAGATGCCCCCACCCGGTGGAGTCCACGGCATCGAATACAACTGCTCCCAGCCGTTTGGATCCCTCAAGGACGTCGGGGTCCACGTTCGGTGTGGTCGGGTGCAAAATGGAGCCTGAGACCAGGCGCCCATCCCGCTCGCTGTTCGCGCCCTGGTGGTGGAGGTCAATCATGTAATCGACGTCGTACTTCGCCAGCACGTTGTTGTGGAGGGCTTGTGTTTCGGGCTGAATTTTGGTGATGTGGTCGCGGTTCAGGTCTACGCCCAGTGCATTGAACCGGGTGAGGTTCCGGTCGCCCTTTGCGATGTAGTTCTCAAGTGAAAAATCGACGTCGCCCATGGCGCCGTCTGCGTTGAGCATCGGAACCACCAGTACATTGACGCCGTCGAGAACATCTCCGGTTTTACCCGTGCCCAGATGCTTGATGTACTCAAGGGCTCCCTCGGTGGTCAACTGCTCGTTGCCATGCTGCTGGGTCAGAAAGAGGATGGTGGGGTTGTCTGGGTTCTGGATGTACTTTGCCAGATAGAGGTCACGCCCCTTTACGGACTGGCCGATCACTTCCAGTTCCATGTGCGGCTGTTTTGCATCCTGGTTCTGCAAAAACTGCACCATCTCGTCGTAGGTGCGGAGGATCGACGTATTGATGGTTTCCTTGCCGCCATACCCGGGGCCTTCGCCTACGGCAATGGCGGCGGGAGTTGCAGTGAACAACAGGGCTCCAGCCAACGCGGCAGCAGTGATCGATTTTTTCATAAACCTGGACCTCTCTTGGGATCTTATGCTTCCGGTCCCGGCGAGCGTACGCAGTGACCGTAACCGGAGCGTAATAGCAAAAAACCGATTGCGCTAGGCAATAAAACTATCTTTGACAAAGTCGGCTTGAAACTGCGGTCCGGTCTGGACAGCTCGTCCTGCAGGGACTATCTTGGGCTGGCCGCGGGGATTCTGCGTCGATGAGCTTTCCGGCGCACAATCCCCGCAACCAGGACTGGTACTACGGTGTGACTGGTATGACGCCCGCGTAGTCGGTCAGGTAGCCGGTCACCGGTGCGTGCGGAATTTCCTCCCACACTTCAGGATCGACAGCCTGTACTTCCTCGGTGGCCAGTCCGAGCAGCAGCGTCTCCATGGCGAGGATGTTCTGCTGGATGCTCTTGCCCCTGGCCTTCTGTCCCAGCGAGCCGTCGCTGGTGTTGCCTGAGGTTTCGAAAAATACCACTGGAGTGGAGTGCCCGGTCGGGTTCATGCCCTGGTAGTCCAGTCCGAGCATCATCGCTGACACCACGCCTCCCTTGATGTCGATCTCGAGGCTGCCTCCTACCTGGTAGCGGTCCATGTTGATGAAGCCTGTTTTGCTGAGTTCCTCGTACACGTAGCCGTGCATCTGCCGGGTGAGGATGTCGTACTCGCCGTTAGCGAGGGCGGGAAGGGTGGGCCCGCCCGGTGCCAGGGAGATGCCCAGGGACAGGGTGACGTCGTCGCCGGTTCCATACTCCTGCTTGAGGCCCTGGTGGTGAATGTCGATGCCGTAGTCAGGCTTGACCATGGTCCAGTATTCGTAGAATGCAAGGGATTCGTCGGCCCGGAATTGGTCTGCGACCCAATCCCGGTTCAGGTCGACGCGCTGCTCATTTCCTGAAGTGTCCAACAGCGGCGCGTTCGCTGCGTCGTCCCAGAGGACGGTCTGCCGGATGTTCATCTCACTTCCATCCGGGTTGTACATCGGGATGAAGTGGATGGTGAAGGCGTCACGGATTTCCTGGTAATTGCTTGATCCGTTGGTGCCGAGGCTCTTGAGCAGACTCAGAATGGATTCAGTTCCATACGGTTCATTGCCATGGATGCGACCCTGTACCCAAACATCCTCGGGTCCGTTTCCTACCGTGGCGACGTAGAGATCCTGGCCCTGTTCGCTCTTGTTGACCGTGGTGCCGGCCTCCTCCAGGGTGAAGACATCCACGTCGTAGCGGCTGTTTCGTTCAAGCTTGAGCAGGTCCTTGACCATGTCCTCGTAGGTCAGAATGCTTGCCGTGCTGGTCTTTCCCTCGGTCGAGGGGAAGTTGGCATCCGCCAGGGCGGGGCCGCTCCCGAGGAGGGGTAATGCAACCACCGAGGCTGCGCCCAAAGCCCAAAGCCTGGTCGATCTAAAGAATTTTCCCATGCCGGAATTCCTCCATTGACTGCGTTGTCATCTAGGGCCCGCCTAGAGGGCGGGTGTCAGAAGATTACTTTCCAGGGGTAACTATTGTCACGGAAACGGACAAAGTTTTTTTACGATAACGGATTCAGGTTCTTTATCGTTGCGCAATGGATGCCACTGTCGCGCTGGTCACCCTGATCAGGTCCGCCGGCGCCAACTCAATCTCCAACCCGCGCCGCCCGCCGGACACCAGGATGGTGGCGAAGCTCAGGGCGGATTCATCGACCACTGCCGGGCTGGTTTGCCGTTGTCCCACCGGGGAGATGCCGCCCAGGACGTAACCCGTCCGCCGCCGGGCCAGCGCAGGGTCGGCGAGTACCGCCTTCTTCCGTCCGGAAGCGGCCGCGAGCGCCTTCAGATTGAGCGAGCTGGAAACGGGGACGACGGCGACCGTGAGCGTTCCGTCCACATCCACCATGAGGGTCTTGAAAACGCGTGCCGGGTCGACGCCGAGGGCTTCCGCTGCCTCCGCCCCGTAGCTGCCCGACCGAGGATTGTGGGCGTAGTTCAGCACTGAGAAGTGGACCCCGGCGGCGCTCAAGGCGACGGTGGCAGGAGTCGCTGCTGGTGTGCGGCTCATGCGGGAAGCCTATGCGATGCCGGTGCCAGCGGGAGGCCTCAAGGCGCCCCGCAGACAGCCGCGGGGTGACCCTGGTGTGCGTAACCACCCGATAGTAAGTATGCTTAGGGAACAAGTTTTGCCGTTATTCAACGGAAATCTATTGGAGGAGTGATCACTATGGCTGGAAATCTACTGGCACGATCCGTTCACGATTTGAGTGCCGCTGCCTGGTTTGGCGGATCCCTGATGGGTGCCGTCGGCCTCAACGGCGCGGCCGCGGAGGCCAAGGATCCGAAGGAACGCACCCGTCTGGCGACGGTGGGCTGGGCCAAATGGACCCCCATCCAGACCGCAGCCTTCGGCGCCCACGCCATTGGCGGCGTCGGCCTCATCCTCGGCAACAAGGGCCGGGTCGCAGGACAGGACGGCGCGCTGGCCAACACCGTCGTCAAGTCAGTCGTGACGGTCGCCGGAATGGGCCTGTCACTGTACGCCGGGATCCTGGGCAAGAAGGTCGGGGAACTGGCCGATGAGGGTGCGAAAGGGGCAACCGAACCAGGCGCCTCCAGCTCACCAGAACTGGCCGCAGCACAGAAGCAGCTCAAGATCGTCCAGTGGGCACTGCCCCTGGTCAGCGGAGTGGTCATTGTCCTCGGTGCGCAGCAGGGCGAGCAGCAGCGACCCGCGAACCTGTTGAGCGGACTCACCAAGCGCCGCTAGGCAGGTCGCTGGACAAACAGCGTGATCCGGACCAGATAAACCATCCGGTAAAGAGAGGGACGGGGCCACCGGCCCTGTCCCTCTCTTCAAGCCCGGTTGGAGGCATCTTGGTCCCGGTTGGCGTCAGCCCAAGGCGGCGTGGAAGCGCTCCTCGAATTGCGGCAGGGTTGTTCCGGTGTAGGAAATGGTGAGGTGGTTGTCGTCCAGGTAGACATAGACGTTGCCCACCACTGGGCTGCAGATCCCTGCGGGGCAGATCAGGTCGGTGAGGTCCATGAAGCGGAGCGCGCCGCCCGTTTCCTGCGCCGAGGGCACCGGCGCGGTCGCGGCAAGTTTCTCGCTAACCGGGAAGGTGCACTCGGCAGCGTCCGGCCCGTGTTCCTCGACGCAGTTGATCATATTGATTTCGAATCTGGGGTTATCCCGCATCCCGATCACGGGGATGCCTGCTTCCCCGAGAATTTTGCTGGCCTCAGCGATACCGGAGACCTCACGTTCGGCAGTGGTTGCCTTGTGGGAGATGGTCGCCATGGTGAACACGACGTCGGGCTTCATCCTTAGCGCGTAGTCCGTCGCGGCGTCGTTGAACGTGTTGCAGGCCTCGGAACGGTTGTCGCTTTCAGTGCCGTAGCTGCACCCACCCAGCAGCAGGGCCGTCACCTGGTAGTTGTTTCGCTGGGCCATAAGTTCGATGGGTTCCAGCCATTGCTCGGTGTGCGAGTCGCCGATGACCAGGATCTCTTTCGCCGGTGTTCCCTCCGCGGGGGTGAAGGAACAACCGCGGACAGCTCGGTCGTTTTCTACCGGAATGTGCTTTCCTACGCACTTCTCGCCGAGCACGCCCCACTCGGCGTCGAGGCTGCCCAGATCCGGTAGCGGCGGTGAGTCACCCGTGGAGCGGTCGACGAAGCCGGGCAGCAGCGAATAGGCGCCCGGATTTTGCGTGTCGGATTGGCTGGCCAGGGCTTGAGCCTGTGCCCGCATGGTCCACTGCACGCTGGCCACCGAAACGGAGACGAGGGTGACGCAGACGGCGATGACTGCGAGGCTGCGCACCCGGCTAGCCTCTACCCGGGGAAGGCTCCGCAGTGGGCGTTCGACAAACCGGGTGGTGAAGTACGCGAGGATCAGCGACAAGCCGATGATGGCCAGGCCCGCAACGGGGCCGACGGCGTCCTGTCCCCGATACACGAGGTAAATGACCAGCACGGGCCAGTGCCATAGATAGAGCGCGTAGGACAGGTCACCCATTTTTACCAGCGGCCCCCAGGAGAGGAGCCGGTCAGCGCCGAAGCGACTTCCGGTTTGCCCAGCGGTGATGATCAGCGCCGCAGCGACGAGCGGCCAGAGCGCAACGAAACCAGGAAACTCGCCCTCGACGTCCACCAGGTAGCCGACGCTCAGCATCCCCGCCAACCCGATCCAGCCCGCCGCTACCGCTGCGGCCTTCGGCAGTTTCACATACGGCAGCGCCAAAGCCAGCAGTGTTCCCAGCGCGAACTCCCACAGCCGGGCTCGGGTATCGAAATACGCGTAGGACTGGTTGGCATCGGTTTGATAGATGGAAAAGGCGAGCGACGCAACGAACAGCGCACCGAAGATCACCGCGGCGACCGTCTGGAACCGGAGGTGAATGCTTTTCGCCACCAGGCTCGCTGCCAGGAAGAGCAGCGGCCACAGGATGAAGACCTGGCCCTGGATGGAGAGGGACCAGAAGTGTTGAAGCGGACTGGCCACACTCGTGTCGGCGTAGTAGTCAACGGATTCGGACGCCAGCAGCCAATTCTGGAAGTAGAACAGCGACGCCCACGACTGCTCGAGCACCATACTCCAGCGGGCCTTCGGCAGAAACAGCAGCGACGCGGTGATGGTTCCGATCAGGACCACGACGACGGCGGGCAGCAGGCGTTTGAACAGGTGCACCCAGTGCGCCAGGAGGGCGAAGGGGGCTCCCCGGTCGGCTTTCCGCACGAACGTCAGGGTCATCAGGAACGCTGAAATGAGCAGGAAGATGTCCACGCCACCGGAGACCCGGTCAAACCAGATGTGATAGGTGACCACCATCAGGACCGCGAGCGCCCGAAGACCCTGGACCTCGGGCCGGAACCCCTTACGTGTCGCCCCCGGCGCGGCCAAAGTCGACGTCGAGGCCGACGACGTCGTCGTCGCCCCGGGTTCCGGGGCGGGGGCTGTCGGGTGATCAGGGAGATGGCGACCGTGCACTGCTGTAGTTTCGCCGTCTTTCATGAAGTCCTCCGTCGTCGTGCAGGGTGATACCCCGCCTGCACGACAGCGTGCGTCTGGTGGCTTCCATCTTTTCATAGGTCAATCCCGCAGTCCTACACGGAATAGGCCGTAGGCTGGTAAGCACACTGTCGATTGAAGGAGTCACTGTGGCACTGACCAAGGGCACGAGCGTGGAGTGGAACACCCCGCAGGGCACTACCCACGGAAAAATTGTGGAGAAGAAAATCAGTGATTTCCAACTGGATGGCAACACCCACCGTGCCAGCGACGACGAGCCACAGTACGTTGTCGAGTCGGACAAGACCGGCGCCAAGGCTGCCCATAAGGCCAGCGCCCTCACCGAGAAGTCAGCCTAGGCCGTGGCCGCTGCCGCAAGCGATCCGCAGCCGACCCGCCATCAAATAGTCATTATTGGCGGCGGAAATGCAGGAATATCGCTCGCAGCACGGCTCCGAAGGTATGGCGCCAAAGGCATTGCAGTGGTGGAGCCCAGCTCCCGGCACCTGTACCAGCCGTTGTTTTCCCACATTGCCGGCGGAACAGCCGAGGCGTCGGAGGCCATCCGGCCTCAGGCCTCGGTGATTCCCCGCGGCGTGACCTGGGTCAGGGACGCCGTCGTCGACATCGACGCAGGCCAGAACACCATCCACCTGGCATCAGGTGACCAGATTCGCTACGACCAGCTGGTGGTTTGCCCCGGCATCCAGAAGGACTGGGACGCGGTACCGGGCCTGGCGGACGCAATGGCATCGAAGTACGGGGCGTCCAATTATGAGATCGAGCTGGCACCCAAGGCCTGGGAGCTGCTGCGGAACTTGCGGCGCGGGACGGTGGTGTTCAACCTGCCACCGGGGCCGCTCACCTGTGGGGGAGCGGCGCAGAAGCCGATGTACCTCGCCTGTGACTATTGGGCCCAGCAGGGCGTTCTCGAGGACATCCGGGTGATGCTGATTGTTCCCACCCCGACGGTGTTCGCCGAGGCGGTGGCCAATGAGGAACTCAACCGCAAGATCGCCGAGTACGGTATCGAGGTGCGCCACAACAGTGAGATCACCGCCGTCGACGCCGTCGAACGCACAGTCACGGTGCAGGACCTTGGTGCTGGCAGCGGTGTCGGTGGCAGCGAGACCCTGACCTACGATGTGCTCCACGCCGTCCCGCCGCAGTCCGCGCCGGATTGGCTCAAGGCCACCGATCTGTCGAAGCCCGGGGACCCTGCGGGATTTGTCGAGGTGGACCCCGAGACGCTGCGGTCCATCAGGTATCCGGCCGTCTGGTCCCTCGGTGACGCGGCGGCGACCCTGAATTCCAAATCCGGCGCCGCCCTTCGGCAGCAGACCCAGGTGGTTGCCAAGAACCTGATGGCGGTCCTGAAGGGCAAAAGCGTCAACGCGAAATACAACAACTATTCGGCCTGCCCGTTCACGGTGTCGCGGTCCACGGTGGTGTTCTCGGAATTTGATGACCAGTACCGGGCGAAGCCGTCCATCCCGTGGAAAGGCATCATGCGGGAGCACCGTGCCACCTTTGTACTGGAGCGGCGCATCCTGCCTCGGGTGTATTGGAACCTGATCCTGAAGGGCCGGGCCTAGGCCGCCCGGGTTACTCAGTCGGCTACTCGCCTGGCCTGCTGGCCGGGTTACTCGGCGGCGTCGAGCTCGTCGCGCAGCCTGCCGTTCGCGGCTTCCAGTACCAGGACCATCCTGATGCCGGCAAGATTCAGTCCCTCGCCGAGTAGTTGCTCGATGCGGCGCAGTGTCGCCAGATCAAGATCGCTGTACTTCCGGGTCCCGCCGGGGGTTCGGGCCGGGTCGAGCAGGCCCTTCCGCTCATAGAGCCGCAGATTCTGCTGTCCCATTCCGACCAGCTCAGCCGCCACCGAGATGGCGTACAGGCCGGCGCTGGGGTCTTGTTTCTCAGTCATCTCCAACCCTCCAGCCGTGGTCCGAACTTATCGAACAATCCCTCTTGCATCAGTCTCTCACCAGTGCTATAAAAAATCTATGTCAATCACTACAGATGATTGGCAGGCTATTCATCAACTCAAGATGCTGAAGGAGTAAGGAACCATGTTGATGCGTACCGACCCATTCAGGGAGCTGGATCGTCTGGCCCAGCAGGTCCTCGGGACGACCGCCCGCCCGGCAGCGATGCCGATGGACGCGTGGCAGGAAAACGAAAGTTTTGTGGTGGCCTTCGATCTTCCAGGCGTCGACTCGAACTCGATTGACCTCGATGTGGAGCGCAACGTGCTCACCGTCCGTGCCGAACGGAGCTCCTCCGCCCCAGACGGAACCGAGCTGATCGCCGCCGAGCGCCCCCGCGGCGTCTTCAGCAGGCAACTGATCCTCGGCGACACCCTGGACACCGAAAAAGTGAAAGCAAATTACGACGGCGGCGTGCTGACCCTGCGCATCCCAATCGCTGAGAAGGCCAAGCCACGGCGGATCGAAATTGAAAGCAATGGGCAGTCCCGGCAGGAGATCAACGCCTGACGAGCGGCCCGCAACGAGCAGGGGCGGCCCTTGTCGGGGGGCAACGGGGGCCGCCCCACTTCCGCAGTAGACGACGGTTGAGGAAGTTAAGGGGTACATGATGTCCGGATGGCGGCGGTACGACGCTCAGCTGGTTCCCGCGTTCTATGAGCGTTTCGAGGAACGCTGGGGAAAGGGTGCCGCCCCGTTCCTTGACCCCGCGGTGGGTGGCGAGCCGCAGCCGCGCGCCCAATGGATCAATGTGGATACCGGCGCAGCTGTCGCAGCCGTCCCGATCTGGGGTGATGACCAGTCGCAGCGGTCTTTCGGCGTGTTCTATCTCCCCCCTCAGGGAGACATCTGGGTGCTCAGGCCCGGCCACACCGCATACCTGGAATCCAGTGATGCGGTCGACGACGTTTCCCTGCGCAACGATGCGTTCAAGAAGGCGGTGTCCTTCGCGAAAAGTTTCATCTACGGCGACGATGCCTAGGTTGGTCATCGGTCGCCGTCGGGCGTGCAGGTCTCCCACCTTCGCCGGGGTAACGGCCAGAAACGCGGCGTGTTCGGCGGGACACGCCGTCGTCGGCCCCGGAAGTTGGGGAATCCTGCACGCAGTCCATGCACTCCAGCAAGGACCGGGTGACCCCGCGTTCAGCTTGGGCGCGTAAGCTGGAAGACTGCGGACAACATTATTGCCACTTCAGGCATTGTCCGCGAGGAGGCAAAATTGGCACGACGCATGGCGGACCCGGCTTACCGAGCACAGCAGTGGGAACGACGTTACGACCCGAATATCGAAGAAATCAACCGGATGTGTGACACTCTGGCCGAGCAGAAGCCGGACCGTTCACTTCCCTACATTGACCCCGCACATGACCTCGACGAGTGTCGGATTGTGAGCCTGTTCTCCAACCCGGGTGCAAGCCTCGCCTCAGGATTCGTGTCGGCGGAGAACGACGATCAGAGTGCTATCCGCACTGCTGAAATTTACGAAAGCGTTGGGCTGCAGCCCAAGTTCGTGATGCCCTGGAACGTTTACCCCTGGTACGTCACAGAGGTAAAGGAAAAGGCCCTCACCCCAGAGCAGATCGATGAAGGCGTCAAGCCATTGTTGGCCTTCCTGCAGCGCGTCTCTCGCGCCTCGGCCCTCGTGGCTCACGGCACCGATGCGCACAAGGTGGCACGCCGCCTCACCCAGCTGGAGAACCGGGCCATTCAGCGCCGCGGTTTCAAGGTGTACAAGGTGCGCTCCACCGGCGACCGCGCGTTTGCGGGATCCCCGGCGAAGCAGGAAGTGTGGCGCCAGGAAATGCAGGCCGCCTACACCGATGCGATGGCACGCGCTGGGATCAGCCGCGCCTGATCAAGTGCTGGGTTGATCCAGTACTGGGTCGATCAAGTACTGGGTTGATCCATTACCGCCTGACGGCACCCGGGGAGCAGCTTTCGTGGCTCTCGCCGGGTGCCGTTTGTCGTTTAGACGGCGTGTTTGCGGGCTAGGACGGCGACCAGGAACGACGACGTCGGCTCCCACGGCCTGAGATCCCAGGTGGAGAACAGGGATTGTCGTTCGAGGCCGGCTGCGTCGGCGTCGGCGAAGAAGGTTTCGACGGCGTACCCGCGGTCGCTGCCGAAGCCCACCACCAGTCGGCCGTCCGGCATCAGATGCGCGTGCAGCCGCCGGAGCACCTCGGGAGCTGTTCCGGGTGCCAGGAACGGCAACACGTTTCCGGTACACACGATCAGTTCGAAGGTTCGCGCCAGCTCCAGGGTGCTCAGGTCCCCGGTCTGCCACCGCGATGTTGGATGGTCGTGCTGTGCTGCGGCGATGAGCTCGGCGTCCGCGTCAACACCCATGACATGGTGACCCAGCCGCGCCAGTTCCCCGCCGACCCGGCCGGTGCCGCAGCCGGCGTCGAGGATCTGGCTCCTTCGCCCGGCCATCGCGTCCAGCAGCCGCGCCTCACCGTGCAGGTCACGGCCCTCTTCACGCATCGCCTCGAACCGTTTGATGTAGCGGGCGGAGTGCCCCGGATGTTCACGGTTTTCTGTAGCCCAAAGGGTCTCGTCATTCACGGGCACAGCCTACTAGGCATACGATCAGGAGGGCATTGTTATTCACTGCAGGAGGAAACTATGAGGATTGCTGCAAGAGGCTGGCACGGAGTCGTCGCCCTGATTGGGATTGTGGGCCTCGGAGCCCAGGTCATCGCACTGATCAATGGGGAAAAGTACTCCCTGCTGGGTCCCGCGATGTCGTGGTGGAACTTCTTCAGCTACTTCACCATCCTCAGCAACATCCTGGTTCTGATGATCAACCTGGACCTCGCCCGCAACCCGGAGGGCAGGCAGTCCACCCTGTGGCGGGTGCTGCGGTTGAACGCCGTCGTCAATATCTCGGTGACCGGGCTCATCGCCTTCACACTGCTGCGGAGCCTCCCCGAGGTGCAGGCTCTGGTGGGTCTGGGCAGGCTGTCGGACACGCTCCTGCACTATGTGGTGCCGATTCTCACGGTGCTCGGGTGGCTGCTGTTTGGCCCCCGGCCGCGTTTCACCATCCACACGGTGTGGCTGTCCCTGATCTTCCCGGCAACATGGCTGGTGTACACGCTGATTCGTGGCGCAGCGGTTACCTGGTACCCGTACCCGTTTGTGGATCTGAGGCTCATCGATCCGCTCGAGGTCCTGATCAACTGCGTGTTCATTGGTGCGATGTTCGTGGGCTTTGGCTTTTCAGTTCTGCAAATCGATAATCGAATGAAACCAACGAGAACACAGGTGACCACCGATGTCTGACTCAGTCGTCTGGCCGGCAGCGCCGCCCCTCCTCAGCCTGCCGATCATGGACCAGGCATGGATGGATGCGGTCTTCCTGCACTGGCGGATCCCGGTGGCGACGGCCGCGCAATTCATGCCGCCCGGTACTGAACCGGATGTGTACGACGGCGACGCCTGGGTGGGGTTGATCGGGTTCCGGATGGTCGGGGCCGGGATCGGTTCGGGGATGCCCATCCCTTATTTCGGGTCCTTCAGCGAGATCAATGTCCGGCTGTATTCGCGGGATTCGGAGGGAACCCGCGGGGTGGTGTTCCTAACCCTTGATGCGTCACGGTTGGCCGTGGTCCTCGTGGCGCGGGCGGCAGGAATCCCCTACGTGTGGTCCCGGTGTGCGCCGGTGCCCGACCCGGGTCTCGCAGGGTATACGGTGCAGCGGTTCAGGGGCGGGGCGACGTCGTCGTTCGCTGTCCGGCCCAACCGCTCGGTGGTCGCGACCGACCCGTTGACCATCAACCTCACCGCGCGCTTTGGCCTGCACTCCGAACTTGCCGGGCGCACGCTGTTCATCCCGAACACCCACGCGCCCTGGCCGCTGCATCCCGCAACAGTCGAGTACCTCGACGATGGGTTGGTCAGCGCCGCCGGAATCGAAGTGACGGGGCCACCCGAATCGGTGCTGTACTCGCCGGGTGTCCAGACGCAGTTCGGGAAGCCGCGGGTGATCCGGCGAGGCTGACCCGCCTCAAACCCGAGGAAGGCACCGTTGGAAGGTGTCGGGTCAGACCATTCCGGATGGCCGGATGTTCAGCGACTCGATGACCGAATCCCGTGAAGCGTCCACTGCCAGGCGGACCGCTTTGGCGACCTGGTCAGGCTGGATCCATTCCTCGGGCCGGTAGGGCTTGCCCTCAAAGTCGTGCAACTCCTGCTGCATGTCGGTGGCCACCCGGCCTGGGTGGATGGAGCTGACCCGGACGCCGTTTGCGCGTTCCTCCTGCCGCAGGGCATCGGTGAAGGCCCGCAGTGCGAACTTCGTGCCGCTGTAAAGCGCAGACCCGTCGCCGGAGGCGTACCCTGAGCCCGAGTTGATGGCAATGACCTGGCCCTTGGCGGCTCGCAGCGCTGGCAGCAGCAGCCGGGTCAGGTTCGCTACGGCGAACACGTTGACCTCGAAACTTTTCCGCCATTGTTCGGGGGTAAGGTCTGCCACCTGGCCCATCTGCAGCACTCCCGCCGAGTGCACCAGCACGTCGAGGCGGGAGATGCCGTGCACGACGTCGGGCGTGAGCTCGGTCAGTTCGGCCGCGAAGGGCCCGGCGGAGGGGAACTCGCTGGCGAGGTCCTTCAACGCCTCGGCGTCACGGCCACCCAGGAGCAGGTGGTGGGTGGGGGCGAGCTCGCGGGCGATGGCAAGGCCGATGCCGCGCGAGGCGCCGGTGATCAGGGCAACAGGCAGTTCAGTCATGGTGCACATCCTACTGGTGGGTGCCCCCGTCCGCGCTGGCGAGTGCGCTTTTTCGCGCCGCCCCGACCCTGAGGGCCGTATCTGCGCCACGGTCACTCAAAGAGGTGCCTCCTGCCGCAACAAATCCACTCCAACCAAACGTTCCTCAGCCGTTAACCTGCGGTTTCCGAACCGGGGGAGTCGGGGCACCTAGAGTAACTTGCGTTCAACCTAGAGTAATTTGCGTTCAGCCATCGGGCCATCGCACCGGACCCCTGAGGTGGCCCAGCGGTCCCGACTCTGCCCCGCCGCATCTATCGAGAGACGTCCAAAGTGAAAAAGCACAGCCCGCGGACTTTGATCGCCGCAACAGCCATCGTCTGCACCCTCGGCATCGCCGCTCCGGCTACCGCCAACGTGGTAGCGGACCCGGTCAGGTACTCAGCCGATCGCGCTGCACTCTCGCTGAACCCGATCGGCACCTACGAGACCGGGATTTTCGACGCCAGCGCAGCCGAAATCGTCACCCACTACCCGGGCGCCCAGCGTCTCCTCGTGGTGAACGCCGCCGAGGCGCTGGTCGAGGTGCTCGACGTCAAGGACCCGAACCAGCCAACCAAGTTGTTCAACCTCGTGACTGAAGGCGTCAGGTCGGGCGACGGGTCGCGGATCCCTGCCGGCGCAGTCGTGAACTCGGTGGCCGTCAGAGCGGATGGCCTCGGAGCGCTGGCCGTGGAAGCACCCACCAAAACCGATCAGGGTTGGCTGGTCTTCTTCGATGCGAACGGCGACGGCGAAACCCTCGGCGCCGTCCGCGTTGGCGCCCTCCCCGACATGGTGACCTTTACTCCCCGGGGCGATCAGGCCGTCGTCGCCAATGAGGCCGAGCCGGCCGAGGACTACTCGGTGGATCCCGAGGGGTCGGTTTCGATAGTAAAGCTGAAGCACAACCGGATCGAGGTTCCCCGACAGCAGGATGTCAAGACCGCCGGCTTCCGGTCCTTTGAGAAGAACCTGCCCGACGGCGTCAGGATCAACGGCGGGCGCGAAGACGCCACCGGAGTGCAACCGAGGTACCCGGTCTCCGAGAATCTCGAACCCGAGTACGTGACCGTAGCGAAGGACGGCAGGACCGCGTACGTCTCGCTGCAGGAGGCCAACGCGGTTGCCGAGGTCAACCTGAAGTCGGCCAAGGTCACCAGGATAATTCCGCTTGGGACAGTCGACCGCCTCACGACGCCGATGGATGTCTCGGACCGGGACGACGCCATCAATATTGCGAACTGGCCGGTGAAGGGCTTCCACCAGCCGGACGCCATCGCCTCCTACACAGCGAAGGGCAAAACGTACCTCGTCTCCGCCAATGAGGGTGACGCCCGCGACTGGGAAGGCTACTCCGAGGAAGCGAGGGTCAAGGATCTGGGCGACGGGCTCCCGCCGATCTGTGAGGATTTCGACACGATGAAGCGCAACGCTGACGGCAGCAAAATGACCGTCGAGCAGCTGCAGCAGGACGAGAATCTTGGTCGCCTGAAAATCACGCTTGCCGACGGACTCTCGGCTGACGGAGCCTGCTACGAAGAACTATTCACTTACGGCACCCGGTCGATGTCCATCTGGACCGACAAGGGGACCAAGGTCTTCGACACGGCGGCCGATTTCGAACGGATCACCGCCGAAGCCGTCCCCGAATTCTTCAACTCGAACCACAGTGAAAGCAATTTCGAGGGTCGCAGTGACGACAAGGGCCCCGAGCCCGAGGGCGTCACCCTAGGCGAGGTGGATGGGCGGACTTATGCCTTCGTGGGGCTCGAACGGGTGGGCGGCGTCATGGTCTACGACATCACCTCGCCCGTGCACTCGACGTTCGTCACCTACGTGAACAACCGCGACTTCTCAGCGTCAGTCGAAGATGATCCGTCCACGCTGGGCGCGGCCGGGGATCTGGGCCCCGAGGGCCTGGTCTTCATCTCGGCGAAGGATTCACCCACCGGGAAGCCGCTGCTCGCTGTCGGCAACGAAGTCAGCGGCACCACCACGATGTTCAGCGTCGATCGGGTTTTGAAGCACCGGCGTTAGCCGCACCGGTCCGGCGAAAAACTGCCCACACCGCCGCTAGCGGAGCGTGAAGATCCGCCGCACAACGCGGCCCTCGGCCAGGGCGTCGAGGCTTTCGTTGAGGTCGCCGAGGTCCCGTGTGTCGGTGTGGAGCAGCTCAACGGGCAGCTTCCCCTCACGCCAGAGCGCCAGATATGCGGGGATGTCACGGGCGGGCACCGAGTCCCCCATGTAGGAGCCGAGCAGGCGTTTACCCGCACCGGCAAACTGCAGCGCCTGCGTGGTGAGGGTCTGATCAGGGTGCGGCAGCCCCACCGAAACCAGCGCACCGCCGCGGGTCAGCAACCCCAGGCACGCCTCCATCACGCGTGCACTGCCGACCGCTTCAATCGCCACATCCACCCCGTCACTGCCCAGTGCCTGCACCAGGGATTCCGCTGCGTCGGGGGCACCAACCGACGTCGCACCGCATCGTAGTGCAAGGTCACGTTTCGCTGGCAGGGGGTCGATGGCAATCACCGTGGTACCCGTGACCTGAGCGGCTGCCATCACCGCCATCAAGCCCACCGCGCCGAGCCCGAACACAATGACCGACTGCCCCTCACTGACCTGCGCGGTGTTCAATACCGCCCCGATCCCGGTGAGCGCCGCGCAACCGAACATGGCAGCGACATCGAAGGGGACGTCGTCGTCAATCACCACCACCGACTCGCGGGCCACCACCGCATACCCGGAAAACGCAGAGACGCCCAGATGGTGGTTGATCCTGTCGCCATCGGCGGTGCGCAACAGGGCCGGGCCGTGCAGTAGATCCCCACTGCCGTTGACCTCAGCCGCACGGTGGCAGAGGGCGGGGCGGCCGGCGTCGCACGCGCGGCAGGACCCGCAGCTGGGTACAAACACCAGAACCACCCGGTCACCCGCTGTGATGTCGGTGACATCCGGGCCGACCAGGTCGACGACGCCGGTCGCCTCATGCCCCAGCGCCATCGGCAGTGGACGCACCCGTGAACCGTCGATCACCGAGAGGTCCGAATGGCAGAGGCTTACCCGCTCGATCCTTACGCGGAGCTCGCCCGGCCGGGGCGAGGGAACGGCGAGTTCTTCAAGCCGGAGTGGAGCACTGTCGGCGTAGGGGCGGGCCGCGCCGGTCTTGTGAAGCACCGCGCTACGCATCGTGGAGGGACTCATGAGTTCAATGTACGGCCTGGGACCGTCTTGCCGTCCACTCCCTGCGCAAACTACCGTGAGTGCTACGCCACCCGTCTGAGGAGAACAAACCGCATGGAAGTATCCCCAATTGTTTGGGCATTAACGATCGCCGGAATTGTGGGGCTACTGCTCTTCGACTTCTTCTTCCACGTCCGTAAGGCGCACACCCCGACCTTGAAGGAGGCTGCGGTCTGGTCCTCGATCTATGTGGGGCTCGCAATCCTCTTCGGGCTCGCCGTGCTGGTCTTCGGGGGCGCCACCATGGGGACCGAGTATTTCGCCGGCTATGTCACTGAAAAAGCACTGTCGGTCGATAACCTGTTTGTGTTCCTCATCATCATGGCCAGCTTCAAGGTGCCACGCGCCGACCAGCAGAAGGTATTGCTCTTTGGCATCATCTTCGCGTTGATCGCACGCACTGGGTTCATCTTCCTGGGCGCCGCACTGATCAACCAGTTCGCCTGGATCTTCTACATCTTCGGACTGGTGCTGATCCTCACCGCCGGCAACCTGCTCAAGCCGACGTCCGGCGAAGATCACGGCGACATGATCGTGGTGCGTCTGGCCAAGCGTTTCCTGCCGGCCACCGATCACTACGACGGCGACAAACTGTTCACTATCGAGAATGGCAAACGCGTTCTCACGCCGATGCTGCTGGTGATGATAGCCATTGGTGGCACTGACATCCTGTTCGCGCTGGACTCCATCCCCGCGATTTTCGGCCTGACCCAGAACGTGTTCATTGTCTTCACCGCCACGGCGTTCTCGCTGATGGGACTGCGTCAGCTGTACTTCCTGATCGATGGCCTGCTGGACCGGCTCATCTACCTGTCCTACGGCCTCGCGATCATCCTCGGCTTCATTGGTGTGAAGCTGATCCTCCATGCGCTGCATGAGAATAACCTGGGCTTCATCAACGAGGGCGAGCCCGTCCCGGTGGTCGAGATCTCAACCGGGTTGTCCCTGTCAGTCATTCTCGGAGTGCTTATCGTCACCGTGCTGGCTTCGGTCTTCAGCCCCAAGGGCAAGGCGAAGAATGCTGTCTCCGGCGCCAAGCGCCATGCTACCGAGTACATGGACCTGGAGTACGAGACCGACATCAACGAGCGTGAGAAGATCTTCAACCGCATGGTCGAAGAGGAAGAAATGCTCCGCCAGCTCCCCGAGAAGTACAAACGCCTCATCCGGAATGAGACCGAATTCATGGACCTCATTCGCCGGGCCCACTTGGCCCACGGGGAAGCGGTCGACCGCGAACCCACTCGCTAGACCGGCAACACCACCCGGACCCTACGCACGGAGGGCGGCATCGCGATGATCGCGGTGCCGCCCTCCGTGCGTCGGACGGGGCTAGTTAATACTTAGTCCGGGCGCCCTCAGCGGTTACCCGGTCGGGTCAGCTGCGGGTGGTGGCCAGTTCGGCAGCCGTGGGGTCACCCGGCATATCGGTGCCCCTGATGGATTCGCCGGCTGTCTCCCTGACAAACGGCATGGCAATCATGCCGATCAGGCACGCGCCCATCAAGTAGAAGGCCGGAACCAGCAGGTTGCCGGTCGCCCCGATCAGCGCTTCGTTGGCCAGCGGCGCAGTCCCGCCGAACAGCGCCGTCGCGAGGTTGTACGTCACCGCAAACCCGGCGAACCGCACATGGGCGGGGAACATTGCCGGGAAGGTCGCCGAGATGGTTGCGAGTTGCAGGACGTAGAGGATGCCCAGGACGGCGAATCCGATCAATGCCCCGGTGAACCCGGTGCCGATCAGCATGTACATCGGCAGGGCCGCGACGAAGAGTCCCACCAGGGAGGCCCACCACAGCGGTTTTCGACCCACCCGGTCCGAGAGTGCGCCGGCAAATGGGATCAGGATCATCATCACCACCTGGCCGATCAGGATCAGGGTGAGGGAGCCGTCGTCGGACAGGCCAATCTGCGTCTGCAGGTAGGTGGGCATGTAGCTGAGCAAGGTGTAGTTGGCGACGTTGAGCGCGATCACCAGGCCAGCCATCGTGAGCACTGGACGCCAGTACTTGCTGGCAAGGTGCTTCAACGTGGTGGGTCCGCTGTCTTCGGTGCCCGAGTTGTTTTCAAGTTCACGGAAAACCGGTGTGTCTTCAAGTTTGGACCGCAGGTACCACCCGACCAGGCCCATCGGCCCCGCGATGAGGAAGGGGATCCGCCAGCCCCAGTCGGTCATCGCTTCAGCGCCGAGGAGGATCTGCAGGAACAGGGTGATTGCGGTGCCGAGTGCAAACCCGAAGATGGTGCCGAACTCGAGGAAACTGCCCAGGAAGCCACGTTTCTTGTCTGGCGAATACTCTGCCATGAAGGTCGCAGCTCCGCCGTATTCACCGCCGGTCGAGAAGCCCTGCAGGATCCGCAGCGCCACCAGGAGGGCCGGCGCCCAGTAACCGATCTGATCGAACGTGGGCAGCAGGCCAATGGAGAAGGTCGCGCCCGCCATCAGGATGATGGTGAGGGACAGGACGGCCTTGCGTCCCAGTCGGTCGCCCAGAGGCCCCCAGATTAAGCCGCCGAACGGACGGGCCAGGAAGGAAATGGCGAAGGTGGCGAGCGCCCATTCGGCGCCGCCGGGGAAAAAGTTCGCGGTGATGTAGGTCAGGACCACCGCGTACACCCCGTAGTCGTACCACTCGGTGGCGTTGCCTACTGCCGATGCGCCAATGGCCCGGCGGATTGTCTTCTTGCCTTCCGGAGTATCAGTCTCCGGAGCGTCGAACCCGCTATGGGGTGGTTGGTTTTCGACAGTCACTGGTGGCTCCGTCCCTGGTGCGGGCCGTGCTCAGCAGCCTGGTGGGCGGCCGGCAGGGCTAGGTCAGCCATCAACCCTAGCGACGCCGTTAGTCGATGGCTAACGCACCCCTGACTCCCGCCGGCAGGCTAGCCGACGTCGGACCGGATCTGGAGACGTAATGATCAGGAAAGACTCGCTAGTCTGCGCTGATCTGCCAGATGGCGTATTCGTCCGCATGCAGGATGGCGCGGCGGCCGTCGGACACGTCGCGGATCCAGACGATGCCCAGGCCCGGCGCGGTGTCTTCCACATAGCCGCTGTAGTGGACCTCACGGTTGCGATGCGCCTCGATTTCGTCCCCTCGGCGCAGCATACCGAGGTCATGGATTCGGGTGATGGCGGTGGCGGTAAGCAGGGACATAATGACTCCTTGGTTCTGTGGCCGGGGCAGGCAGGTCCGACCGATGGTTTTATTGTTCGCCCAAGGTGTTGCGGGGGTGTTTCGGCCCGGTGAATTTGTTGCGTCCTGACCCGTACTGCCGCGCCAGGCCGCGCCTCATGACCCGGAATCGCGTTGCCGGGCTGCCATGCCGGCAAAGAGTTGCCTAAGCTACCAGGATGACCGAACCAGCTTCGCCTGACCCGGCGTACCTCAATCAACTCGACTCCGAGACCCAGCGCCGGCTGCTGACCGCAGTGCCGCCTGAGTCACAGTTCGACGGCGCAGCGGAGGACCTCCGCGCCGCCGTCGACAGTAATGTCGAAGCCCTCCACGACGACCTGCGGCGGATAGTGCACACCCTCCACGCTCACCCGGAAACCGCCTTTGAGGAACATGCCAGTGCCCGGTTGATCGCCGACATTCTCGCCGAACACGGGGTCGCCGCCGAACTGGGGGCCCACGGCGTGGACACCGCCGTCAGGGCCGAAATCCGCGGCGCCGGTGATGGGCCAACCATTGCGGTGCTCAGTGAGTATGACGCGCTCCCGGGGATCGGCCACGCCTGCGGCCACAACGTCATCGCCGCGACCGGAGTGGGCGCCTTCCTTGCGCTCGCCGGGATCAAGGACCGGCTCAACGGCACGGTCGTCTTCCTCGGCACCCCCGCCGAGGAAGGGCACTCCGGCAAGGAGCTCCTGGCCCGCAATGGGGCGTTCGACGGCGTCGACGCCGCCATCATGGTGCACCCCTACGGCTACGACCTCGCGGACCAGGTCTGGCTGGGGCGCCGGCTGCTCACCATCACGTTCACCGGCATCGCGGCCCACGCCTCCGCGCAGCCGTTCATGGGCCGCAACGCGCTCGACGCCGCCAGCCTCACCTACCAGGGGATTGGCTTGCTCCGTCAGCAGCTGCCGCCGTCTGACCGGGTCCACAGCAACATCACCGAGGGTGGACGCAGCCCCAACATCATCCCGGATCGGGCGGTCATGAAGCTCTACGCCCGCTCCAGGTACCCGGACACGCTCAAGGACCTCAGCAAACGTCTGGAGGACATCGCCCGCGGCGCGGCGCTCATGACCGGCACCACAGTGGAACTTGATTGGGACCAGCACCCGCCGTCGCTCCCGATCCGGAGCAACGATGCGCTCACCGGGCGCTGGGTGGAATCCCAGCAGCGGCGCGGACGCAACCCGCTCCCCGCTGGCGTCGTCTCCGACACCCTCGCGGCGTCCACCGACTTCGGCAACGTCAGCTACCGCATCCCGGGCATCCACCCGCTCATCAAAATCGCCGACCAGAGCACCGCCCTGCACACCACCGACTTCGCTGCCGCTGCTGCGTCCGAGGCTGCAGTGCAGGGAGCGTACGACGGCGCTGCGGGTCTTGCGCTGACAGCCCTGGATTACCTGATGGACCCAGTGCTCCAGCGGCAGGTGCGCCTGGAGTTCGAGGAGCAGGGCGGGCCCATCGACGTCCCGTCCTACTTCGATTGACGGGCAGATTCACGAAGCAAGCGACCCGCGTTTTGGAACCTGGGCGTGCCGCTGTCTGTCCTGCTGGGTTTCCTCGACCCGTACCTCGGGCTGGACCCTTCCGAAAACGGAATACGCCTGCCGGGCGGGTGCTAACCCGGTGGGAGGATGACGCGCAGCCGGAGTCTGGCTGGAGCAGCCAGGGTCGGCTCCAACCGGGCGAGGATCGAGGGGCCTTGAAGCTCTGTTCGCAGGGACTCCCACGCCTGTGCTTCGCTCAGATCAAGAACGACGTTCGCGGTCGGTGAGAGGGCGCTGGCCCGTCTGACCAGCAGGTCGAGACCATGCATGTTGACCGGCGAAACGCAGCCGTGCACGCGGATTCGTACGCTATCAAGGTGGGCGTCCGTGATCACGAGTATTTTGAGTTTGAGGTGAGCGGCGGAAGGGTGTGCGGCCATGGAGCGTTCGCGCGGGGTCTCATGCCATGCACCGGCGGGCGCCTCGGCCGCGCCCGGGATACCACTCACCGGCAACATTGTATGAGTCTTCATCGATTCAGGTGTCCTACCTTAATGCTGCATCTTCACGTAGTACCCATGAAACCGGGACCGACCCATCGTGCGCTAGGGCCAATAGTCCCAGTTGGTGGACTACCAATGGTGTGAGGGTTCAATATCTTGAGACCGGGGTGCGCCTTCTTGTTTCCATCTACAGAAGCACTCACTGCATCGTGGGTTTCGTTGTGATCGAGGCTTTATCCTGCGATGGGGTGATTTACCCGGCAGGGGAGCTGACTCGGCAGCGTGGTCTGGCCGGAAAATACGACGTGCAGCAACAACCCCTGACTACACCAGCGTCCGCGGGTTCACTCACAGGTCTGCAACTCTGTCGCAACCCTCCCATCTCTAGGGTGAGGACGACGGCCATCGCCTCAGCTCACCACAAGTGAACGATGCTCGTGTTTCACCTGTCAGACCACGACGTCCAGACCGGCAGTTCCCGACAAGATACTGACTGGCACGCTGACGGGTCATCCGCACCCTGACAAATCCGTTCCCCTCACCGCGACGAAGGAAAATCGACAATGACGACGATGCAAGCAGCTGTAGTAACTGAATTCGGCAAGGATCTTCAGATCCAGACCCTCCCCATTCCCGTCCCGGAGCGCGGCCAGGCACTGGTCAAAGTACTCACCACCGGCGTATGCCACACTGACCTCCACGCCGCGGAAGGTGACTGGCCCGTGAAGCCTAACCCGCCGTTCATTCCCGGCCACGAAGGCGTCGGCGAAGTCGTAGCCCTGGGTGAGGGTGTCACCGACCTGGCTGTGGGAGACCTGGTCGGCAATGCCTGGCTCTGGTCCGCCTGCGGCGATTGCCAGTACTGCCGCACCGGCTGGGAAACCCTGTGCGAGGCGCAGCAGAACGCCGGCTACAGCGTCGACGGCTCCTTTGGCGAGTACATGCTGGTGGACACGCGCTTCGCCGCCCGCATTCCGGCCGGCTCGGATCCGGTGGAAGTCGCACCAATGCTCTGCGCCGGAGTGACCGTTTACAAGGGCCTCAAAATGACCGAGGCGCGCCCCGGCCAGTGGGTCACCATTTCGGGCATCGGCGGCCTCGGCCACATCGCCGTCCAGTACGCGGTGGCCATGGGCCTGCGCGTTGCCGCGGTGGACATCGCCGATGACAAGCTCGCTCTGGCCAAGAAGCACGGTGCGGAATTGACCGTCAACGCCCTGCACGAAGACCCCGTCGAAGTCATTCAGCGCGAAACCGGAGGCTGCCATGGAGTCCTGGTCACGGCGGTGCACCCGTCAGCCTTCGGACAGGCGATCGGGATGGCCCGCCGCGGCGGAACGATTGTGTTCAACGGACTGCCGCCGGGTGACTTTCCGGCGCCGATCTTCGAGATTGTGCTCAAGGGCCTGACCGTTCGCGGCTCCATCGTGGGCACACGACAGGACCTGCAGGAGGCGCTGGAGTTCTACGCCGAGGGCAAGATCCACCCCACGGTCTCCACCCGGGAGCTCGCCGATGTGAACGTTATCCTCGACGAAATGAAGCACGCCAAGATCGACGGCCGCGTCGTCATCAAGTACTGAGTTCTGATCTAAGCGCTGATTAGGTCCGACAACAGCAACCGGCGGCGGCGGTGTCTCACCAGATGTTTCCTGGTATCGCCGCCGCGGGCGCTGATTTCCAGCGAAGAACGAGTAGAGCAAGGAACTGCCCGGACTCACGGGGTTTTGGCTGCCCGCTGACGCGCGGCCGGCAGCGAATCGTCCCGGGTGCGGGCCGCAGCGAAGCTGGTCAGCGGCCAGGCTCCGGCGTCCCAGCCCCGCCGGCTCAGGAATACGCCCACCTGGTGAGCCGTTGTCCCCAACGAACCCAAGCTGGAGGTACATCGTGACCAAGATCTTCGCCCTGCATGAGAACCCTGACTGGTTTCCACCGTTCGCCAAGGCCTTCGAGGCCAGGGGCATCGAGGTGGAGGAGTGGCTCCTCACCGACGGTGTCCTCGACCTCGACCAGGAGCCACCAGAGGGTATCTTCTGGTCGCGGATCAGTGCCTCCTCGCACACCCGTGACCACCACCTGTCCAAGGACTACGCCCGCGCGGTGCTCTCCTGGCTGGAGGCCCACGGGCGCCGCACGGTCAACGGTCGGCGAATCCTCGAGCTAGAGATGAGCAAGGTCGACCAATTGACCGCCCTGAAGGCGGCTGGCATCGACACGCCACGCACGGTGGCGGCCATCGGCAAGCACCGGATCCTCGACGCGGCGGCGGGCTTCCCCGCCCCCTTCATCACCAAGCACAACCAGGGTGGCAAAGGCCTGGGTGTCCGCAAGTTCGAAAGCCACGAGGAACTGGCCGAATACGTGGAGTCGCCCGAATTCGAAGAACCACAGGACGGCATCACACTGATCCAGGAGTTTATCCAGGCAGCCGAACCCATCATCACCCGGGTTGAGATTGTGGGCGGCGAATTCATCTACGCCATCCAGGCAGACACCGCGCGAGGTGGCTTCCAGCTCTGCCCGGCCGACGCCTGCGCCATTGACCCCGTCACCGGCAAGCCCATTATGCCGCCCGGCGCCACCATCGCACCTGAGGAAGGCCAGCAACTGTTCAGCCTCCGCGAGGGCTTCGACCACCCGATCATCGGGAAGTACCTCGAGTTCACCCGGAGGAACAACATCGAGGTGTGCGGAATCGAGTTCATTGAGACCGCTGACGGCCGCATCCTGACCTACGACGTGAACACCAACACGAACTACAACGCGGTTGTCGAGGCTCAGGCGCCCCGCTCTGCGCCGGACGCCCTGGTCGAATACCTGGCCGGAATTGCCGTGCCTGTCTAGGGGAGGCTTCGATAGGGTGGGGGACACCAAGGAGGACGACGGCTCCATTGACGCTCGGCGTCGGTGAGTTCCAAAGGGGGATTAGACGATGACCGGTGTATCAACGTTGATGGTGTGGGTTGGTTTGGTGTGGGTTGGCGTGATGATTCTCGCTATTGCGGCAATCATCTCGGTGGCGCGTAGTGCTGGTTTGAGCTCGACGGCGAAGGCCCTTTGGATTGCACTCGCTGTCGTCGTCCCGCTCTTCGGGGCAGTGGCCTGGTTCATCTACCGCGCTACTGAGGCCTGCACCAGCGATCCTGTTATTCCCGGCTGAGACCGGGGCGGGCGGAGGCCTCGGCCTATTACGCAACATAAACATTTCGTAATAGGTCCAAGGATAGGCTAGCCTTACTTTGTTGCGTCCGAACGGCCGCGAATCACAGTTTCCCGAAAGTCGAGGAGCCCCCATGGCCCCCACCCGCCTGCGCGGTTTCGCAGCCGCCGCTACGGCCGCCGCCACCATCCTTGCCCTATCCGCTTGCAGTACAGGTCCCGCCGATGGCGGCTCGGGCTCCGATGCTCCCGTCGCGGCCGGTGCTGCCGACCAGTTCCCCGTCACCATCGAGCACGCGTTCGGCGAGACGGTCATCGAAGAGCTGCCCGAACGGGTGGCCACGGTTGACTGGGTCAACGCGGACGTCGTGCTGGCCCTCGGCGTCGTCCCCGTCGGCATGCAGAGCGACGAGTATGGCGGAAACGACAACGCCTCCACCCCGTGGAAGGACGCCAAGCTGGAAGAGCTCGGCGCGGCGATCGGCACGGAGAACGCACCGGTGCAGTACTCGGAAGCTGATGGCTACGCGTTCGATGAGGTCGCAGCCACAAACCCCGATGTCATTCTGGCCGCCTACTCGGGGCTGACCCAGGAAGATTACGACACCCTGAGCGAGATCGCTCCAGTGGTTGCCTACCCCGAGGTCGCCTATGGCACCCCGTGGCAGGAATCGACTCGCATCATCGGTGACGCACTCGGTCTGGCTGACGAAGCCGAAGAGCTCATCACCGAAACCGAAGAGACAGTGGCCACCGCTGCTGCCGACTATCCGGCAATTGTGGACAAAACTTTCATCTACGGAAACCTCGACCCAGCCAGTGCTGAAGGCGTCAGCATCTACACCGCAAACGACAACCGACCGCGGTTCCTTGAGTCGATCGGCATGGTCCAGGCCGACGTCGTCACCGAGAGCACCGAGGGTTCAGAGGAATTCTTTATCCCCTGGTCCGCCGAACGCGCAAACGAGCTCGAATCGGACATCTTCGTCACCTGGGTTCCCGACGAAGCCACAGCTGAGGCGATTGCCGAAGATCCGCTGCTGAGCCAGATCCCTGCCGTCGAGTCGGGCGCTCTGGTTGCCGACCCGGACAACACCCTCACCCTGTCGATCTCGGCTGCCACCCCGTTGAGCCTCCCCTGGGCGCTGGATACTTTCCTCCCCATGCTGGACGAGGCGGCGCAGCAGGCCGAGGGCTAAACCGGCTCCAGAAGTTTGGCAAAGGCGTTTCGCCGCGTGAGGAGTTCACGTAGCGGGGCGCCTTTGCCGCATCACCGGTTGCTCTATGGGCCGGGGTGGGTTGAAATGGGATCAGCACACTTAGTTTCACCAAGGATGGAGATGCACCATGGCACAGCCAGACATTCACGACCTGCAGGAAGCCACCGCCTGGGATGCCGACGGCGAGAAGCTGGGCGAGGTGTCCCAGGTGCACCTCGATGCCCGGACCGGCGAGCCGGCCTTTGTCACCGTAGGCCTGGGCCTGTTCAACACCCGCGAGCATTTCATCCCGTTCGACGGCGCCCGGCTCGACGGCGGCGACCTGCACGTCGCCTACACCAAAGACAAAATCACCGATGCGCCTGACCTGACTGCCGACTCGGAGCTGACCGACGAGCAGACGGCCACCCTGCGGGACTACTACAACAACTAGTCCGCCAGCGGACCCCAGAGCAGGGACCCTTTAACGCCGAACGCGCCCGCAGCTGCGGGCGCGTTCGGCGTTAACAGTGATCGCTAGAAGACGTCGACCAGACGGCCGACAATAAACAGAACGATGCAGGCTACGAAAACCACTCCGATGCCAATGAGCCACGGCAGCGGGTGGTTTGCCTTCGAAGTGCCCTCGTCGTGGCCCTGCGGTCCCACGGTCGAGGACTCACCCGGTGGGGTTTCGCCTGGGGGGACTCCGCCGCCCGGCTCCAGCCCGGTGATCTTCTCACCCTGTGGATCGGGGTTCTGTCCTGTCATTCGGTGCCTCCTAGATTTCCCAATCAGACCTCTTGGGTGATGGGTCTTTCGTGTCACGGGGGGTCCAGGACATGGTGATGTCGGCTCCCTCTTCGGTCTCGCGCACAAACAGGTGAAGGTCTTCCCCATAAAGGTTCTCGTGTTCGACCACGTCACCCGCCTCGTGCGCCATCTCAACCAGCCGGCTGATGGCCACTGCCATGGCCCGGCCCCAGTCATGTGGATGCTTGCTTGACGATTCTTCGGTTACAGAGAACTTTCTGTCCATAGTTGCCATTGTGCTCCTTAAGTCTCTGCAGTGGGGCAATTAATCTGGCGGCGGATTCCTGCCCGGCAGTAAATAATGGTAAGCCCCCTGTGCAGTTTTGGGATGATTCAACCCTAGCAGTACCGGTGATCACGCTGACCGGATGCGCGTTCAGCTCCGACCCGCAAAAAGGAACCAGCCCGGTAGACGTCTTTCCCCAGGGATCGAGTCAACACAAATAACCGATATCCGGGGCGAAACCTGTCATTTGTGTTGACTCGACTGCCTGGCTGATCGCGCCGCCTCGCCGATAATTGCCGTGTAGGTGGGGTAGGCGAACTTTACCCGCGCGAGGGTTGCGACGTCGGTGCCCGCCGCCATCGCCGGAGCGACCGCCTGGATCACCTCCACCGCGTTCTCTCCCACTGCGTGCGCTCCAAGGATCAGCTCCCGGTGCCGGTCCAGCACCAGTTTCAGGAACCCCTGCTCCCGGTCATCGATGATGGGGCGCTCCACCTCGCCATAGGGTACGACGACGGCGGTCGCCTCCCGGTCACGCGCCCGTGCCGCTTCCTCGGTGAGGCCGACGCCGGCGTAATCCGGGTCAGTGAAACCACCGGCGGGCAGCAAATGGTGTGGAGTGGTCCGATGCGCTCCGAGGACCGCGTTCTCGGCAGCGGTTTCGCCCTCAAACACGGCGGCCTGCACCAGCATGCTGGAGCCGTTCGCGTCCCCCGCCACATAGACGTGGGGAACGTTCGAGCGCAGATAGTCGTCAACCGGTATCGCGTTGCGTTGGGCCTGGACACCGGCCGCGGCCAGGCCAAGAGACTCAATGTTCGCCGGCCAACCGGCAGCCATCACGACCGTGTCGACCGCCTCCACCTGCTCTCCGGTTGGGCTGGTCCAGTGCAGGTGTAGCCCGCCGTCGTCGTCCCTGGTGATCTGGTTGATCCCGCCGATTCCCGTCTCCACCCTCACCCCCCGGGCGCGGAACCCATCGGTGACCGCCGCCGAGACAGCGGCGTCCTCGGTGGTGAGGATGCGCGGCGCCAGATCCAGCAGCAGCACCCGGGAACCGAGTGCATGGAAGATGGTGGCCAGCTGCGCGCCGGTGTGCCCGCCGCCGATCACGGCGATGGCCCGCGGCAGATCCGGCAGGTCGAGAATGTCCGGCGGCAGGACGGCATGCTCGGCGCCGGGGATGGGTAGGCGGCGCGCGTTGCCGCCAACGCAGAGGATGACCGAACCGGCCGTCACTGCGCGGCCGTCCACCGTCAGGGTGTGTGAGTCAGCGAAGGAAGCCTCGCCGGTGAGCAGGGTGATGCCCAACCGGGCGACGACGTCGTCGTACCCTTTGGCCGCGAGCACCCGGTCCACGGTGGACCTGACGCGCCGGACGATCTGGGGCCAGTCAACCGACGGTTCGGCGACGACGATCCCGTAGTCATAGGCGGTGCGCACCTCCCGGTACAGGCGGGCCGTCTTCGCAAGGACCCGGGTCGGCACGCACCCGGAATTTACGCAGGTGCCGCCGAGCCTCGCCCGTTCCACTACAGCCACGCGGGCGCCGAGTTCCGCGGCCCGCACCGCGGCTGCCATCCCCGCAGGGCCAGCGCCCACAATCAGAACATCGAAGTCGTATTCCATGGATTTGCTCCTGTGGGTGGTCTGGGCACGATCGGCTGCTGCTTCCTGTATAGCGGCAAATGCCCCGAAACTCCCGTACTTCAGACGTCCCGGGTAATCTCAGTGGTATGACAACGCAGCCGGAGACCCTGAAGGAAACGCGAAAGACTGCCGCGAATCTGATCCCTGCGGTGCTGATCGCCGGGTCGGGGTTTGTGATGTTCGGACTGGATCAGCGGTGGCTGGGTTACCTGTTGTTGGCGGCCGCCTTGGCGTCGTCGTTCTTCATCGGGCGTCAGCTGTTCAAGGATCTGGCGCTGCTGTCACTCGGACTGATCATCATGAGCCTGGTGCCCATCACCACCGACATCAGCTTCGAACACATGTTCACCATGGGGACAGCAATGGTCCTGGCGGTGGGGCTGCCGTATTCGATTTCACGGTTTGTGTTCAAGGACCACGCCATCCGGTTTCCGGTACTCACCGGCCAGAAGTGGACGCGGACCGAGCGCTGGTACCTGGTGGCCGTCGTCGTGATGGGGTACTTTCTCCTGCCCGTCTACATGATTCCTACCGGCGTGTTTGAGAACTGGCCGGCAGCCTCGGATCCGAGCACCGTGGCGCGGCTGTTCCTCGGCACCAATGTGCTGGGCATCTGGGACGAGCTGTTCTTCATCTGCACGGCCTTCACCCTGCTGCGGCGGCATCTGCCGGACTGGCAGGCCAACATGCTGCAGGCGGTGCTGTTCACCTCGTTCCTCTGGGAACTGGGCTTCCACGCCTGGGGGCCTTTGCTGATCTACCCCTTTGCGCTGGTGCAGGGCTGGATTTTCAAGAAGACCAAATCATTGAGCTACATTGTGGCGGTTCACCTGCTGTTCGACTTTGTGTTGTTTCTGGTGCTGATTCACGCGCACAACCGCGAATGGTTCGACATTTTCCTGTACTAGCCACCTGCTGATCCCCACCTGATCGTGGGGTGAGAGTCTCCCCACAGTTTTCCCTTCCGGCTGGACAGCTACCCACTGTCATCTGAGACGGTGAAGCCATGGATGAACTAGTCAACGCGTTGGCCCCGGTGGTCGGGGTCGCTGCGGCCTTGATCGCAGCCGTGCTGCTCGCAGCCATTTTGCGCCGGATAGCTGTGCGCGCCCTGCGGAAGGTCCCCGCCATTCAGGGGGCATCCCGTCGGGCGCTGAACCCGGTGCGGCTCGTGCTCGCCATTGTGGGCGCGCGGATAGCCCTTGCGGTGACTGCCGCCGACACCGACTGGTTTGGGCCGGTGGACTACGCGCTGGTGCTGGCTCTCATTGGGGCCGTGGCCTGGCTGGTCGCCTCGCTCCTGCTGGTGTTCGAGGCGGTGGCGTTGCGGAAATACGGGAGGGACACCGTTGACCATGGGCGGATGCGGCGCCTGAAAACGCAGATCATGCTGGCCCGCAGGGTGGGAGTGGCGCTGGTGATCACCTTCGCGCTGGCCAGCGTGCTGCTGACGATCCCCGAGGTGCGTGCCCTTGGCGCTGGCATCCTGGCCTCGGCCGGGCTAATCTCCATTGTCGCTGGCCTCGCCGTCCAGAGTTCCCTGGCCAACGTTTTTGCCGGGGTGCAATTGGCCTTCACCGACGCCCTGCGGATCGACGACACCGTGTTCGTTGAAGAACAGTTGGGCACAGTCGAGGAAATCACCATGACCTATGTGGTGGTCAAGGTCTGGGACGACCGCCGGGTCATCCTGCCCTCGACCTACTTCACCACCACGCCGTTCGAGAACTGGACGCGGAGCCGTTCCGAACTGCTCGGCACCGTTGACCTGGACCTCGACTGGCGGGTTCCCATCGACTCGATGCGGGCCCACCTGACCGCAATACTCGCCGAGACCACCCTGTGGGACGGGCGCACCAGCACCCTGCAAATCACCCAGGCCACCGACGGCATGGTGCGGGCCCGGGTGCTGGTCAGTGCCGTCGACAATGATGCCCTCTGGGACCTGAAGTGCCTGATCCGCGAATCAATGGTCGTGTTCCTGCAGACCCACCACCGCGAGGCGCTGCCCCGGCAGCGGTGGGAGGCGGTGCACCCTCCCCAAGCCCTCGAAGCTCCCCAACCCGCCGCCCTCGGATCGAGTCAACACAAATAACCAAGTTCCGGCGTGAAACCTGCTATTTGTGTCGACTCGCTCCAATGCGGGGAGGGCTAGGTGCGGGGTTTGAGGCTGGGGGAGCCGTCCACGCCGTCGCCCGCGCTCAGCCCGGTCAGCACGGCGCGGATGGCGTCGAGTGAGGAATGCTCCGGCTCCCACCCGAGCAGTGTGCGTGCACGGTCGGTGTTCATGACCGGTGCCAGGGCAGCCATGTCGATCCACCCCGGATCGGTACGCTGCAGCCCCAGCGCCCAGGTCACGCCGACGACGGCGCGCAGCACCTTCACGGGGAGGTTCACCACTCGTCGGGCGCCCAACTGCCCCGCGACCTTGGCCGGCGTGAGCACCGGCTCGGCAGCGATGTTAAAGGCACCACCCACCCGCCGGTCGACGGCCCGCCAGTAGGCGTCTGCGACGTCGTCGGCGTGGACCGCCTGAAAGATCAGCCGATCAGGGATGGGAATGACCGGGAGCCGCAGCCGATCCAGCAGGAACTTCGGGACGAGCGGGCCCAGGAAGTAGCGGCCGATCTCGCTCCCTGCATCCTGCTGAAAGATCAGCCCCGGGCGAATCCGGGTGACGGGGATCTCCGGGTACCTCCGGTCGAAGTCATCAAGGAGCGCTTCCTGCTCAGCCTTATGCCGACTGTAGTGAGAGGTGCTGATGCCCCCATGCGGCCAACTTTCATCCACCCGCTGGCCCTTCGAGGCCGGGCTATAGGCACCCACCGATGACGCGCAGACGAAGTGGCGCACTCCCGCGTCGGCGGTCGCCTGCAGCGCGTTGGCGGTACCGGTGACGTTGGTGCGGTGCATCGCCGGTTCATTGCGGTTCGGCTGGATGGCCCAGGCCAGATGCACGACGGCGTCAACGCCGGCGAGTGCTGCGGTGAGCGTGCTGCGTCCCTCGTCGGTCCCGATATCGAGGGCGTGCCATTCGCACCCGGCGTAGGGGGCCCGGGCAGTGTCAGGAAGCCGGCGGGCGAAGCCGACGATTTCCACGCCGCCCGGATGCTCGGCCGCGGCCCGTTGCAAGCGCCGTAACAGAGCGGTTCCGACGTTACCGGTGGCGCCAACAACCGCAATTCGGAGGGTGCCGGCTGGACTAATCTGGGAGAAAGCCATGTGCCAACGGTAATCCTTAGGTAGGCTTATGCACTAGTAAGGGTCCTTATAATAATCAGCTGGACCTGTAGGAACTATGTGGAGGTACCAAATGGCACCCAGCGGCGGCACAGCGGCGGATTCGCCCGAAGCGCAGACCCAGGACAAAGCACGCAATGCGCCGAGTCCTGACGACGACCGGAAGCCCGACAGCCCCACCGAGATCAAGAAGCCAGCCTGGGGATACGTGTTCAAGCGCACCCTCCGTGAATTCGGCAAAGACCAGTGCACCGATCTGGCTGCTGCCCTGACCTACTTCGCGGTGCTGGCGATTTTCCCGGCGCTGCTGGCGGTGGTCTCCCTGCTCGGTGTCTTCGGTCAGGCGGAAACCACCACCAACACCGTGCTGGACATCCTTGAAGGGGTGGCACCGGGTGCAGCCGAGAACGAGACGCTCGAAAGCACTATCGAAGGTCTCGCTACCTCACAGGGTGCTGGTCTGACGCTGATCATCGGTGTTCTCGGTGCGCTCTGGTCTGCCTCCGCCTATGTCAACGCCTTCAGCCGGGCAATGAACCGGGTGTACGAAGTGGAGGAGGGGCGTCCGTTTTGGAAGCTGCGCCCGGTAATGCTCCTCATCACCGCTATAGTCCTGCTGCTGGTGGTGCTGATGGCCCTCCTGCTGGTCCTGTCCGGACCGATCGCCGAATCGGTCGGGAATGTGATCGGTCTCGGCGACACGGCTCTCCTCGTGTGGAACATCGCCAAGTGGCCGGTCATGGTGGTTTTTGCCATCCTGATGATCGCCATCCTGTACTACGGGGCGCCCAACGTGAAGCAGCCCAAGTTCCGTTGGATGAGCATGGGATCGTTTGTTGCGTTGTTGGTCCTCGGACTCACCACTGCTGGATTCTCTTTCTACGTTGGCAACTTCGGCAGTTATGACGAGACCTACGGGGCGATCGCCGGCGTCATCGTGCTGCTGCTGTGGCTCTGGCTGGCTAACCTCTCACTGCTCTTCGGTGCAGAGTTCGACGCCGAACTGGAGCGCGGCCGGCAACTCCAGGCCGGCATCGAAGCTGAGGAAACCATCCAGCTCCCTCCACGGGACGCCACCGCAAGCCGCAAGAAGCTCGACAAGGAACTCGAGGACATCGACAACGGGCGTGAGCTGCGCCGGAAGTACGAACGCGAGTCGGCCCGGCAGAGCCAGGACAACTGATCGCCAACCGGCGATCACCCAGTGATCAATTCCACCTCTGTCGCCGGGCTGTTCCAACCAACAGCCCAGCGACAGAAGATTAGGCTGAACAGATGACCGAGAACGAACACAGCACTCGTGGCGCCTACGTGAACACGGGCAAGGAATTCAGCCGCGACACCACCTATATCGAAACCCGGATCACCCGGGACGGGTCGGACGGCTTTCCCGTGGAGGCCGGCCGGTACCGGCTGATCGCCGCCCGCGCCTGTCCCTGGGCGAACCGCGCCATCATCGTGCGCCGGCTCCTCGGACTCGAGGACGCCATTTCGCTGGGGACCCCGGGCCCGACCCACGACAAGCGGTCCTGGACCTTCGACCTTGACCCTGACGGACGCGATCCGGTCCTGGGCATCGAACGACTGCAGGAGGCGTTCTTCAAGCGAGATCCCGAGTATCCGCGCGGTATCACCGTTCCGGCGATCGTCGACGTGCCTTCAGGTGCCGTCGTCACCAACAACTTCCCGCAAATCACCCTTGATTTCTCCACTGAGTGGAAAGATTTCCACCGCGACGGCGCCCCTGATCTGTACCCGGAGAAACTGCGTGAAGAGATCGATCAGGTCGCCAAGCGGATCTTCACCGAGGTGAACAACGGCGTCTACCGGTGCGGGTTCGCCGGATCGCAGGAAGCGTACAACGACGCCTACGACCGCCTGTTCACCGCGCTGGACTGGCTGGAGGAACGCCTCAGCCACCAGCGGTTCCTGGTAGGCGAGACCATCACCGAGGTCGACGTCCGCCTGTTCACCACCCTGGTGCGCTTCGACGCCGTCTACCACGGACACTTCAAGTGCAACCGGAACAAGCTCACCGAAATGCCAGCCCTGTGGGGCTACGCCCGGGACCTGTTCCAGACCCCCGGCTTCGGCGACACGATCGACTTTGACCAGATCAAGGATCACTACTACATCGTGCACGAAGACATTAACCCGACCGGGATTGTGCCCAAAGGCCCGGATCTGGCCAACTGGCACACCGAGCATGGCAGGGAAGGCCTCGGCGGCAAGCCCTTCGGGCAGGGAACCCCGCCCACCGCTGCCTAAAGCCAGCTAAACCGTGTCAACCGATAGCCCGCCCGTACCGGATTCCCCGGCTGCTGGGTGGGGTTTCGGCGGGTAGGGAGCGACCTGCCGGGTGCCCCTCCGAACGACCCACCCTGGCTAATTAGGGAACATAACCGTTTCTTAATAGAGGTAACCGTAGGCTAGCCTTACTTCTGTCCGGAGTTAGACGGTGAGGAGGCATGCGATGGCAGTGCAGACTGCTCCAGCCCCTCTTGCCCGCGCTCCGATCGCCTCAGCCAGACCCCGCGGACAGCGCCGGGTTCTGAAGCTGGGCGCAGTGCTGGTCGCCCTCGCCCTGGTCTGCGCCGCCTCGCTCGCATTCGGCTCCCGGCCCATCAGCTTCGACGTCCTGGTCGCTGCGCTAACCGATTTCGACCCGGCCAACGGCGACCACGCCGTCGTCCACTCCCGCATTCCCCGCACCGTCACCGGCCTCATGGTCGGCGCCGCACTCGGCCTCGCCGGTGCCGCCATGCAGGGAGTGGCCCGGAACCCGCTCGCTGACCCAGGCATCCTCGGCGTCAACGCAGGAGCCGCGCTCGCCGTCGTCATCGGCATCTACGTCTTCGGGATCGCCGAGGTGACCGGCTACATTTGGTTCGCGTTCGCCGGGGCAGCCTTCGCCGCCGTCGTGGTCTACGCCATCGCAAGCCTCGGCCGGGAAGGCGCCACCCCCATCAAGCTGGCGCTCGCGGGGGCGGCCCTGTCCGCGGGGCTGGGCAGTCTGATGAACGCCGTCCTGGTGTCCAACCAGGAGACGCTCGACCGGTTCCGGTTCTGGCAGGTCGGCACCGTGTCAGGCCGTGGCTGGGATGTCCTCCTGCCGGTCCTGCCGTTCCTCGTGGTCGGCATCCTGTTGACCCTCCTGACCGGTAAGGCACTGAACAGCCTGTCCCTCGGTGACGACATCGCGAAGGGGCTCGGCCAGAACGTGGCGATAGCCCGCGGTGTCGCGGCGCTGGGCGTCGTCATCCTCTGTGGCGCTGCGACCGCAGCCGCCGGACCGATCGCCTTCGTGGGCCTGGTGATCCCTCACATGGTGCGGGTGCTCACCGGCCCCGACTACCGCTGGATCCTGCCCTTCTCGGTGGCACTTGCCCCGGTGCTGCTCATCGGAGCCGACATTGTCGGCCGGCTCATCCTGCCACCCGGCGAGGTGCAGGTGGGGATCATGACCGCCGTCATCGGCGCCCCGGTGTTCATCTGGCTGGTCCGCCGCCGGAAGCTGGCCCAACTATGAGCCTCCACCCAGCGCCCCCGACCGGCGCGGCCACACCCGCCGCCCCGGACGTCGCTGCCACACCGAATGGCGCTGCCACACCGGATGGCGCTGCCGCACCGAATGGCGCTGCCACACCGCCGTCGGCGGCTACCGTCAGCGGCGGTCGACGCCGGCAAGCAGCCCAGCGCCGCCTGGTGATCGGTATCCTCGCGGGGGTCACCGCCGTCCTGTTCGCGGTCTCCGTCCTGCTCGGCACCTATACCGTGACCATCCCGGACTTCTTCAGGATCCTCGGCGGCGCCGATATCCCCGGCGCTACCTTCATCGTGATGGAAAACAAGCTTCCCCGCGCGGTGATCGCGGTCCTTATCGGGGTGGCCTTCGGCCTGGCGGGCACCATTTTCCAGACCATGCTCCGGAACCCGCTGGCCAGCCCCGACATCATTGGGATCAGCTACGGAGCCAGTGCCTCCGCCGTGGCAGCAATAGTGCTGTTTGGGGCGGCGGGCGTTGCGGTCTCCCTTTCCGCCCTGATCGGTGCACTCGCCGTCGCGGCAGCGATCTACCTGCTCTCCCGCCGCGGCTCGGCGGCCGGGTACCGGCTGATCCTGGTGGGAATTGGCTTCGCCGCGGTGCTGCACGCGGTGGTCAGTTTCCTGCTCACCCGCACCGATATCCGCACCGCATCGGACACCCTGGTCTGGCTCAACGGCTCCCTGAATTCTAGCAACTGGGACCGCGCCACGATCCTCATCCTCGCCCTGCTGCTGCTGATCCCCGCGGCGGCCGTCCTGTCCCGGGGGCTGCAAGGACTGGAACTGGGCGACGATACCGCCGCCAGTCTCGGCATCCGGGTCGAACCATCGCGGCTAGCTCTGATCACCGTCGGAGTGGCCCTGGCTGCCGTTGCCACTGCCGCCGCCGGGCCGGTGGCGTTCGTCGCCTTCCTCGCCGGCCCGATCGCGCGCCGCCTCGTGAAGGGCGCCGTGTCTCTCACCGCGGCCGGACTGGTGGGCGCGGTGATAGTTCTCGCCGCAGACTTCGTGGCAGCCAACATGATTCCCGGTGTGTCACTTCCGGTCGGCGTAGTAACAGGCGTCCTCGGCGCCCCGTTCCTGCTGTGGCTGCTCGTGACCGCCAACAGGACAGGACAGGGAGGCTGAGATGGCTCTGACAGCCAGCGAGCTGACACTCGCATACGACGACCGCAAAGTGGTCCAGGACCTCACCGTCGAGCTGCCGGCCGGCAAGGTCACGGTGATCGTCGGTGCCAACGCCTGCGGCAAGTCCACCCTGCTGCGCGGCCTGGCCCGCCTGCTGAAGCCGTCGGCCGGCGTCGTCAACCTCGACGGCAAGGACATCCACTCGCTGTCCACCCGCACCGTCGCGCGGATCCTCGGGCTGCTTCCGCAAACACCGGTAGCCCCGGATGGGATCACCGTCGCCGACCTGGTGGGTCGCGGCCGCTACCCGCACCAGGGCTGGTTCCGGCAGTGGACCAACGACGACGACGTCGCCGTCGCCTCCGCCCTCCAAGCCACCGACACCCTTGAGCTCGCTGACCGCTTTGTCGATGAACTGTCCGGTGGGCAGCGGCAGCGGGTCTGGATCGCGATGGCCCTGGCCCAGCAAACCGACATCCTGCTGCTGGATGAACCCACCACCTTCCTCGACGTCACCCACCAGGTGGAAGTACTGGATCTGATCACCGACCTGAACCGGCGCGACGGCACCACGGTGGCCATCGTGCTCCACGACCTGAACCTCGCCGCACGCTACGCCGATCACCTCATCGCCATGAAGGACGGCCAGATCGCCGCGCAGGGCAGTCCCGCCGAGGTGGTGACTGAGGAGACCGTCACCTCGGTTTTCGGTCTGCAATGCCGCGTCATCCCGGACCCCGTATCCGGCACACCCATGGTGGTGCCGGTCGGCCGGCACCACTCAGGCGACGGAGCTACTCAGCCGTCACCCGAAACGTCCACCGGGCAGGGGTTCCTGCCTAATCCGCAGGACACGCTGTCCGCGCACCACCTGGAGGCAGCAACATGACCGAAGTCAGCAATCGCACGGCCCGACGGAGCGAGCGCGCATCCCAGCGCACCGATGGAACCGTTTCGGCGGTATCAGCCTTCGACGTCGTCGTCACCCGGGTGCAGCGCCTCAGCGACAACTTCCAACGCATCACCTTCGGCGGGTCCTGCCTGAGGGACTTCGGGGTGCAGGGGCCAACGCTCGACCTGCGGATCAAAGTCATGATCCCCGCCACCCGCGACGACGATGCCCCCCGCGTGAACATGCGGGAGCTCCTCGAGTCACCGCCCGAGGGCTCGGGTTGGTATCAGCGGTGGCTCGCGATGGACCCCGCCGAGCGCGGCGCCATGCGCACCTACACCGTCAGGGCGGCCCGGTGCGATGGTGACCAGCCAGAGATCGACGTCGACTTCGTGATGCACTTCGATGCTGAGGGGAACGGGGGGCCGGCGTCGCTGTGGGCCGCCGCCGCCACCCCCGGCGATCGGATCTGGCTGATCGGCCCGAACGTCCACGCCGCCACCTGCACCACCGCCGGCTCCTACGGCGGGATCGAGTGGCGTCCGGGGCTCGCCCAGCAGGTCCTCCTCGCCGGCGACGAGACAGCTGTCCCCGCCATCAGCGCCATTCTGGAGTCCCTCCCCGCCGACGTCGGCGGGCACGCCTTCCTTGAAGTGCCGGACCACGCAGACTTCCAGGCTGTGTCCACCACCTCAGCGGTGGAAATCATCTGGCTCGCCCGGGGGGAACGCCCCCACGGTGAACTGCTGGACGCGGCGGTCCGGGATACGGTTCGGGTGCCCGGCTGGGTGTCGCTGGCCGCGCCGTTCGCCGTCGGAGTCGATGCCAGCTCCCGCGCCGGGCTGACCCTCGCCGCCGCTGCCGCAGCCACAGCAGGCCCCGAGCCGGAAGAAGTGAACATTGACGAAACGATCCTGTGGGAAACCCCGCAGCGGCTGAACGCGTCAACGCTGAATTCCTCGCTGAACCCGGACCGGCCCTCCGGTGCGCTCCCGTTCTATGCCTGGATCGCGGGCGAGGCCGCGGTGGTCCGTGGGCTGCGGCGTTATCTGGTGCGCGACGTCGGGATTGACCGCAAGCAGGTGGCCTTCATGGGGTATTGGCGCAGGGGCCGATCTGAACTTGGCTAGTCGCCACGCCGTGATCTGTGTAACGAAATTATAACTTCTCGGCTAAGCACTCTATTCTTATAGGGAGCCATCCGCATCATTGTGGCTCCCGGACTGCACGCCTAACCCTGTCAGCAGCCGGCCCCCAATTCACCGTGGCAGGGGTGGAGGACCCATCTTCGGCAGTTTTCTGCCTTGGGGTGCAGCCCTTCGCAAACCACTCTTCCGCTCACTGGAAGAGCAGCAGTGGGCCGAGTCAACTCTTGCTCGAATCCGACAGCTAACTTCACCGGCGTTGCAGAGAGGCTCCTGTTTTGCTCCAGCCGGTCACGTCCGGGCGCCGCCGCGCGTCCGCCCCGCCTAAGTCCATCTTGAAATCCAACCGCCGGTCAGCTGTGCTGGCCGTGGGAGTCCTCGCCGCAGCGGCGGGCCTCGTTCTCACCGCAGCCTTCCCCTCGCCAGAGGCTTCCCCCTCGGCAGCCCCTACCGCCGGAACCGGCCCCGCCGTAGCCGCACCGGTTACTGCTGACGCTGAAGCAGAAATTGATTTCAGCAAGGAGTCCCCGCTCGCGACGGCCGCAACCCCGAAGGCCAAAACCACTGTCCTGTCCAGCGACGCGGCAGCGTTCACCACCCCGATCAAGGGTGCCGAAATTGCTTCGTCGTTCGGCTACCGGGTGAACCCGATGGGCGGGTACGGCGACGAGCTGCACACCGGGACCGACTACTCAGGGGCTTGCGGTACGCCGGTCCTCGCATCACGCGCGGGCACCGTCGTGGAATCCGGGTGGCATGCCTATGGTGGTGGCCAGCGGATCGTGGTGGACCACGGCGGGGGCCTCCAAACCTCGTACAACCATCTCAGTGTGCTCGGCGTGACCGTGGGGCAGAAAGTGGGCAAAGCCGAGGGCCTGGGCGCCGTCGGCAGCACCGGCAACTCCACCGGATGCCACCTCCACTTCGAGCTCCTGGTCGACGGCGAAAAAGTCGATCCCCAGACCCGGCTCTAACCCGGCCCGGGCCCGGCCCTCGCGGCTTAGGGCTCCGGGTGGGTGACGACTGCTGGATCCTTCTTGCCGTAAGGCATCCGCAGGCGCAACGAATTAGCGTCCACGCGCAGGACCATGTGGGTGCCCTTGCCGAGGGGGTCGCCGTCGAGCTGGATTTCCTGCGGCTCGTCGAGCTGGATCTCGGCTTCCTTGCACTGGAAGTACTCGAGCGATGGGTCCTTGCCCTTTCCGCGGGCAAACAGCTTACCCACGACGCCAAGCCAGCCGAGCCGGCCGGTGGGCGCCACGGTCATGATGTCCAGTAGGCCGTCGTCAATCTTGGCGCCGGGGAAAATCTCCAGCCCGCCCATGATCTTGCCGCAGTTGCCGCCCATCACGCTGCGCAGCCGACGCTCGATGACATCGCCGCCGTCCAGTGTGATCCGGGTGCGTGCAGGCTTGCCGCTCAGGTTCCGGATGCCGGCGTCGACGTAGGCCAGCCAGCCCACCTTGTCTTTGAGGTCATCACGGGTGTCAGCCATGATCGACGCGTCAAACCCCAGCCCCGCCATCACCAGGAACACGTGCGAGTCCTGGGCGCGGTCAACGGTGACATGGACGACGTCAACGTTGCGTTCGGTGCCGAACAGGGCTGCCTTGGCGGCCTCCTCCGGATCGTCGACGGCGATGTCCAGGTTCCGGGCCAGCAGGTTGCCGGTGCCGAGCGGGATCAGCCCCAGTGCGACGCCGGTGCCGTTGACGACCTCGGCCACGCAGCGGACCGTTCCGTCACCGCCAGCGGCGATCACCACGTCCACGCCGGCATCGACGGCTTCCTGTGCCTGACCACGGCCGGGGTCATCAACCGATGTCTCCAGGTACAGCACCTCGTCCCACCCCTCGGCAGCGCAGAGCTCCGAAACGATCGCACGAATATCAGCCCCGGTGTTCTTGACCGGGTTGATGATCAACGCGGCGCGCTTGGTCCGAGTGTCGGAGGGCTGGGTCATGATGTCCTTCTCAGGTTGTGGGGAGGGGAGCAGGGTGCACTGCAAAAAGTTATCAGTCTGCTTGCAATGCCACCTTATCGCGCGGCGGGAGCAGGTAGCCTCTTCTAGTGGAATTCTCTCAACGATATGTGGCCCTCGGTGATTCGTTTACGGAAGGCGTCGGCGACTGGCATGAAGCCAGCCCCAACGGGGTGCGGGGGTGGGCTGACCGGGTGGCCGAGCAACTGATCCTTGCCGACAGCTCCTGGGGATACGCGAATCTCGCCGTCCGCGGCAAGAAAGTGCGCCAGGTCCTCGACGAACAGGTTGACCGGGCCCTGGCCCTGCAGCCCACGCTGATCACCATCTACGCGGGTGGCAACGACATCCTGCGGCCGCGGATCGACATTGACGCGCTGATGGCCGCCTACGACGACGGCGTGGCCCGCCTTGCGAGCTCGGGCGCCGCCGTGGTGCTGTTTACCGGTTTTGATTCGGTGGGGTCGGCGGTGTTCGGCAAGACCCGCGGGCGGACGGCCATCTATAACGAACTGGTCCGTGAAATTGCTGACCGGCACCACGCCGACGTGGTGGACTACTGGCGGTTCAGGGAGTTCCAGAATTGGGGCTATTGGGACACTGACCGGATGCACATGTCCGCCGCCGGACACACCCTCATGGCCAGGCGGGTGCTCGAAGTGTTGCGGGCCTCCCACGAGATCGACCTGCCCGAGCTGGAGGCCGCGCCGGCGTCGTCGCGGATAGATCAGCTACGAGCGGACGCCCAGTGGGCGCGCGACTATCTGTCGCCGTGGGTTGGGCGGCGCCTGCGCGGCGTGTCTTCGGGGGATGTGCTGACGGCCAAGTACCCGGAGCTCACCCGCCCGGCGTGGGCCTAGGGTCCCAGCCGGCCGGCGGGGCCCCGGTGGCAAACGGTGTCTGTGCCAGAATGGCGGGATGAGTGGTGTCCGATGGCTGAATCCCGAGGAGCGGCAAGCCTGGCTTGCGCTCTACGCCGTCACCACCATGCTCCCTGGCACGCTGGACGCCCACCTGTTCCGGCAGGCCAAGATCACGCTGTTCGATTATCACGTCCTGGCGATGCTTTCCGAGACTGATGACCTCACCCTCGCGATGAGTGAACTCGCTGCCCGGTCGAATGCGTCACTGTCCCGCCTGAGCCATGTGGTGAAGAAACTTGAGCAGCGCGGCTGGGTGTCCCGGTGCCCCAGCGCCAGCGATGGTCGGGTCACCACCGCCCGGATCACCGAGGACGGGCTGACGAATCTGCAGTTACTGGCCCGCGAGCATGTTGACCATGTACGGGAGTCGGTCTTCGACGCGTTGACCGACGACGACGTCCGCGACCTGGAGCGGATTGGCAAGAAGATCCTGGCCCGCCTCGACAGTACCCACTGGATCCTGAATCAACCCACACCTGGAGCGCAACCATGAACCGACCGTCCGTCCTTGCGATCGTTCTCGCAGGCGGTTCGGGTGGACGGTTGGGGCCGCTGACGGATAAGCGTGCCAAACCGGCGCTGCCCGTCGCCGGCTCCTACCGCCTGATCGACATCCCCCTCTCCAACCTGCACCACAGCGGCTTCTCGGATGTGTGGATGGTGCAGCAGTACCAGCCGAACTCGCTCAACGACCATCTGGCCAATGGCCGGCCGTGGGATCTGGACCGCACCAACGGCGGGCTGCGTGTCCTGCCGCCGTTTGAGGGCAGGGAAGGGGAGGGCTTCGCGGACGGAAACGCCGATAGCCTGTTCCGGCAGGCAGCGTTTATCCGCGAGTTCGACCCCGACCTGGTGCTCCTCCTGAGCGCCGATCACCTGTACCAGCTGGACTTCCGCGATGTCGTCCAAACGCATCTGGAGGCCAAAGCCGCCGCGACAATCGTGACCACACACTTCGACGGCGACGCCTCCAACCACGGTGTGGTCGAGGTGTCCGGCGGCGCCGTCACCGGCTTCGAGTACAAGCCCGACCAGCCCAAGACCACCCTGGTGGCCACCGAAGTCTTCCTATTCGATGCCGCGCACCTGCTCGACACCCTGGAACTGCTGGAGAAGGAAGAGGGCGGCCTCGACGACTACGGCGACCAGCTGCTGCCCCACCTGGTGCAGCATTCAACCGTGGTGGAACACCGCCTTGAAGGGTATTGGCTCGATCTTGGTACCCCGGAGAACTACCACCGGGCGCACATGGAACTGCTTGACGGCGAGGGTCTGGCCTTCGACCACCCGGCCTGGCCCATCCTCACCAGCAGCTCCCAGCGCCTGCCCGGGTTTGTCGGGAAAGGTGCGGTCGTGGCCGACTCGCTGTTGGCGCCGGGCAGCCGCGTCCTCGGCGAAGTCAGCCACAGCGTGATTGGGCCGGACACGGTGGTGGAGGCGGGCGCCGTCGTCGTCGATTCGATCCTGCTGAACGGGGTCACCGTTCCCTCCGGGGCCCGGATTGTGCGGTCCATAGTTGACTCCGGTGCCACGCTCGACGCCGGAGCGCAGGTGGGCGACGACGACGTCGTGACGGTGGTAGACCGCAACGGCGATTGGTCTTAACCCCCGGCAGCTCCTAGAATAGGAGGGCATCAGGTGGCGGAGCGTGCGCAATTGCTCCGATTCTTGGGAACATATCTTCCGGGGAATCGGTAGTTAGGGGCTCAAGTTGCGCGAAAACCGCTAATCATCTGGACAGTTTCGGCTGTCGTTTGGGGCGCCTCTGATTGCATTCCCAGCAGACAAGACTGCTGGTTCTAGGTATTTTCATTAACTCTTTGGAGGATCGTCATGGCAGCTCACTGCCAAGTGACTGGAGCCGAGCCGGGCTTTGGGCACAGCATTTCCCACTCACACCGCCGCACCAAGCGCAGGTTTGACCCGAACATCCAGAAGAAGCGCTACTGGGTTCCGTCCCTGCGCCGCAACGTCACGCTGCAGGTTTCGGCCCGCGGCATCAAGACCATCGATGTGCGCGGAATTGACGCCGTCGTCGCGTCGATCCTGGCTCGGGGAGTGAAGCTCTAATGGCAAAAGATAAAGACGTACGCCCGATCATCAAGCTGAAGTCGACGGCCGGCACGGGGTACACCTACGTGACCCGCAAGAACCGCCGTAACGACCCGGACCGCATGGTTCTGATGAAGTACGATCCCAAGATCCGCAAGCACGTCGAATTCCGAGAGGAGCGCTAAACACATGGCTAAGAAGTCTAAAATTGCCCGCAACGAACAGCGCAAGGTAATTGTTGAGCGCTACGCCGAGAAGCGCCTCGAGCTGAAGAAGACGCTGGTTGACCCCAACGCGACTGACGAAGCCCGCGAAGCTGCACGCCTCGGCCTGCAGAAGCTGCCCCGCAACGCGTCGCCAGTACGCCTCCGCAACCGCGACCAGATCGATGGCCGCCCCCGCGGAACGCTGCAGAAGTTCGGTATCTCCCGTGTTCGCTTCCGCGACATGGCTCACCGCGGCGAGCTGCCCGGTGTGACCAAGTCCAGCTGGTAACTCCGGCTGGCTGGTAACTACCAGTCTGCAAGAGGACGGCGACCCTGGGTCGCCGTCCTCTTGCGTTAAGCGCCGGTCCTGACAGACTGCACCCATCCTGAAGGGAATGCCCGTGCGGCAGCAGAAACTGCTCGAACCTCCGATGCTGTTGCTGTCCGTGGGTGGGTTCCTTGCGGTCGCCACAGAGGTGCTCCCCATTGGTCTGCTGCCCCTGATGGCGGAGGACCTGGGGGTCACCGAGTCGGCCATCGGGTTGCTGGTCTCCGCCTACGCAGCAGTGGTGGTGTTCGCCTCCATCCCGTTGAACGCGTGGACCAGTGCTGTGCCCCGAAAGCCGCTGCTGGTGGGGCTGCTCGCCGGTTACGGCGTCAGCAACATCGTGCTGTGCCTGGCACAGGATTATTCGGTGGCGCTGACCGGGCGAATCCTGGCCGGGGCGTGTCACGCACTGTTCTTCGCGGTGGTCTTCGGCTACGCGAGCCGGTTGGCACCGCCGGGCCGGTTGGGTGGGGCGATGGCGCTGGTGAACGCGGGCAACGCCGTCGCGATCGCTCTCGGGGTGCCCCTGAGCACCTGGCTGGGGGCGACGGTCGGGTGGCGCTGGTCGTTCGGCTGCGCCGCCATCATCGCGCTGCTCCTGTCGGTGGGCGCCGCCGTCGTCATGCCGGGCATTAGCGGGTCCAAGGTTTCTGGCGGCGCACAGCTGCGTGAGGCGTTGGCGGGACCTGCACTGCGGCGGGTGATAGTCGCGGTGGTGGTGATGATGACCGCCCAGTTTGCCCTCTACACCTTCATCACCCCGGTGCTGCTCCAGTCAGGCTTCACCGCTGAGAACGTGGGATTCGCGTTGCTCGCCTACGGCGGAGCCGGGATTCTGGGACTCGCGATCTGCAGCCGGTTCACCGACTCGGCGTTGCGTCCCGCGTTACTGCTCTCCCTGCTGGTGATGACGGTGTCTTTCCTGGGGGTCGCGCTGCTGGATGGGGCGCCGGGCTGGACCCTGGCCGTGGTGATCCTGTGGGGCCTGCTGTACGGTCCGGTTCCCGCCTATGTGCAGACCGCGGCGATGAGCGCGTTCCGGGACCACCCGGACACCGTGGCGGCCGTTCATAACTCGACGTTCAATATCGGGATCAGCGCCGGGGCGCTGGTGGGTGCGCAGATGCTGACAGTGGGTGACCCGTCGGGAATCGGATTCGCTGCGGCGGGGCTGGCACTCGGGGCGCTGGTCGTGGTCTTCACCGGCACCAAACAGGGATTTCCCCGAGTCAGCAGCTGAAATAGTGCCCTTTGGCATCTAAAAACCCCCAAAAACGCCGGAAACGACCGGAGTTTGGTGCTCAAGCTGGTAAGTTTTCGCACAGAGGCTTTCAGAATCGTGAAGGCTTTACAAATAACGGACAAGTCCAGGAGGACGTAAATTGGCAACGAAAGAAACCAAGAACCGCAGCGAACTGGTAGCAGAAGTAGCAGCGAAGGCTGACACCAGCCAGACCGCCGTTAACGGCGTTCTTGACGCACTGTTCGATGTACTGGCAACCTCAGCTGCCAACAACGTCAAGGTCACCATCCCAGGTTGGCTCGCTGTCGAGCGCACCGAGCGTGCCGCCCGCACCGGACGCAACCCTCAGACCGGCGAGACCATCCAGATTGCAGCAGGCAGCAGCGTCAAGCTGACCGCCGGCTCCAAGCTGAAGGCTGCTGTCAAGTAGTCAGTCACCCGGTCCGCTAAGGACTCTAGGCCGCCACCCTTTCCGGTGGCGGCCTTTCCTTTTAACGTCGAACTTCAACTTCGGGCGTGAGTCACCGAATTGTTACCCGTTCTACGCAGGGTAGACAATGGTAGATGTGGCTACTACAACCAAGGCGCCCCGGCCGACCGACCGCCCGGGCATACAGACCCCAGGGGTGAAGGTTGGCTGGCTGATTGCCGGCGGTGCCGCCGTCGTGGTCGCACTCATCCTCGCCCTGCTGTTCTCGGGGGCTGCCGGTCCGCGTCAGCTGGGCGACCCGGGTGCCCTGACCCGCTGGGGATTGCCGGTCGCCAAGGCGTTGAACAACATTTCGGTTGCCGCCGTCATCGGCTCGCTGGTCTTCGCCGTCATGATCCTCCCGCGCCGGGTCGGATCGACCCACCGCCGCACCAGTAATGCGCGCACCAGCAGCGCCGGCACCCCGGGCGACGAACACCCCGCCTTCAGCGCGGTCATGACCCTCGCCTCCGTCGCCGCAGTATCGTGGACCCTCGCCGCCGTCGGTGTGCTGCTGTTCACCTACTCCGACGCCGCCGGCCTGCCGCTGAGCAGCGACCCCGGCTACACGGAGGGGCTGGCCTCCTACCTCACCGACTTCGACACCGGCCGTGCCTGGCTGTCCACCGTCCTGATCGCCGCCGTCGTCGCCACCATGACCTTCGGGGCCCGATCCAGCGGCTGGCTGGCACTGACCGGTGTCCTATCGCTCCTCGGCCTGATGCCGATGGCCCTGATCGGCCACTCAGCCAGCGGCGACGACCACTACGCCGCCATCAACTCGATCGCCCTGCACCTGGTGGGAGTCTGCCTGTGGATCGGCGGCATCATTGTGCTGGCGGTGATCAGCGGGCGGCTGGGCGTCCTGACCTCCAGCGTGCTGCGCCGCTTTTCCTCCCTCGCAGGTTTCGCCTTCATCCTGGTGGTGCTGTCCGGTGTGATCAACGCCAGCCTCCGCATCAACGATCTGGGCCAGCTCGGCTCGGAGTGGGGCCTGCTGGTCACCTTCAAGACGGTTGCCACCCTGCTGCTCGGCGGGATCGGCCTCATGCACCGGCAGTGGATCATTCCCCAGCTCGGAACGGGCAGCGGGTCGCTCACGGGCGGCCAGCTCTCCGCCCGGCGGGTGCTGTGGCAGCTGATCGCCGTGGAACTGCTGATCATGGGCGCAGTCTCGGGTGTTGCTGTTGCCCTGTCCCGGACGGCCCCGCCAGTCAGCGAGGAGATCGCCCCCGACGCCTCGCCGGCGCGGATCCTCTCCGGGTATGACCTGCCGCCCGAGCTGACGTTTGAACGCTGGTTCACCGAATGGCGCTTCGACTGGCTCTGGGTGGCCTTCGTGGCGGTCGTCGGGGTGGCTTACGTGCGGGGCGTGGTGAAGGTCCGCAAACGCGGCGACAAATGGCCGCTCCTGCGGCTTGCCTGCTGGCTGGTCGGGCTGACGCTGCTGACCTACATCACCTCGGGCGCTCCAGCCGTCTACGGCATGGTGTTGTTCAGTACACACATGGTGGGCCACATGGCCCTGACCATGGTGGTTCCGCTCTTCCTGGTCCTCGGCGCGCCGGTAACGCTGGCGCTCAAGGCGCTGACCCCTCGCGGCGACGGGTCCCGGGGGATCCGCGAGTGGATCCTGGTGCTGGTGCACTCGCGCTTCTCCGTGCTGGTGACCCACCCGCTGTTCGCCGCAGCCAACTTCGCCGGATCCATCGTGATCTTCTACTATTCACCGCTGTTCGGCTTCGCGATGCGGGAACATGTGGGCCACGAACTGATGTACGTGCACTTCCTGATCACCGGGTACATTTTCGTCCTCTCGATGCTGGGCTCCGATCCGGTGCCACGCCGCGCACCGTATCCGCTGCGGATCCTGCTCCTCTTCGCCACCATGGCCTTCCACGCCTTCTTCGGTGTCGCGCTGATGGGGTCGACGTCACTGCTCCAGGCTTCCTGGTTCGGCAACATGGGCCGGGACTGGGGCCCCTCGGCGCTGGAGGACCAGCAACTCGGCGGCGCCCTGACCTGGGGGATCGGCGAGATTCCCACCCTGCTGATGGCGATCGGCGTCGCCATCATGTGGTCGCGCGACGACGCCCGGGAGTCCAAACGGACCGATCGTGCGGCGGACAGGAATAACGACGCCGATCTCACCGCTTACAACAACATGTTCGCTTCGCTGGCGGAACGCGACAACCGCCGCGGTCCAGGCACACCGGGACCCGGAAAGCCAGCATCATCCCAGAAGCCTGACCAACCAGGAGAGCGTGAATGACTGAGACCTCGATCCGCACCGATTACCGGGTGCGTGCCTCCGAACTGGTGGGCCGCAACTGGCTCAACACCGGCGGGCGGCAGCTCACCCTCGAAGATCTGCGCGGGAAGATCGTCATCCTCGACTTCTGGACCTTCTGCTGCATCAACTGCCTGCACGTCCTGGACGAGCTACGGCCCCTGGAGCAGAAGTTCAGCGACGTGGTTGTCACAGTGGGAGTCCACTCACCCAAGTTCGAACATGAAGCGGACCCGGACGCCCTGGCCGCCGCGGTGGAACGCTACGACATCCAGCACCCGGTGCTGGACGACCCGGAGCTGACCACCTGGCAGGCCTACACCGCCCGTGCCTGGCCCACCCTCGTCGTCGTCGACCCCGAGGGGTACATTGTGGCGCACCTCTCCGGTGAGGGTCACGCTGCCGGGCTGGAGTCCCTCGTCCAGGAGCTGGTGGAGGAACACTCCGCGAAGGGCACGCTGCACCGCGGCGACGGACCCTACGTTCCTGCTGAAAGCACCGCCGGCGACCTCCGGTTCCCGGGCAAAGCCGTCCCCCTCGCCAACGGTTCGCTCCTGATCGGCGACACCGGCCACCACCGGCTGGTGGAGCTCGACGCCGACCTGGTCACCGTCCGCCGCACCATCGGCTCGGGGGAGAAGGGCGCTGCCGACGGCACCGCCGCCGGGGCCCAGTTCAACGAGCCGCAGGGCCTCGCGGTCCTGCCCCAGCAGGTTGCCCGGCAGGTCGGGTACGACGTCGTCGTCGCCGACTCCGTGAACCACCTGCTCCGTGGCGTGGCCCTCGCCGACGGCGCGGTCACCACCATCGCGGGCAACGGCGTGCAGCGGCTGCTGGACGCCGGCAACCACGTGAAGGCACGCCCCGCCGAGCTGCAGGAGAACTTCGACCAGCCGAGCGGGTACGACGTCGAATCCCCGGAGGACGCCACCCCTCGCCTGACCGACACCCACCTGGGCACCCGGCCGCTGGAGGTCTCGCTGTCCTCGCCGTGGGACGTGCTGTGGTCAACCGTGCTGGAACGCGTGGTGATTGCCATGGCTGGCACCCATCAGCTGTTTACGTTCGATCCAGTCACCGGATCCGTCGACATCCTCGCGGGCACCGGACTGGAGGGCCTGCTCGACGGGGACGGATCCGAGGCCTGGTTCGCCCAGTCCTCGGGCCTGGCCGAGGATGCCAGCGGCAACCTCTGGGTCGCCGACTCGGAAACGTCGGCAGTACGGACCCTTTCCTTCCCCGAGTTCAACGGCCACCGCCGCACCCAGGTGCGGACCGCCATCGGGACCGGGTTGTTTGATTTCGGTTTCAGGGACGGCGCCGCGGACCAGGCACGCCTGCAGCACCCGCTGGGCATTACCGCCCTTCCCGATGGGTCGGTGGCCATCGCCGACACCTACAACGGCGCGGTGCGCCGGTACGATCCAGCCACGGGGCAGGTCTCAACCCTGGCCCGCGGTCTTTCGGAGCCCTGCGACGTTCTGGTGGACCTGACCCCCACCGCGTCGGGCAGCGAGCCGCTCCTCATTGTGGTGGAAGCCAACCGCCACCAGCTGGTCCGGGTGCCGATCCCCAAGGAAGCGCTCGCCGTCGATGAAGGCGCGTCCCAGACGCAACGACCGCAGACCCCCGTCGTCGCCGGATCGCATGCGCTTACGATCCGGTTCTCCGCGCCCAAGGGACAGAAACTCGACGACCGGTGGGGTGACCCCACCCAGCTGAAGATCTCCTCCTCACCCGAGGAACTACTGGTGTCCGGTGGCGGAACGTCGGTGGGTCTGACCCGCGAACTGGTGCTGTCCGACGCCGTCAGCGAGGGCGTCCTGCACATCACCGCCCGCGCGGCGGCCTGTGACGGGGAGCCGGGCGGCGAGATCCCCGATCATGCAGCATGCCACCTCTACCAGCAGGATTGGGGTATCCCGGTGCGGATCAGCGACGACGGCGAAACCGGGTTGACCCTGGACCTGCGGGGCCTCGACTAGTACTGGACCACCGGGGTGACGGCGATTTCGTCGTCGCCCACTGACAGGCGGGCGGTGAAGCCGAACTCGCGGGGGACCGTCACCGGTTCGATCGAGCCGGTGAAGAGGTCCTGCAGCGAGGTGGACAGTTCGGCGTTGCCTGAGAGCGGCGCCATCACCCAGCTGCCGTTGAACGGCTCGATGGAGACCGTCGGGTATTCCGTGATGGACCAGCGGATGTCCCCAGCTACCCGGTTCTCGGTCTGGAAGTTGAAGGGGCAATTGGCGGGCTGGAACACGGTCTGCGCCGCGCATTCATCCAGGAAGCGCCGGATCTGGCCGTCCACCGCCTCCACCAGCGCATCGGTGGCCGCGGTAGCGAGCGCTATTCGTTGGCCGCCCGAGCGGTCGGTGACGGCAACGGTTTGGGCCGGCGCAGCGAAGTACTCGCTCGTGTAGTGGGCTTCAAAGTCCCCGGGGTAAAACACGGCGAACTGGTTTCTGCCCTCGGGCATGCCTACCCTGGTCCCATTGAGGGTGGCCTCGACCTGGTTGATCACCGACAGTTCGAGGGTGGGCAGCACCGACGGAACAAACTCCCAGGTGTTGAAGAACAGCCACTCCGTACCGGTGCGCTCCAGGGAAAACGTTGACGAGTGTGCTGCACCGCGGACCGTGTAGGTGATGGTGACCTCCACCCGGCCGTCACCGACCTCCACCGCCTCACCGACCGCCACGCCCTCAACAGCTGCCATCGACTGCTGCAGCGGAGCACCGTTGAGCATAGCCGCGTTGGCCTCGGGCACCGACGCGTTGAGGAGCCCCAGGGCGCGTTCGCCGTCGCCGTCCGAGAGTGCTTCGAGGTAGTCGTGGACCTGTTCCTCGGGGTTGAAAATGTGCGTATTGACCACCACCACTGTGGCAATCGCGGCCGCAACCACGACCATCAGACCGAGCAGCCAGGCTGCTAGGACTTTGATCACAGAAGACGTTTGCACGCTATTACGTTACCCGTTGAGTGGTGCCCGGTTACCAACGACGACGACTGCGCCTCCGCTGTGTGCCGAATAAACCCCGGGCGAGCTCCGCCCCGATGGCGCCTGCCGCCTTGACCGCGAACTCCATCAGTTCACCGTCTTGCTGCCGGGGTGCCGGCGTGGGAACGCCGAGGGGTGGGGGTGTCCCAGCCGGACCGGAGGACGGTGGCGGGGTGCCCCGGTGCCCCGTAATTGACTCTTCAATCCGGCGGGCCTCGTCATCAGCAGCTGGTTCGGCCCGGGCCGGAGTCGCGCTGGGCGGAGCGGGAGTGGTGAGCTTTTCGAAGGCCGAATGACTGTCGATCGCCGTTTCGTAGTGGGTGCGGAGCGGTGAGGCCCGGACGATCTCCTCCACGACAGCAGGCGCTGAGGGGCCCATCGTCGATTCGGGGGAGGTCATTCGGGTCCAGGCGACGGGGGTGGGCGCGCCCCGATCGTTCATGACGGTCACCACCGCCTCACCCGTCCCTGCTGAGGTGAGAACCTCAGCCAGATCGTAGTCACTGGTGGGGAAGGTGGACACCGTGGCTTTCAAAGCCTTGGCGTCCTCGGGGGTGAAGGCGCGCAACGCGTGCTGAACACGGTTGGCCAATTGCCCGAGGACGTCCGCTGGAACATCCCTGGGCGTCTGGGTGACGAAGAAGATGCCGACACCCTTGGACCGGATCAGGCGGACTGACGTCTGGATGGACCGCAGAAATTCCTTGGACGCGTCGTCGAAGAGCAGATGCGCCTCGTCGAGGAAAAACACCAGCTTGGGTTTGTCTTGATCTCCCACCTCGGGCAGGTCGGCGAAAAGATCGGCTACCAGCCACATCAGGAAGGTGGAAAAGAGTTGGGGTGTTTGCAGGAGGGTGGGCAGTTCGAGGCAGCTGATCATTCCCCTGCCGTCCGGGGCCTGTCGGAGCAGGTCGGCGGTGTCGAATTCGGGTTCCCCAAAGAATCTGGCCATGTCCTGCGCTTCAAGGGTGATCAGCTCCCGCAGGATCACCCCCGCGGTGGCCTTCGACAAGCCACCGAGGTCCTTCAAAGCGGTTTTGCCCTCGTCGGAGGTGAGGAACGAAATCACTGCCCGAAGATCGGCGAGGTTCAATAGTTCCAGCCCGGCCAGGTCAGCGTAGTGGAAAATCAGGGTGAGGCTGGACTCCTGGGTCTCATTCAAGTCCATCACCCGGGAGAGCAGCAGCGGCCCAAACTCGGAGATGGTTGCGCGAATGGGAACACCGGCACCATGTCCGCCCAGGGAGAAGTACTCGACCGGGAAACTCCTGGCGGACCACTGCTGGCCCACGCTCAGGGTGCGGGCCAGCAGCTTCTCACCGCCGGGTCCCGGGGTGGAGAGACCGGTCAGGTCCCCTTTGATGTCCGCCAGGAACACCGGGACACCCTGGGCGCTGAGCTGCTCAGCCATGACCTGCAGCGTGATGGTTTTTCCCGTGCCGGTTGCCCCTGCGACGAGCCCGTGACGGTTCATCATCGCCAGCGGAAGACGCACCGCCGCTTCGGGGTACACCTTGCCATCCAGCACTGCGGCACCGAGATGGATCGAGGGCCCCTCGAAGGTATATCCGGAGGAGATCCCGGCAATCAGCTCCGAACCGTCACGCTCCACCAATGGTCAGTTCGCCGCGGCGTGTTTGCCGCCACCCTGACCGTTGTCGGTGGTGCCGCTGCCCGAATCCGGGGTTCCGTGGCCGTTGACGCGGTCCGCTTCCTTGGCCGTGGCGATCTCCTCGGCACGCTCCTGACCGGCTTCAGCAGTCAGCGCTGCGCCCGCCTCGGCGTCGCGGGTGAGGTTCTCCCCGGACTCAGGATCAAACAGGTGCAGCTTCCGGGTGTCCAGCCAGATTTCGGCTTCGCGTCCGCCACGGATCCGGCTGGCAGCGTCGAGGGTGACAACGATCTGCGGGCGGAGTTCGTCGGCATCCATTTCGCGGGCCAGATTGTTCAGGAGCTCGCGCATTTCGGGGTCCGGGTTGAAGTTGATGTAACCGTACTGTTCGTTGCCGAGCCACTCGGTATGGGTGAGCGTGGCGGTGAAGATCGAGCCGTGGGGCAGCTTGGACTCCTCGACCAGTTTCGCGTCCTCAAAGAACTCCGGCCGGACGCCCACCAGCACCACCTTCTTGCCTTCAACCTTGGCCAGCTTCTCGGCGGGGACGTCGAGGTCGCCGAGGATGGTTTGCAGTTTGCCGTTCTCAATGGTCGCGGGGATGAAGTTCATCGATGGAGAGCCGATGAAGCCTGCAACGAAAAGGTTCCGGGGCTGCTCGTAGAGTTCCCGTGGGGAGGCGATCTGCTGCAGTTCGCCCATCTTCAGGACTGCCACCCGGTCGCCCAGGGTCATAGCCTCGGTCTGGTCGTGGGTAACGTACACGCTGGTCACTCCGAGCCGGCGCTGCATCTGGGAGATCTCGGAGCGCATCTGGCCGCGCAGTTTCGCGTCCAGGTTGGACAGCGGCTCGTCGAAGAGGAACGCATCAGCCTGGCGCACAATGGCCCGGCCCATGGCAACCCGCTGGCGCTGGCCACCGGAAAGGTTGGCAGGCTTCCGCTGCAGGTGGTCGGTCAGTTCAAGGGTGGCTGCCGCCTCGGTGACAAGCTTGTTCACCTGTTCCTCGCTGTGCTTGCCTTTCGCGAGCCGCAGCGGGAAGGCGATGTTCTCATACACCGTGAGGTGCGGGTACAAGGCGTAGTTCTGGAACACCATGGCCAGGTTGCGGTCCCGGGGTGCCTTATCGTTGACGCGCTCGCCGTCGATCAGGAGCTCGCCGTCGGTGATGTCCTCCAGGCCCACGATCATGCGCAGCAGGGTGGATTTGCCGCAGCCGGAGGGGCCCACCAGGATGATGAACTCGCCGTCGGCGATGTCGATGCTGATGTCATTGACGGCGGGGAATCCGTCGCCGTATTTCTTGACCAGGTTGTTGAGGGTAATTGAAGCCATTTTCTGGTGATCCTTTTCTATGTGACTGGCGCAGGCGGCTGGGACTGCGCCATTAGCCCTTGACGGCGCCCGAGGTCAGGCCGGAAACGATTTGACGTTGGAACAGCAGGACCAGCAGGACGATCGGGATGGTGACGATGATCGCAGCGGCCGAGATGGCGCCGGTGGGTGACTCGAACTGGGAGGCTCCGGTGAAGAATGCCAGCGCCGCCGGAACCGGCCGCGCTGCTTCGGTGGAGGTCAGCGAAATGCCGTACACAAAGTCGTTCCACGCGATGAAAAACGCAATAATCGCCGTTGTGAACACCCCGGGTGCCGCCAGCGGGACGATGGCCTTGCGGAAGGCCTGCCAGGTGGTGGCGCCGTCGACCTGCGCCGCCTGCTCCAGCTCCCAGGGAATCTGGCGGAAGAAGGCTGCCAGCGTCCAGATGGAGATCGGCAGGGTCAGGGACAGGTAGGGGATGATCAACCCGAGCCAGGTGTCATACAGGCCGATGTTGCGCCAGAGATTGAACAGCGGGGTGACAATCGAGATCACCGGGAAGATCGAGACCGCCAGGGCGGTGGTGAGCACGAGCTTTTTCCCGGGGAAATCCAGGCGGGCGATCGCGTAGGCACACAGGGTGGCCAGGACGACGGCGATTGCCGTGGCGATGAGCGAGATGCCGATGGAGTTCCGCAGGGACGACAGGAATAGCCCCTGCGCGTCGCCGACGAGGATCTGCTCGTAGTTCGACGTGGTGGCGGCCCCCGGCGACGGCAGGAAGCTTCCGTTGGTGAGGTCGCTGGGGGACTTGAAGGAGGTTGCCAGGATGGAGGCCACCGGGAACAGCGCGTACAGCAGCACCAGAACCGAGATGACGGCCCACCAGATCTTTTCGCGCCGGGAAGAGTTCTTCATTACTTTTCTCCTCTCGAGCCGGCAAGATCCACTTTGAAGATCTTGATGGCAGCGAAACTGATCAATATGACGCAAAGGAACAACAGCACCGAAACGGCCGAGCCTAGCCCGATTTCGAGGCGGCTGATCGACGTCCGGTAGGCGAGCAGGGATAGCACTTCCGTGTTGTTCTCGCCGTTGGTCATGATGAAGACGTTGTCGAATATGCGGAAGGCGTCGAGGGCCCTGAAGAGGACCGCGACCATGATGGCCGCCTTCATGTTGGGGATGACCACCTTGCGCATCTGCTCCCACCAGGTGGCGCCGTCGACCTTGGCAGCCTCGGTGAGCTCATCGGGGACCTGGGCCAGTCCGGCCAGCAGCAGCAGGGAGATGAACGGGGTGGTCTTCCAGATTTCGGATGCCATGATGACGAACAGTGAGGTGCCGGTCTGGGCGAACCAGTTCAGGTCCGAATCGATGCCGGGCACCCAGTTGAACCAGGCGTTCACGTACCCCGAATTGATGTCGAAGGCGTAGAACCAGGCATAGGCGGACACCACGGTGATGATGCCGTAGGGCACCAGGATCGCGGTCCGGAGGATGCCCTTGAGCGACTTCAGCGCCTTGCTCATCACCAGTGCCAGGGCGAACCCGAGCACCAGTTCGACGGCGACGGTAATCACCGTAATGAGGACGGTCACCAGAAGGCCCTGCCACCAGACGCTGTCCCCGAGGACAGTGATGTAGTTCGCAAACCAGATGAACTCACGCTCGTCCGGGGCGGTGAGTCGGAAGGCGAACAGGGATTCGAAGAAGGCCTGCAGGATTGGGTAAAGCGTCACCAATAGCATCATCACGAAGGCGGGGCCCGCGAGGTACCAGCCCATCCGCCGCTCGGCTTTGACCCGGTCGCTGTGCTGCATCTTCTGCTTCTTCAGCTTGTTGCCGGCGTCTGGCTTGTTGATCGTTGAGCTACTCACAGTAGCCTCTCCCCTCTAAGCACTGCGGTGATGAACTCCTGCGACTGTTCGGGGGTTGTGTCAGGATCCACTTCGTTGGGTGGCGACCATTCCTGCTGCAGTCCGGTGGAGATTTCGTTGTAGAACGGTGTCTGGGGGCGGGGAGCGGCGAGTTGGAGTGAATCCCTGATGGTTGTTGCCATCGGGAAGTCTTCCTCGATCGCCGGATCATCGTACGCCTCAGAGTTGGATGGCGGGTTGCCGTTGGTGATGAAGTACTCGGTCTGGTTCTCCGGTTGGACGATGCACTCGATCGCTTCGTAGGCCAGGTCCGGGTTGTCGCTGGCCGCGCCGACTCCGAGGTTGATCCCGCCCAGCGGCGGCGCGGTGTCCTCACCCTCGGTGACGGCTGGGTACAGGGCCCAGCCAATGTCGTCGACGACCGACTGATCGACCGACCCAGCCTCGACGGCGGCCAGGGTGGCTGGCCAGACGAACGGGTAGTTGACCATGAAGGACGCGTCGTCGCCCTGGAACAGGGTGAGCGACGTACCTTCGGTGGAGGTAGGCAGGCCAGGTCCGCCGAGACCCTCGGCGCCGATGGCGCTGATGATCCGGGCCGCTTCACGACCTGCGTCGGTGGTGAGTCCCAGCTCCAGCTCATCGGCGGGAGCTTCGGGGTTCTCGAGGATCTGGCCGCCGGCGGATTCCACCAGCGCGTTGATCCACACGGTCATCGACTCGGCGGGGGAACCCTGGACTCCGAGAAGCTTGTCCTGCTCAGCCGCGGCGTCGATCAGCTGGTCCCAGGTCACCGGCTGGGACATGTCCAGACCAGCGGCCTCGGCCACCGATTCGCGGTACCAGAGAATTTGGGTGTTCGCCCAGAAGGGCACCGATACCAGTTCTTCTTTCCACGTGGCGCCGGTGAGGGCGCCTTCGAGGACGTTTTCGGAGAAGACGTCCACCGAATCCTCGGGGATGGGTGCCAGGAAGCCGGGTTCCGCGAGCTCGGGGATGAACGGCGGGTCAATGCTCATGATGTCCATTGAAGTGTCTCCGGCTGCGAGCCGCCGCGCCAACTGCTCGCGTTGGGCTGCTGCATCGGTAGGCAACAGGGACGTTTCAATCCGGTAGGCGCCGTCGGCCTCTTCGGTGCAGCTGGCGGCTATGGCAGCCTGCCCGCCGGCGTCGGGGTTGATGTACCAGGTAAGCGTTGTCACGCTTTCCGCCGGTCCACACCCCGTCAGCAGCATCGTTCCCATTGCCAGTGTCGCCACAGCTGCCGCTTTCGGCCGGCTCCGGACTGGATGAATTTTTCCTCGCCTGTTCGGCATTCCCACCGCGCCTCCACATCGTTGTAGACAGCCCGTTCACCCGAGGTACAGCAGGCGAACCGAAGCAACCTTGTCTCTGAGACCATATGCCCTGAGTGCGGAAATCGCCAGATTGAAGGGTTGCGATCCGGTCAAGTTTAACGACTAAAGACGGGCGGGAACGTAAGCGTTTGCTACCGGAGCGCTGAGTTGTTCAGGGCGTGAGGGGGCCGTTCAAGCCCCTCGGTGACGCTCTCGGCCGGGTCATTTCCCAGGTCCACGATGCGGTTCTGCTCATTGACGTGCACCACTGTGGGGAGGTAACTGTGTGCCTCCGCATCAGTCAGCTGGGCGTAGGTGATCAGGATGACCGTGTCTCCCTGATGGACCAGGTGCGCGGCCGGGCCGTTGATACCGAGCACGCCCGATCCACGCTCGCCAGCAATGGTGTAGGTCTCCAGCCGGGCGCCGTTGGTCACGTCCACAATGGAGACCATCTCGCCGGGCAGGATGTCGGCGGCCTCAAGGAGGTCAAGGTCCACGGTGACGGAACCCACGTAGTGCAGATCAGCGTGAGTAACCGTGGCGCGGTGGATTTTGGACTTGAACATTGTGCGATTCATCAGCGTTAACACTACCGCCGTTCCGAAGTGCCCGGCTATGTGGTGTTCGGCACGCTGCAGGTGCGGCCGGGTTCGCGGGCCGGGCGCCGGAGGCCGGGCGGCTCAGGCGTCCGGGGCTTTGCGCAGCGCACGGCCCATGATCGCGGAGGTCAACGCCGCCACGAGCTCCTGGTTGGCGAGGGGGTTGCTGAGCAGGGTGAAGTCGACCGCGCCCACCGGTGGAAGGTTGAAACGGTTGCTGACCTGCACCAGATCCTCCGGGATCAGGGACTGCGGGAACACTGCTAGGCCAATACCGGCACGGGCAGCGGCCAGGACGCCGTTGATCTCACGGGTGTTGCAGGTGATGCGCCAGGTTCGGCCAGCCTTCTCCAGCGCATCGATGGCCATCTGGCGGGTGAGGCTGGGGGACTGGTAGACGATCAACGGCACGGGAGCGCCGTCCTCAAGGGTGGTTTTCCCGTGCCCGGCCCAGACCAGCTGGTCACTTTGCACCAGCGTGCCCTCGCCGGTGCCACTCATGTATTTGATGAAGATGAGGTCCAGCTGGCCCGCGCGCAGCCGGCGCAACAGGAGCGGGCTCTGGGTCACGGTGAGCTCAAGGTTGATCTGCGGGTAGAGCTGCCGGAAGTGGCGGAGGATGCGTGGCAGCTGGGTGATGGCGAGGTCGTCGGCCACCCCAAACCGGAGCCGGCCGCGCATGGCCGACCCGGAGAAGTAGACCATCGCCTGTTCCTGGGCGGCGAGGATGGTCCGTGCGAAGCCGGCCATCGCGTCGCCGTTGTCGGTCAGGCTGACTTCGCGGGTGTCCCGGGAGATCAGGAGCCGGCCGGCCGCCTCCTCCAGCTTCCGGATGTGTTGACTCACGGTGGGCTGGCTGAGGTTGAGCCGGCCCGCAGCGCCGGTGAAGCTCAGGGTCTCGGCGACGGCAAGGAAGGTTTTCAGTTGGGCAGGGTCAAACATGATGCCGCCTATTACGTTTCCGAATACGAGTTATAACCACCATACGCTTTCATCATGGAAAGGCGGTGCGTAGCGTGGAAAGCGATCTCACCCCTCCAGCACAGGAAAACACCTTGGCACCCCCACCACCCTCCGCCGGCCCGGCCGGAGACCCCACCCTGACCGCGCCCCTGCCGATCACCAACCAGCGTCCAGCCTGGCGTGACACGTTCATCTCACTTCGCATCCCCAACTTCCGCCGATTCGCGATCTCCCACCTGGTCGCAGTGATCGCCGTCTGGATGCAACGCATCGCCCAGGACTGGATGGTCCTGGAGCTATCCGGATCGGTCACCGCCGTCGGGATCACCGTTGCACTGCAGTTCGCGCCGTTCCTCCTCCTCGGCCCGTATGGCGGAATCATCGCGGACCGCTATCCCAAACGCATCCTGTTGATCATCACGCAAAGCATGGCCGCCCTGATGGCAGCGGCAATGGCGGTGCTAGCCCTGACCGGCGTCGTCGAAGTGTGGCATGTCTACGTCATCGCCTTTACCCTGGGGCTGGTGACCGTGGTGGACGCCCCCGCACGCCAGGTGTTCGTCAACGACCTGGTGGGGCCAGTACACCTGCGTAACGCGATCAGCCTGAACTCATCGATCTTCCAGGTGGGGGCCATGGTGGGTCCCGCGGTCAGCGGTGTGCTGATCACCGCGATCGGCGGCGGGTGGGCGTTCGCGGTGAACGCCGTCGCCTGCCTCTTCACGGTGACCACCCTCGCCCTGCTGCGGACCGACCAACTGAGCGTCGCGGCCAGGGCGCCCCGGTCGAAAGGCCAGCTCCGTGAGGGCGCCCGCTACGTGATGAAAAAACCGGCCATCTTCTGGTGCATGCTGATGGGCGCATTCGTCTCGGTGTTTGCCATGAGCACACCCGTACTCATGGCTGCATTCGCCGACACCGTCTTCGACTCCGGCGCCCAGGGGTATGGCTTCCTGAACACAGCACTGGCCACCGGGTCGCTGGTCGGTGCGCTCGCGTCCACCCGGCGGACGACGCTCCGCCTGCGCGGGGTGCTTGGCGGCGCGGCCGCGTTTGGCGGTTTCATGGCTCTTGGATCGGTGGCACCTAACCAGGCGGTCTTCGCGATCCTGATGTTCTTCGCTGGGATCGGGTGCCTGTGGTTCATCACCGGCGCCAATCAGCTGGTGCAAATTTCGTCCAACCTCGCCATCCGGGGGCGGGTCATGGCGTTGTACATGATGGTCCTCATCGGCGGCCAGGCGATCGGCGGCCCCATGATCGGCTGGTTGGCCGAAAACATCGGGGCGCACACCACGGTGTTGATCGCCGGCGGAGTGCCGCTGCTGGCAGCCGGCGTGTTCGCCGTCGTTCTCGCTCAGAAGGGCCAGCTGACCCTGCGCTTCCGCTACACAGTTTCACCCAGCCAACGACGGCGGCTGGTGGCGATCGTCCCGAAATCCCCCGATGCTAGGAGCCACGCGGCCGTCTAGCCCGCACCCGTCCAACTGCCCGCCGAGCGGGTGGCTGTGACGGGGTCGGTCGGGTCCCCTGAACCCGCCACACCCACCACTCGGCAATAATGCAGTATGACTGTCGTCCTCGTTGTGGTCCTTTTTGTCATTGCTGCGGTTGCCGAGATCGGCGGTGCCTGGCTGGTGTGGCAAAGCATCAGGGAAGGTAAACCGTGGTGGTGGGCCGGGCTGGGCATGATGGCGCTCGCGGCCTACGGGTTTATCGCCACCCTGCAGCCGGACGCGAACTTCGGCCGGATCCTCGCTGCCTACGGTGGGGTATTCGTCGCGGGATCCCTGGCCTGGGGCATAGTGTTTGACGGATTCCGTCCGGACCGCTGGGATATCGGCGGATCGGTGCTCTGCCTGGTGGGGGTGGCGGTGATCATGTTCGCTCCACGGCCGGTGGGCTGACACCGTGGGGCCGAAAACTGGAGCGGGCGACGGGAATCGAACCCGCGTATCGAGCTTGGGAAGCTAGCGCTCTACCATTGAGCTACGCCCGCATGGAGACCAGCCGACAGTGTGGCCTGAATCCCTGCGAAAACAACGAGATTCAGCCTACCTCAACCTCACCGTCCCGAAAACACCGGGCCGGACACTGGGCCTCGCCGCGGTAGGTACCCTAAGACCATGAGCGTCGAAAAGAACACCAGGGACCTGGAAGCGGGCATCGAGAAGGATTTCACCGCGAAGATGAGCTACGGATCCTATCTTTCCCTGGGGGAGCTTCTCGCAGCGCAGCATCCGGTCAGCCGCCCCGAGCACCACGACGAGATGCTGTTCATCATCCAGCACCAGACGTCGGAGCTCTGGCTCAAGCTGGTGCTTCACGAACTGCGTGCGGTGCGTGCCAAGTTGCAGGTCGATGACCTGCGATCGGCGATGAAGGGGATCGCCCGGATCAAGCACATCCAGCGCTCCCTCACCGAGCAGTGGTCGGTACTGGCCACCCTCACCCCCTCCGAATATGCCGAGTTCCGCGGGGATCTCGGTGCTTCCAGCGGCTTCCAGTCCTACCAGTACCGCGCCGTCGAGTTCCTGCTCGGCAACAAGAACGCCGGGATGCTTGAGGTTTTCGCGAATGACCCCGAGGCGCAGGAGCTGCTGGCCACCCTGCTGGATCAGACGAGTATCTACGACGAGTTCATCAGGTTCCTTTCCCGCCGGGGACACAACATCCCCGCTGAGCTGTTGGAGCGGGACCTCCGCACCGCCCACGTATTCAACCCGGAACTCGTCCAGGTGTACAAGGCGGTGTACGAGAACGCCGAGGACAACTGGGACCTTTACGAGGCCTGCGAGGAACTGGTGGACCTGGAAGACAATTTCCAGCTCTGGCGGTTCCGGCATTTGAAGACTGTCGAACGAACCATTGGGTTTAAACGCGGCACGGGCGGGTCCTCAGGCGTAGGTTTTCTCCAGAAGGCCCTCGAGCTGACCTTCTTCCCAGAGCTCTACGCCGTGCGCACCGAGATCGGCCGATAACCACTAACCCCGGGGACTGCGGTATTTTTGAACCGTGCTGATCTCCGACCGCGACATTCGAACCGAAATTGACCGCCAGCGAATTGTGCTGGATCCCTATGACGAGGCGATGGTCCAGCCCTCGAGCGTCGACGTCCGGATTGACCGCTACTTCCGGTTGTTCGACAACCACAAGTACGCGCACATCGACCCTGCTGAAGACCAGCCCGAGCTGACCAGGCTGGTGGAGGTGGACCCGGACGAGCCGTTCATCCTGCACCCGGGTGAGTTTGTCCTTGGGTCAACCTACGAGACGGTGACCCTTCCGGACGACATCGCGGCACGGCTGGAGGGCAAGTCCTCACTGGGGCGGCTCGGACTCCTGACGCACTCCACCGCGGGATTCATCGACCCGGGGTTCTCCGGACACGTCACTCTTGAGCTCTCCAACATGGCCACCCTGCCCATCAAACTGTGGCCCGGCTCCAAGATTGGCCAGCTCTGCTTCTTCCGGCTCACCTCCCCCTCCGAACACCCGTACGGCTCCGGCCCCTACGGCAACCGGTACCAGGGACAGCGCGGCCCGACGGCGTCTCGCAGCCACCAGAACTTCCACCGCACCGCCATCTGACAGCCAGCCCCAGCCGGCCCTCAGTAGGACGGGACGACGGCGGTAGCCACCTTCGCGGGCGGCTTCACCGGGAGCAACACCAGCAGTCCGACCAGCAGCACCACCAGGATGCCGATAATCCCAAACCGCTGTTCACCGAAGATGGTGATCGACGCCGCGAAGAGAGCGGGTGCGAGGAAGCTGACGGCTCGTCCCGTGGTGGCGTACAGGCCGAACAGTTCACCCTCTTCTCCGTCCGGAGCCAGACGCGCAAGATATGCACGCGATGAGGCCTGCGCCGGGCCGACGAAAAGGGTGAGCATCAGCCCGAAGACCCAGAACGTCGTATCTCCGGTCCAGGTGTAGCCGAACACATCGTGGGTGCCCGGGCCAAGGACCAGGACGGCAGACCCGGCTACCAGCAGGCCGATCAACGAGATGATGATGACCCGTTTGGGCCCAGTCCTGTCGTCCAGGAAACCGCCGCCGATGGCACCGACCGCCGCAATCAGGTTGCCGGCGATGGCGAAGACAATCACCTCGCTCAGGGTGAAGCCGAACGTACCCGCGGCGATGATGCCGCCGAAGGTGAAAACGGCGGCCAGCCCGTCACGGAAAATGGCACTGGCCAGCAGGAAGAAGATGGTGTGGGGGCTGGTCCGGTAGATTGCCTTGACCCGCCGGAAGAGGAGACCGTAGGAGGCAAAGAAGCCCAGTTGGGCTGCTTTCTCCTTGCGCGGTACCTCCGGGACGACGAACATCACGGGCAGGGCGAAGGCCAGGAACCAGATCGCCGAGAACACTGCGACCAGCCGGATGTTCAGGCTGTCGGTGGTATCGGAGCCGAACCAGGCGAACACCGGCTCCACGAAGGCCACGAGCACCAGGATCAGGGCGACGATGCCGCCCACGTAGCCCATGGCCCACCCGAACCCGCTGATCCGGCCGATGCTGCTCGGGGTGGAAATTTGCGTCAGCATGGCGTTGTAGTTGACTCCGGCGAACTCGAAGAAGACGTTGGCCAGTGCAATCAGCGCGACCCCGAGGAGCAGGAACTCGGGTTGGGGGAAGACGAAAAAGCACAGCCCGGTCAGGACTGCCACGAGGAGGCTGTTCACGCCGAGCCAGAGCTTGCGCCGGCCGCCGCTGTCGGAGCGCTGCCCCGTCACCGGTGCCAGTAGCGCGATGAGCACCCCGGCAGCGGCGAGACCCCAGCCCAGCACCACCGAGGCCCTGGCCTCCCCACCAAACGCGTCGCTGGTCAGATACACGGTGAACACGAAGGTGGTCATGACCGCGTTGAAGGCGGCCGATCCCCAGTCCCAGGAGGCCCACGCGAGGACCGGCCGGGACAGCAGACGGCCCGCACCGGACGCCGTCGTGCCCGATGTCATACCCTCCGGCCGGGCAGCTGGAACTGGATGGGACGGCACCGGCTGGGGAGGATCCACGCTCATACGGTGAATGCTATCCCGCGGATACCCGCAAACCCATGAGCATCTTCCGTTGATCGCACAAACGCGCGGGTCAGGCACGGTATTCCGGAAACCCCGAAACAGTCGCCGACGGCGTAATACGTCGGGACGGCCTGTATTCCACAGGTAGAATAAGTCGAAGCCCCTGACCGTCCGCGCTGTCTATCAGCTGACCGTCTCATCTGAGAGATCAGGAGATCATCGTGCTAATCGTGCTCATCGCGTTATTCGCGGTAGCCTTTGTCGCGCCGTTGATCTTCCGCCGGCTCGGCCGCTCGGCCTTCTACGTGATCGGGGCGGTTCCCGGAGCGGCCTTCGTCTGGTTGGTCATCACCTTCGACCAGTACACGGGCGAGGGGCAGAGTCTCCTCGAGGGCCAGCCCAATGCCCCGCCCTCGATAGCCTTCCAGTGGATTCCCGGTCTCAACCTTGAGCTGGCTTTCCGGATGGATGCCCTGGCGGCAATACTGTCGATCCTGATCCTGGGTATCGGCGCCCTGGTCCTGTTCTACTGTGCACGGTACTTCAAGCAGGACGAACCGAACATCGGCCCGTTCGGCGCCCAACTGCTCGCGTTCGCTGGGGCCATGTTCGGCCTGGTCACCGCCGACAACATGATCCTGCTGTTCATTTTCTGGGAACTGACCACTGTCCTGTCCTACCTGCTGATCGGTTACTCGCGGCATCGTCTGGCGGCGCGCCGCGCGGCTCTTCAGGCCCTGATCGTTACCACCTTCGGCGGTCTGACCATGCTGGTCGGCATGATCATGCTGGGCCAGACCGCCGGGACTTACCGGATCTCGGACATTATGGCGCAGTCCGAGTCGCTGTTGTCCAACGGACTGGTGATCGACGTCGCCATCGGGCTGATCCTCGTTGGTGCCCTCACCAAATCCGCGTTGGTCCCGTTCCACTTCTGGCTACCCGGTGCGATGGCGGCGCCCACCCCGGTGAGCGCCTACCTGCACGCCGCGGCGATGGTGAAGGCTGGTATTTACCTGGTCGCCCGGTTCGCGCCGGGGTTCGCTGATGCTGCCTCCTGGCTGCCGATGGTGTTGATAATCGGCCTTGCCACCATGCTCGTGGGCGGTTGGCGGGCGCTACGCCAGCATGACCTGAAACTGATTCTCGCGTATGGAACGGTGAGTCAGCTCGGGTTCCTCACGATGGTGGTCGGCCTCGGCGGCCCCGGCGGGGCGCTGGCCGGTTTGGGCCTCCTCCTGGCCCACGGTCTGTTCAAGGCCACCCTGTTCCTGGTGGTAGGCATCATCGACCATCAGGCTGGCACCCGGGACATCCGCAAACTCGCGGGAATCAGGAAAACCGCCCCCGCCCTGGCCGTGATCGCCACGATCGCCGCTGCGTCGATGGCGGGACTCCCACCGCTGCTGGGCTTCGTGGCCAAGGAATCCGTCTTCGAGACCTTCGTTCACCAGGCGGAGATCGATCCCACCCCCGTCGGCACACTCCTGCTTGTCGGCATCGTTGTTGGTTCTGCCCTGACCTTCGCCTACAGTGCGCGATTCGTCTGGGGCGGGTTCGCCTGCAAGGGCAAAGCCGCCACCCCGTTCACGCAGGTGGAGAAATCCTTCCTCTTCGCGCCGGCGCTGCTCACCGTATTCACCGTGGTCCTCGGCTTCTGGCCTGCACCAGTGGATTCCATCATCCAGCCCTACGTCACCCTCTTCGAAGCCGACGGCGAGGAAAGTTACCTCGCCCTCTGGCACGGGTTCACTCCCGCGCTGCTGCTCTCCGTAGTGACCATCGCCGTCGGTATTCTGCTGTTCTGGTTCCGGGCCCACGTCGAGCGAGCCCAGTCCAGGGTTCCCTCAGTGGTCGACGCTGAACGCGGCTACAAGTACACCATCGGCACGCTCGACGACGTCGCCGTCTGGATCACCGGCCGCACCCAGCGCGGTTCGCTGGCGTTCTACCTCTTCGTCATTCTGACCATGGCCATCCTCGCCCCCCTGGCGGCGATCCTGTTCTACGATGCACCGCTCCCGGATCGGTGGCATATCGCTGATTCACCAGCGCAGGTGGCGGCCGGCGTCGTCATCATTATCGGCATTCTGGCTGCGGTCCGCGCTACCAAGCGGTTCATGGCAGTGCTCATGGTCGGGGTGACCGGGTACGGGATGGCCCTCATCTTCGCGCTGCAGGGTGCGCCGGACCTGGCGTTGACCCAGATGCTGGTGGAAACCATTGTGTTGGTGGCTTTTGTGCTCGCGCTGCGCTCGCTACCCGCGCGGCTGTGGCAGCGGGAGCCGGGACGGTACCGGTTGCTGCGCGCCGTGCTGGGAATTTCCTTCGGCCTGGTGATGGTGGCAATCGCCATGTCATCCATGGCATCACGGGTCGCCAGCCCGGTGTCACTGGAGTACCCGGGTCTGGCCTACGAGGGCGGCGGTGGAGAGAACATCGTCAACGTCACCCTGGTCGATATCAGGGCCTGGGACACGTACGGGGAAATTTCAGTACTGGCCATCGCAGCCACCGGCATCGCCAGCCTGATCTTCATCCGTGGCCGGGGCGATACCCGCCAGCGGGCAGAGACCGTCAAATCCGGATCCGTCGATCGCGGCCAGGAACCCATTGCCGAGTTCGGTCGGGAAGCCGCAGCACTGGAGTTGGCGAAGAAGTTCTCGTCAGTCTCCCGGGACGCGTGGCTGGTCGCCGGCCGGACCCTCGCGCCCGAACGCCGATCGATCATCTTCGAAGTCGTCACCCGGCTGCTCTTCCACTCGATCATTATCTTCTCCATTTACCTCCTCCTCGCCGGTCACAACCTGCCGGGCGGTGGATTCGCGGGTGGACTGTTGGCGGGGCTGGCGCTGACCGTGCGCTATCTGGCGGGTGGCCGATTTGAACTGGCGGAAGCCAGCCCGGTGAGCGCGGGGGTCCTGCTCGGCGCGGGTATGGCGACCACCTCCCTGAGCGCGCTGATCCCGCTGCTGCTGGGAGGCCAGATCCTCCAGACGGCCATCCTGGAGTTCTGGTTGCCGGTCTTCGGCGACGTCAAGTTCGTCACCTCGACCATTTTCGACATTGGTGTGTACCTGGTGGTCGTCGGGCTGGTGCTCGACGTGCTGCGCAGCCTGGGCTCGGAGATCGATGAACGCAGCGAGGGCCTCTCGGCGAAGAACGACCCGAGCGAGATGAAGCTACAACAGCAAGAACATACCGAAACCGGCGAGGGAGTAGCTCGATGAGCGTCAACATCACCCTGCTGGTGGTCATGGCAGCCCTCTTCGCGGGGGGCATCTACCTGCTGCTGGAACGCAGCCTGACCCGGGTCCTGCTGGGTCTGATCCTGCTGGCCAACGGCGCCAACATCCTGTTGCTTTCCGCTGGCGGTCGGGCCGGCGTCGCCCCCCTGTACTCGGAGGAGATCGCCGCCGACGCCTACTCGGATCCGCTGCCCCAAGCCCTGATTCTGACCGCCATTGTGATTTCCTTCGCCGTGACCGCCTTCATGCTGGGCATCATCTACCGGTCCTGGGTGCTGGGCCGCCGCGACGAGGTCCAGGACGATATGGAGGACCGCAGGGTCGCCAGTCAGGGCAGCTTCGACGCTGAAGACGACGCCGATGTCCCCGAAGAAACCACCGAGTTCACCCCGCTGGAGGAAGCCGAGGAAGCACCCGGCTCTCAAAACGCGGGCGTCCTTGATCTTCCCTCCGAACCGAAGGAGCCACGGTGAACATTGCAAGCCTCGCACCGCTGGCCGTGGTCCTCCCGTTCCTTGGCGCAGCGGTTGCCTTCCTCCTGATCCGGCATTCCCGCTCGCAGCGGGCGGTCAGCATTTCGACCCTGAGCATCACACTGATCCTCGAACTGTTCCTCCTGCAGAATGCCGCAGAGCACGGAGCCACCGCGGTGTTCATTGGTGGGTGGATGCCGCCGTTCGGCATCACCCTGGTGGTCGACCAGTTTTCCGCCCTCATGCTGGTTATTTCGACGGCGATCAGCCTCGCGGTGCTGATTTACGCCACCGGGCAGGGCATGACCGACGGCGATGAAGACGGCCCCATCTCGATCTTTCACCCCACCTACCTGATCCTGGTGGCCGGCGTCTCCAACGCGTTCATGTCCGGCGACCTGTTCAACCTGTATGTGGGCTTTGAAATCCTGCTGACGGCCAGCTATGTGCTGATGACCCTCGGCGGAACCACCCAGCGGATCCGCGCGGGAGTGACCTACGTGGTGGTCAGCGTGGTGTCGTCGCTGCTCTTCCTGATTGCGATCGGCATGATCTATGCCGCAACGGGAACCATCAACCTGGCCGATCTTGCGGTGAAGCTCGGGGAGATCGACCCTGCCACGCAGATGATGCTGCACCTGATGCTCTTGGTGGCGTTCGGAATCAAGGCAGCCGTTTTCCCCCTGTCCTTCTGGCTGCCTGACTCCTATCCGACAGCGCCCGCACCGGTAACTGCCGTGTTCGCTGGCCTGCTCACCAAGGTGGGCGTCTACGCAATGGTGCGCACCGAGACGCTGCTCTTCCCGGGCGACCGCATCAACACCCTGCTGATGGTGGTGGCAATCCTCACCATGGTGGTGGGGATCCTCGGGGCCTTGGCGCAGTCGGATATCAAACGAATGTTGTCCTTCACCCTGGTCAGCCACATCGGGTTCATGATCTTCGGGCTGGCGATCTCAACCGTCGTCGGATTGGGCGCCGCGATCTTCTACGTGGCGCACCACATCACGGTGCAGACCAGCCTGTTCCTGGTGACCGGGTTGATTGAACGCCGTGGTGGGACCGCCAATATGGATCGCCTTGGTGGGCTCGCCAAGCTATCGCCGCTACTTGGCGTACTGTTCTTCATCCCGGCAATGAATCTGGCCGGAATACCGCCCTTCTCCGGGTTCCTCGGCAAGCTGGGTATCCTGCAGGCCGGCGTCGAACTGGGCACACCCATCGCCTATGTGGCGGTTGGCGCCAGTGTGCTCACCAGCCTCCTGACCCTGCTGGCGATTGCCCGCGTCTGGAACCGCGCCTTCTGGCGCCGCCCCGAAGACGCACTGCACCCGGATCCCATCCTGCTCGCCACCAAGGCAGACGGATCAGCCGTTCGCACCTCGCAGCGCGTCAACAGCGAGACCACTGGGCGGTTCTCCGGGCGCAAAGCGGTGAACCTGCTACCCCGCACCATGGTCGGTCCCACCATGGGCCTGGTCGGTCTGGGAGTCACCCTTACCCTCCTGGCGGGTCCGTTGTTTGAAATCAGCGACAACGCTGCGCAGAACATGCTGGAGCGGACCGATTACATTGAAGCGGTCCTGGGCGAAGGGAGCGCGCCATGAGCCGACAGAAGATCCCCTTCATCACGGAACTGCCCCTGATTATCTGGCTGGTCATCGTCTGGGGCGCACTGTGGCAGGACTTCAGTCCGGGGAACCTCATTTTTGGCGGCCTGATCGCCTACGCAGTGGCCAACCTGCTGTACCTGCCGCCGGTGGAGCTCAGCGGCCGATTCAACGTGTTGTACGCGGTCCCGTTCATCGGACGATTCCTGTACAAGCTCGTGGTGGCGAGTTTCGAAGTGTTTTGGCTCTCGCTCACGCAGGGCCCGAGGCTTGTCAACGCGGTGGTGGCAGTCCAGCTTCGGAGCCAGTCCGACCTTCTGGTGACCGTCACCGGGCACGCGCTCTCCCTGATCCCCGGATCGCTGGTGGTGGAGGTGGACCGCTCTACCTCCACGCTGTACCTGCACTGCCTGAATGTGAAGACGCCGGAGGGTGCGGCGAAGATCAGGTCCGATGTGCGGGCCACCGAAGCCTGGCTGATCAGGATTATGGGAACCCGGGATGATCTGGCGCTGCTGCAGACTGAGGTCCGGTTCGATCAGGAGAACGAAGAGCGTGAGGAGGGGATCCGGAAATGACGAGCGCCGTAATTATTGTGGGACTGTTGCTCGGATTCGCCGCCCTGTGCGCTTTGTATCGGATTGCGCGAGGCCCCTCGATCCTGGACCGGGTGCTCGCGATCGATGTGCTGCTCGCCATCATTGGTGGAGCGCTGGCCGTGGACATGGCAGTGAACCGGCACCTGGACAATATTGTGCTTCTGGTCGGGATTTCGGTGATCGGATTCATTGGATCCGTGACCGTCGCCCGGTTCGTCACGGACAGGAAGTAGGGCATGAGCGAGACTCTCATTGACGTGGTGACAGCCGTTCTCATGATCGGAGGGGCACTGATGTCGGTTGCTGCCGGCGTCGGCCTGCTCCGTTTCCCTGACCTCCTCACCCGGATGCACGCGGCAACCAAACCTCAGGTGCTGGGACTGCTGCTGTTCCTTCTGGCCATGGGCTTACAGATGCGCAGCTGGGTGTTGATCCCGGTCCTGCTGGTGTGCTGGATTTTCATGCTCCTCACCGTCCCCGTCTCAGCCCACATGGTGGGCCGGGCGGGATACCGCACCAAACACCTGCGGCGAGACCTGCTCAGCATGGATGAACTTGACGAGGTGGTGGAGAACGCCGCCAACAAGAGGGCGCCCGGCCGGAATCCGACCGAGCGCCCCGATGAGACGTAAATAGGACCTACGTCAGGTCGCGGGACTTCGCGAACCGGTTGGCTGCCCGCTGCGTGGTGCGGTTGGTGAGGACCTGCAGGACGGCGCGCACGGCACCGGAGATCAGCGCGAACGCGAGGGCGGAACGGAGGCTGTTTTCGAGCCCGTCCTCGTCCTTCGGTGAGGCTTTGCCGGTGGTCTTGTGCCAGATGAAATCCACGACCTTGGCTCCGGCGATGCCCGCGCCAAGGCTCAGTGCTACGCCCAGCAGTTTCATAAGCTGATTCATGGTGTCTCCTTCGATGGTGGCTCTTTTCTCAAGCCTAGCGTTTTCCTGTTGAGGTGAGACGCACCAGCACAGCCGGGAGCCCGCCGCCGGCCACCGTGGTGGGTACGAACCTCTCAGGTGTAGAGTTGAAATTGCTAAACATACGACAGGGGAGCGCCGTCCATCCAGATGGACGGGCGCTGAGAGTGCGGCCTACCGCAGACCCTCGAACCTGATCCGGCTAGTACCGGCGAAGGGAGTCGAGTATCTCAGGGTGCCCGGCCGGTGGCACCCGCCATGGGCCCGGATACCCTCCCCTCCTGTACCTCAGGAGGTAAATTCACATGGCTTCATCAACTGCACCAACTCAAAACACGTCGACGCTGCGCGCCCGATATCAATGGCGGGTGGTCGACATTGTCGTTGCCTCGGTGGTGGCGGTCGCCGTCGGGGTGGTGTTCTTCGCATGGTCGGCCGGCTACACGGGCATCGCTGCCTTGACCGGAGCGTTCCCGCCGTTGGCCGGTCTCTACACAGGTGGCTGGCTGATCGCGGGGGTACTTGGCGGTCTGATCATCAGGAAACCCGGAGCAGCCATCTACTGCGAAGTGCTGGCTGCAGCGGTTTCAGCGCTGCTGGGCACCCAGTTCGGGTTGACCACGTTGCTCTCCGGAGCCATTCAGGGCGTCGGGGCCGAGCTCATCTTCCTCTTGTTCCTGTACCGCAGGTGGAACCTCGGGGTGGCTTTGCTCGCCGGGCTTGGCGCGGGCCTGGCCCTCTCGATCAGCGAGAACATCCTGTACAACGCCCTCTGGGCCTTCGAATGGCAACTGATGTACGTGGTGTTCGCCTCGATCTCGGGCGTGATTATCGCTGGCCTGGTGTCGTGGCTGGCGGTCCGTGCCCTGGCCAAGACGGGGGTGCTGTCGGCTTTCGCCTCCGGACGAACGGCTGACGTCTAACCGGTATGGCTGACCACGGAAATACGCCGTCGGCCGTCAGCATCAGCGCGCAAGGCTGGAGCTGGCGGCACGCCGGCCGGAAAACCCCGGCGGTCCGGGACGTTGACCTGACAGTAGCGCCCGGAGAACGGGTGCTGCTGCTCGGCGCGTCAGGGTCCGGGAAGTCGACCCTGCTGCACGGGTTGGCTGGTGTCCTCGGCGATGAGGGGCAGGGCGAACAGCACGGTTCCCTCACCCTCGACGGGCGGCCTCCCGGTGAGGTGCGCGGTCGCGCGGGGCTGGTGCTTCAGGACCCGGACTCTCAGATTGTGCTGGCCCGGGTCGGTGACGAGGTGGCCTTCGGCGCCGAGAACCAGGCCGTACCGCGCGACCAGATCTGGCAGCGGGTTCGGCGGGCGCTCGACGACGTGGGGCTTGAGGTGCCGTTGGATCGGTCCACCAGTGCGTTGTCCGGCGGCCAGAAGCAACGCCTGGCGTTGGCGGCGGTGCTGGCGATGCAACCCGGGCTCCTGCTGCTTGACGAACCGACCGCCAATCTCGACCCGGCCGGTGTGCTGGAGGTAAGGGACGCCGTCGGGCGGGTCCTGGACCGCACCGGCGCCACCCTTGTGGTGGTAGAGCATCGGGTGGCGGTGTGGGCCGATGTGGTGGATCGGGTGGTGGTGCTGGCGGCCGACGGCGGGATCCTCGCCGACGGCCCCCCAGGCACGGTGCTGACCGACGCGTCGACCCGGGCCCGGCTGGCGGCGGCGGGGGTGTGGCTCCCCGGTCATCAACCGTCGGTTCCCACGCAGCTATCCTCACCGGGGGAGGAGCTGCTTACTGCCAGGGGACTATCAGTGGCGCGGGCCAAACGGGGACCGGCGGTGCTCGACGGCGTCGACGTCGCCCTCACCGCCGGCTCATCCCTGGGCATCGTGGGCCCCAACGGTGGCGGAAAATCGACGCTTGCGCTGACCCTGGCCGGGTTGTTGCCGGCGCGGCGCGGCCAGTTGGAGGCCGCACCGGCCCTCTCCCGCGGAGCCGGGAGTAGCCCGCACGCCTGGAAATCAGCGCAACTGGTGACCAGGATTGGGACGGTGTTCCAGGAACCCGAGCACCAGTTCCTCACCAACCGGGTAATCGACGAGCTGGAATTTGGTCCGCGGCGGCTAGGGGGTACTGACGAGGCGGCGGTCCGGCGGCGGGTGGATCCCATCGCCGAGCGGTTGAGACTGACCTCCCTGCTGCAGGCAAACCCCTTCACCCTGTCCGGCGGTGAAAAGCGGCGGCTTTCGGTGGCGACCATGCTGGCAACAGACCCGGACATCCTGGTCCTGGACGAACCGACCTTCGGGCAGGATGCCAACACCTGGGCCGAACTCGTCGCGCTGCTTGCCGAACTGATCCAGGACGGCGGCAGCCTGCTGGCGGTCACCCACGACCAGGAGTTCACCGACGCGCTGGGCAGCAGGCTGCTACGGGTCGCCGACGGCAGAGCCGACGTGGAGGTGCGTCCGTGAGTGTTGACGTTCTGACCCCCCACCTCACGGGCCGGCTCCTGCCGCGGGCCAACCCGCTATCCAAACTGTTCGCTGCCGTGCTGGTCACCGTGGTGGTGATGCTCAGCATCGACTGGGTCAGCGCCGCCGTCGTCCTCGTGAGCGAGTTGCTGCTGCTCCCGCTGCTGGGGATCAGCGCCTGGCAACTGCTGAAGCGGACCTGGCCTCTGGTGCTGGCGGCAGTGGTTGCCGCCTACGGTACGGCGCTGCTCGCCGAGAAGACCGGCGCTGTCCTGCTGGAGTTCGGCCCGATTCTGTTCACCCAGGATTCGGTGAACTCGGGCATTGCGATTGGCCTGCGCGGGTTGGCCATCGCCCTGCCCGGAATTTTCCTGCTCACCACTACCGATCCGACGGACCTGGCCGATGCCCTGGCGCAAAAGCTGCGGATGCCGCACCGGTTTGTGCTCGGCGCGCTTGCGGGGCTGCGCCTCGTTGGGCTGCTGGTGGACGAATGGAGGACCCTCGGGCTGGCCCGGCACGCCCGCGGCGTCGGGTTTGAAGGCAATCCGGTAGCCCGGTTGAGGAATTTCCTGGGGCAGGGGTTTGGTCTGATTGTGCAGGCGATCCGGCGGGCCACCCGGCTCGCGATGGCAATGGAGGCGCGCGGATTCGGGGCCGGCGACCGGACCTGGGCGAGGGAAAGCACTTTTACCCGGCTGGACCTCTGGGTCTGCCTCGCCGGGGTGCTGATCGCCGGGACCGCGGTGGCCGCGGCGGTGTGGGCGGGGACGTGGAACTTCCTGATCGGCGCCTCCTAGGGGCGCCGGGTCGAAGTGGCCCACGAGCAGCGCAAGCAGCCGAGCCCAGCGACCCTGCCAGGCCCGCTGAAGTGCAGCGGCCGCGTCGTCGGACGGGCCTGGCAGCGTCAGGAATCCGGTCAGTAGTCGGTGATGGGGCGCAACTCAACCGTGTATTCGGGCAGCAACTTCACCAGTTCCACCGCCACACCCAGATCGGGGACGTCCAACACGTAAAAACCACCCAACTGCTCGGCCGTTTCGGCGAACGGGCCGTCGGTGAGACTCACCTGGTCACCGCGGCGGCGCACCGTCGTCGCGGTCGAGACGCTGGGGAGCGCCTCACCCGCGACGATCTTTCCCTGCTGGCGGGCCGCCTCGGAAAAGGCGTCGTGCTGGGCCATGTACTGTTCCACTTCGGCCTCGGTGGCGTTGGCCCAGATCGACTCATCCTGGTATAGAAACACTGCAATTTTCATTTAGCTGCCCTCGCGTGGTCGAATGATGGCCCGGCTTTCAGCAGGCCCGGTGGTATCAGCCAACAACTCATTGACGAATTCCGCCAGTGCCTCCGGGGCGGCGGTTTCCACCAGGGAGAAACCGCCCAGCCGTTCGGCGGTCTCCGGGTACGGGCCGTCGTCATACCAACGCTCCCACCGCGCAGGATCCGTGCCGTGGTGGGCGGCTGCAGTTCGGCGCCGCCCGTTATAAAGTGTCGGCCCTCGGTGCAGCGCCTGGCGGACTCCTTCCCCTGACGGTTGGGGTAGGCCGGGTTCGACAACCGGCCTCAGGAAATTTTCGCCACCAACTCCGACAGCTCCCTGGTCAGCTCCGGGGTGGTGGTGATCGGCTGACCGTCAAGGGAGTTGACCGGTGCGAGGAGACGGATGCTGGAAATCAGCCACACGCCGTCGGCGTCGTACAGGTCAGCGGGCACCAGCGGGCCGTACCCGAGTTCCCAGCCGGCGGCCTTCGCTACGGTAAACAACGCACTCTGCGATGTGCCGGGGAGGATCCCACTTTCCAGCTGCGGGGTCAGCAGGGTCTTGACGCCGTCCCGGACCCGTGCCAGGAGGACTGTCGACGTCGGACCCTCAAGGACCTTGCCGTCCGATGAGGTGAAGATGACGTCGTCGGCGTCGTGCGCCCGCGCGTACCGGACCGCCGCCATGTTGACCGCGTAGGACAGCGTCTTGGCACCCATGAGCAGCCACGGTGCCCGCTGCGCCACCGTGCTGTCATACCCGCGCTCCAGGAACAGGACCGCAAGCCCATCCCTGCGCTGCTGCTGGGTCTTCGCCGGCACCGGCGCCACCTGAACCCACGCCGTCGGGGCGTCAGCTCCCTCAACCCCACGGGTGACCATGAGCTTCACGGCAAGCTCAGTATCCGCCTGGACGTGAGCCCCGGCGGCGTACTCGTCGAGTGCGGTGGTGATGGCCCGCCGCCAGGCATCCTCGGACGGGAGATCAAGGTCAAGGGCCCGGGCTGATGAGGCGAGCCGGTCCAGGTGCGCCTGCACCTTCCGGGCTTCTCCGTTGAGGGCCAGCAGGGACTCGAATATGCCGTCCCCGCGCGTTGCGCCAAGGTCGGTCGCCATGAGCTGTGGCAGTGATGCGTCGACGACGCGGCCGTCGTCGTGGGCGGGATCCAGGAACACAAGAACAGTCATGCGATCAGCTTAGTTGCCTCACTGACGCGGATGACGGTGCCGCACCCGTCGTATTTTCCCGTGCCAACCGGCACCGGATAGAATTTCATCAGTAGTGTTACCAATGGCACGCGGCCTCGTAGCAACGGGGCAGACCCCAAAGAACGGACAGTTATTGTGATCGGATTTATCGTTGCAGGACTCATCATCGGCGCGCTGGCACGGCTGATCAAGCCCGGGAAGCAGAACCTTGGGCTGCTGGCCACGCTCCTGCTGGGACTTGCCGGTTCAGTGATCGGCGGCGTCATCGCGAACCTTCTCGGCACCGGGGACATCTTCGAGCTGAATGTTCTCGGATTCGTCGTAGCGGTCATCGCCTCAGTACTGCTGATCGGCGTCGCCGAGGGCGTTAGCGGCCGTCGCAAAGTCCGCCGCTAGGGTAGCCTGGGGGCCGGATCTCACCAGAAACGGCCCCCAGTGCCAGCCTTGCCGGTTGCAAGCGGCGGACCTTGGCCTGGGGGCCGTTCCTGCGGTGAAACGACGCGCAGCGGCCCCATTCATCAGCCTTAGCTATCCGGGAACGCGGACCCGAGGCCTGACAGCACGCCGAACGCTTTGGTGCGCACCTCTTCCCACTCATCGTCCGGATCCGAATCGGCAGTGATCGCTCCTCCGACGCCCAGGCTGAGCCGGGTGCCGCCGCCGTCGTCCTCAAGCACCAGGGTGCGGATGACGACGGCGAGGTCCGCTGCACCGGTCAGGGAGAAGTAGCCGACGGCGCCCGAATACACCCCGCGCGGGGCAGCCTCCAGCCGGTCAAGGATGGCCATGGTGCTGATTTTCGGTGCCCCGGTCATCGAGCCGGCCGGGAACGCCGCGGAGACGGCCTCGGTCCGGGAGACGCCCGGCCGCAACTGGGCGTCGATGGTGCTGACCATCTGGTGCACGGTGGCGTAGCTTTCAATCTCACACAACCGGCTGACGATCACGCTGCCGGGGACTGCAACGTGCGAGAGGTCGTTACGTAACAGGTCAACGATCATGATGTTTTCCGCGCGATCCTTCAGGGAGGTCTGAAGGTCCGTTCGGAGGGCCAGGTCCGCTGCCGGGTCCGACGAACGACGGCGGGTGCCCTTGATCGGTTCGGCGCGCAGGGCGCCGCCGGCGCTGAGTTGCAGGAACCGCTCCGGGGATGTGCTGGCTACGGCGAAGCCGGGGAACCTGAGGAAATGGCCGAAGGGCGCAGGACTGGCCCGGCGCAGGGCGCGGTACACATCGAACGGGTTCAGGGACCCTGTCGTGTGCGCGTGGAGAGAGGTGGTGAGACAGACCTCGTAGGTGTTGCCTTCCCTAATCTCGGCCTGGGCGCGGCGTACCTTGTCCAGGTAGCTGGCGCGGGTGTCGCGGGAGGTGAAGGCCGGCGGCGGGTCTGCGCCCGGGGAAACGGTGTCGCCTGGAAAAACTGTGTCGCTCGGAGAAGCTGTGGCGCCCGGCGGCTTGAGCGCGTCCGCCTCCCGAACGGCCAACCGCGCTGCGGACAGCCAGTGCTGCACCTCCTGGTCATGTCCGGGCGCGGTCAGGGTGAGGAGATAGGTTGCCTGCTGCTCGTGATCGAGGACCACCGCACGGCCAGCGAAGATCAGGGCTGCGTCCGGGAGTGTGCCAGGAGCCGCGGAACTGCCACCGGTTTCCCGCTTGAGCTCATACCCGAGATAACCCAACCAGCCCAGTGTGAAACCGCACCGATAGTCGCTGGGTGTGGGCACCGCCCTGCGGCCCCAGACCGAATCGAGCCAACGGAAGAACGGGCCCGGGATGCGGGCCGTGACCTGCCCCGAAATGATCTCGGTTGCCCCGCTGGAGTGCCGGGCAAGCTGACCGAACTGGCCGCCGTCGTCGGCCAGGATGCTGAACCGGCTGCGCCCTCCGACCCCTGCAGCCGAGGCTGAACTGTCCAGCCAGACGGCATGTTCCGAGGAACCGTAGAGAGTGGCGAACAGGGCGGCGCCATCCGGGCAGCCGTCGTGACGCTCCACCTGCAGGGTGACGGCCCGGCGCTGTGCGCGCTCAGCCGCGAGCAGCGAACCGCACTGAGGCAGGCCAGTGAGGGCCAACCTGACCCGTTCGGGCGCCGAGACGTCCTGATGCCCGGTGACGCTGAGGTCGGCGGTGAGCTGAGGTTGATCCCGGCTGAGCCACGTTTGCTCCTGCGCTGCCCACCGCTCCCAAAACGGCGCGTAGGCGTCCCCGTCACGGCTCAGAGCCGTGGTGCGCCGGATATCCTCGGTTGCTTCCACCCAGATGCTGACGTCCAAAAATTCGAGTGCGGCCCGGCAGGCCGCTCCAACACCCTCAACGATGACGACGTCGGCCGGTTCCGTGTGCTGTGCTGGCCCGTCGTCGTTGGCCTCCCAGTCCCACGCCCGCCACTCGGCGGTGTGCCCGGCGGCAAGGGGTTCCAGCACCGCCGAAACATAGCGGTTCATACCCGTTTCCAACCCGTCCCAGCCCGGGTATATGTCTTCGAGGTGAAACAGGCTGACCGTGTGATGCTCGCGGAGCAGTGCCGCCAACTCGACGGCGAGGGTGGTCTTGCCGGCCCCTGAGCGACCGTCGATAGCAACGATCAACGGTGCGACGGTGGTCCCGCCTTTTGGTGCCATGGGCTGTTGATCCTCGGGTGATGTTAGGCGACGGCGAGCAGGATACCCACGGCTACAAACAGTAGGCCAAAGATCCGGTTGAGGACGATCTGCCCACGAGGATTCTGGGTGAACCGTCTGAACGATTTGGCGGTTGCAGCGTAGAAGAACCACATGACCAGGACATCGATCGCCACGACCGTGCCGGCCAGGATGCCGTACTGACCCAGCAGCGGCTCGGACGGCCTGATGAACTGTGGAATGAAAGCAAGGAAGAACACGATTGCCTTGGGATTGAGGAGGTTCACCCACAGGCCCCGGCGGAACAGGGAAAAGGCGCCCTCGGCCCGGCGGACCTCGGCCTGCTCCTCGAGATCGGGGGACTGCAGGAGTTTCCTGATACCCAGATAGACCAGGTAGGCGGCGCCACCGAACCGGATGACATTGAACGCCACCGGGGAGCTCGCCACCAGGAGCCCAACTCCCGCCGCAACCACCGCAATGTGAACGAGGAGTGCCACCTGCTGCCCGAGGATGCCCCACATGGACCGGCGGAAGCCCACCGTGAGCGAATTGCTCATGGTGTTGACGGCCCCGGCTCCGGGGCTGAAGCTGATGAGGGCCTGCGCTCCGAGCAGAGCCAGCCAGACAGAAAAAGTCACCAGCCAATCCTAACGGGCCGTTGACGCCGCAGTGCGGGCGATCCCGGCGACAAAATGTATCGTCATAGGGTGACTAGGCCAGGTATACGGAGGGCAGCCCTACTGGTGACCGGCCTAACCGCCGTGTCCACCCTGTTCGGGTTCGTCCGTGACGTCGTGATTGCTGCCGTCTTCGGTGCCGGTGCCGAGCTCGACGCCTACCTCGTGGCGCAGGGGCTGATGAACATTGTGCTGGGCCTGATCGCCTACGCCATGGCCCGGTCGGCGATCCCCGTCACCTCCCGCGAGGCTGCCCAGGAGAAGGACGGTTGCCGGGGCCATCCGGGGTTCGACACCGCGCTCACCGTCACCATGATCGTGCTCGGCGTGGGCGGGGTGGTGATGAGTATCTTCGTCGGCCCAGTCACCGCGGTGATCGCCCCGGGCTTTGATGGCGCACAGGCCGAGACAACCGAGGCGCTGACCCGTATTGTCCTGATCGCCACGGTGCTGATCGCTGGGACGGACCTATTGGCCTCACTGTCGCAGTCACATGGTCGGGTGGTCTGGTCAGCGTTGCAGGGCGTGCCGTTCAACATCATCATGATCGGCGCCGCCGGACTCTTTGGGCCCACCTATGGCATCGCCGCGCTCGCGGTCGGGTTCGTCGTCGGGTCGGCCGCACGCCTGCTGTTGCAGCTGCCGCCGCTGTTTTCGTTGGGAACGCGGGTGCGCCCGCGGTTGAACCTTGGGGACCCGGGATTCCGTGAAATGGCGCGGCTGATGCCCCCGATGCTTGTGGGCAGTGCAATCGCCAATATCAACACCCTGGTGGACCGTGCGGTGGGCTCCACCCTCGAGGAGGGGGCCATTACAGCCCTGTCCTATGGGTGGCGGCTGGTCAACCTGCCGGAGACCCTGATTATCGCTTCGCTGCTGGTACCTCTCTACCCGGCGTTGAGCGCTTCATCGAAGAACATCGCCGAGGTGCGCCGGCTGGTGGGCCGCGGGCTGGCGGTCGCGGTCAGCGTGCTGACCCCGATCTGCGTGGTGATGATCATCGCAGCCGAACCGCTGGCAGAGGTGGCCTTTGGTCGCGGCGCCTTCACCGGCGACGACATCACCTCAACGGCTACCGCCCTGGCCTGGTACGCGCCCGCCTTGCTGGCCCTCGGGTGCCGCCAGGTGGTGGTGAGTACTTCCTATGCGCTGGGTGATGCGCGGGCCCCGGTGGTGGTGTCGGTAATTGCGATGGTGATCAATGTGGTTGGAGACATCATGCTCGCTCCCATCATGGGGATAGCAGGCATTGCGCTGGCGACCACCGCGTCACTGGGCTTCGCGGCCCTGGCGAACGGTTGGCTGCTGCATCGACGCCACCGGGGGTTGGAGCTGCGGCCCACCGTGGCGTTGATAGCGCGCGCGTTGGGGCTGGCCGCGGTAGCCGGGGCGGCCGGCGTCGGCGCCCTGGTGATCGTGGCTGGGCAGCCGGCCATTGTGGTCGGCGGGGCAGTCGCCATGGTGGTCCTCGGCGTGTACCTGTTGGGGCTGATTCTGCTGCGGGCACCAGAACGACTGCTGGCCCTCGACATGGTCAAGGGCGTCGCGCGGAGGAGCGGGCGGGGTTAGCCGAGTAGCTACCCGGTGACTGCTGCCACTGATTTTGGCTTTCGATCGATCCGCCGTAACCGGGCCGAGGCAAGGTGAAGGGTGGGGCCCGGGTCTTTCAGATCCCACACGCTGTGGCGGGCCTGACCAGCCCACCGCAGGGTATCCACCACGTCGGCGACCCGCCCGCCGCGCTGTTCGACGCTGGCCCGTCGCAGATCCCCGGCCGTCCACGCGTAGCGCATGCCAGGGGCGGCGTCGGGCAATGTCTGCATCTTCTCGCCGAGCACCAGACGCCCCCACAGATCAGTCAGACCCGGCCGGGCGGCGTTGGTGAGTGCCATCGAACCGAAGAAGCGGCCGTTGAGGTCGATCAGGTGATGGACGCCGTCGTCGTCAATCAGGAACTGCAGCTCCACCAACCCCCACCATCCGAGCTCGCGGAGCAGCGCTTCGACCCTGGCTGCGAGATCCTCGTCCACCCGGACCGTCTCGGCACGGGTGGACACACCGTTTGGAGTGGGCCAGAGGCGTGAGGTGACTTGTTGCACCCGGCCATCCAGGTGGCCGTCGTGGAAAATCCCGATGAGGGCACCGAGGTGCCCCTTGATCGGTTCCTGAAGGATCGGTTCGGCGCCGGCCTTCCTGACCCGCTCGATCTGTGGACCGGCAGAAATGATGTCGGGGAAGAGCTTCGCTTCGATCCGGTGTGGCCTGGTCTGGCCGTGCGCCCAGTGCGTCAGGCACTTGACTACCACCGGCCCTTGCCATTGTTCGATCGCCTCATCGGATGCCTGGACAGTGCGGGGCGCCGACAGGCCGATTTGATGGGCGAGCGCCGAAAGTTCAACCTTGTTGAGTGCAGCGTTCACGACGTCGGCTGGCGGGTGGGCCACCCGGGTGGGAATGTCGTCCCGATAGGTGGCGAGTGCCGCCATCCAGTCGTCGCCGCCGCCGAACACGATGTCGTAGGATCCTAGGGCTACTGCCCGGCGGACTCCTTCGATGAATGCGGCGCCATCCAGCCGCGGTCGTGGCACCACATGCCGGGCAGAGCAGGCGACTGACGCGCCGAGCATCCCGCCGCCGTCGGGAGTTCCGACACCAACCACCCAGCCGGACTGGCGCAGCGAGCGGACGGCAGCAAGCGCACCCCTGTCCCGGCTGGTACTGATGACGAGGGCCCGCGGTCCCTCGGTTGGTGTCTTTTTCAAACTCGCCTCAAGGTATGATGAGCGGCCGTCCGATGCTCCGCACCGGTGCGGACACTCGCGGTAGGTCCAGGGTCAATAGGCTTTCACTCTACTGGCGGGACCAGTCACATGACCGGTTAAGCGTTCCACTCGGCGTTTTCTTCTGAACCTCTAATGCTCCTCGAGGAGGGCCATGGCGGCGCTGTGGCCACCCAGCCCGCTGACGCCACCGCCTCGTTGGGATCCCGCCCCGCAGAGCAGCACGCGCTGGTGGTCGGTGGCGACACCCCAGCGCTGGGCGGGGGTGTCCAGGGGTGCATCGTCCTCGGCGAACGGCCACGACAACGGACCGTGGAAGATGTTCCCGCCGGTCAGGCCCAGCGTCTCCTCCAGATCGAGGGTGGTTTTCGTTTCAATGCAAGGCTTGCCGTCGCCGTCGCGCAGGATGCAATCCTCGATGGGCTCGGCCAGCACGCTGTTCAGCGATTCAAGCACTGCAGCCTGCAGCTCTGCGCGCAGCACGTCGTGATCGGCGTCATGGCTTAATCGATGCGGGGTCTGCAACGAAAAAACGGTCAGGGTGTGGGCGCCGGACTCCCGCAGTGACTCCGACAGGATCGACGGATCGGCCAGGGAATGGCAGTAGATTTCGATCGGCAAGGGGGATGGGATCCTGCCGTTCTCCGCGGCGGTGTACGCGGTGTCCAACTGCGAGTACAACTCGTTGATGTGGAAGGTTCCGCCGAAGGCCTGCTCGGGGCTGATCTCGGGGTCCTTGAGTTTCGGAAGCCGCGAGAGGAGCAGGTTGACTTTGACCTGGGCGCCCTCGGCCGCACCTGCGGAGGTTGCGAAACCGTCGGCGCCCGGACCGCCCATCAGCCGACCCAGCACAGCGGGCGTGACGTTGGCCAGCACGTATTCGCCGGTCACGCTCCGCATGCGGCTGTTCTCCTCCGCTGGTTGGTAATGGACGACGCCGTTGGGCGCCACCGCTGTCACCTCGGCCCCCGTGCGGATCTCCACTCCCGCGGCCAGCGCGGCCCGTTCCAGGGCACCGCTGACTGCTCCCATGCCGCCGACCGGGACATCCCAGTCCCCGGTTCCCCCGCCAACCACGTGATAGAGGAAGCACTTGTTTTGCTGCAGGTCCTCGTCGTGGGCCCGCGCGAAAGTGCTGATCAAGCCGTCGGTGAGGAGTACCCCACGTACCAGATCTGACTCCACCGAGCGCTCGATTACCCCACCGAGCGGCTGTTCAATGAAGTCGGCCCAAATCTCGTCGTCGCCGACCAGTTCCCTCGCCTCAGCGCGCCTGAGCAGCGGCTTGGTGAACGTGGGCCATAGTCGCTCGGCGAGGGTCGCGGTGCGACCGTAGAACTCGCCAAAGGCCCCAGCATCGTCGCCCGCATCGATCCTGCGGAAACTCTTTCGGGTCGCTTTGCGGTCCTCGTTGTCGACCAGCAGGCCGGAAGTGCCGCCGGCCACCGGCGTGTAGGAGGAATATCGTCGACGGACCAGCTCCAGATCCAACCCCAAATCGTCGATAATCTGCTGGGGGAGGAGGCTCACCAGGTAGGAATACCGCGACAGTCGCGCTCCCGTGCCGGGAAAGGCCTCTGCGGATACGGCGGCGCCACCCACTTGGTCCTGGCGCTCGAGGACCACCACCGACCGGCCCGCCTTGGCCAGGTACGTGGCTGCAACGAGCCCGTTATGGCCTCCGCCCACCACTACGGCGTCGAAATGGTCCTGTCTGGCGCGTGATCGATCCATTGGCTCAGCCTAGCAACCAGCACTACCCGGCCGGTTGCTGCGCTACTTCCTCTCGCGCGGCGATGGTTGCGCTCGTGATCTGACGCATCATCTCGGCCAGCAGTTCCTGCTCCTCGGTGGAGAACTGTGCCAGCGCGCCACCGATGTGCTGGGCCAGTGGGGCGAAAAGTTTGCCGCCGGTGGCCATTGCCTTCTCGGTCATTTCGAGGTGGACCTGCCGCCGGTCGACGTCGCTCCTGGAGCGTTTCACATGGCCCGCATTATCCAGGCGGTCCACCAGTGCGGTAGTCGCAGGGGAACTCAGGTGCAGTTCGGAGCGCAGCATCCCGGGAGTCACGACGGCACCGGCCCGGGCGGCGCCCATCATGACGCCGAGGGCATTCAGATCTGTCCGGTAGAGAGAATCCCGCGCGCTGACAGTATCCACGTACCGATCCGTTTCCACGGTGAACTGTTGGAGCAACGCCATCAGTTCGGGCCGGGGGTTCTCTGCCATGCTCACTCTCACCTCGTCGTTTCAACAGTTACCTCAAGAAACAACTCTAGTCCGTCTACCAATTATATCTCCATGATGGATATAGTTTGTTTTAGAGATAATTTCGTTGAGAGGCGTTCATCATGCACAGCAAGTGGTTACGGGTCCTGTTGCCCGCCGTCGTCGTCCTGATCTGGCTGGTGGGCGCCGCGTTCGGGGGTCCCACCTTCGGCAAGTTGGAGGAAGTCTCGAGCAATGACCAGGCGTCGTTCCTCCCGGCCAACGCCGAATCCACCGAAGCAGGTGAACTGCAGAACCAATTCACTGATTCGGACTCCCTGCCTGCGGTGATCGTCGTCGAATCGGAGACGGAGATTCCACCAGCCGACCTCGGTGGGTACGAGGAGCTTGCTACCTCCCTCGCGGCGGTTGAGGGACTGGAGCCTGCTGAAGCCGGAGCGCCAACTGTCATCGGGCCCGTGCCAGCCGAAGATTCATTCGCTATTCAGTACATCGCGTTTGTAGCGGACGACGCCGAGATCGGGGAGGTGGTAGAGGCGCTTCGGGAGGTGCTGACCGCCGAGATCCCCGACGGTACCACCGGGTACGTCACGGGGCCGGCCGGTTTTGCCACCGACCTCTCAAGCGCCTTCAGCGGCATTGATGGGTTGTTGCTCAGTGTGGCGCTGGGAGCGGTCTTTCTGATCCTGTTGTCCGTCTACCGGTCTGTGATCCTTCCGTTCCTGGTGCTGCTGACCTCAGTGTTTGCGCTGGCCACATCGATCGTTCTGGTCTATGCCCTGGCCGACTGGGGATGGATTCAGCTCAGTGGTCAGAGCCAGGGAATCCTGTTTATCCTGGTCATCGGCGCGGCGACCGATTACGCGCTGCTGCTTGTTGCACGGTTCAGGGAAGCACTTGGCGAACACGCCGCAAAATGGGACGCGATGCGGGTGGCGTACCGCGGCTCGTTCGAACCGATTCTTGCCTCCGGGGCCACGGTTATTGTTGCGCTGCTCTGTCTATTGTTTTCCGACCTCAACTCCAACCGGAGCCTCGGTCCGATCGCGGCGATTGGAATCCTCTTCTCCTTGGCGGCTGCCCTGACACTGCTGCCCTCTCTTCTCCTGCTCTTCGGCAGGTCGGCGTTTTGGCCGCTGCGCCCCAAACTGGGGTCCAGCCACGTTCAGCCCGAAGGAGTGAACGCCACCGGGCTGGAGGGACTGCGTGGCATCTGGAAGAAGGTGGCGACACTGATCTCCCGGCACGCCCGACCCGTCTGGATCGCTTCATTCCTCGTCCTGGCCGCCGGTTCCCTGGGCTTGTTCCAACTGCAGGCTAACGGAGTACCACAGTCCGCACTGATCCTCACGGAATCGAATGCGGTGGACGGGCAGGAAGCCCTGGCGCGCCACTTCGACGCCGGTTCGGGGAGCCCAGTCTCGGTGATCGCCCCAGAGCAGGATCAGGATGCTGTCCTGGAAGTGGTGCAGAGCCAGGCCGGCATCACTGACGCCGCGCTCAGTTCCGAGTCTCCCGAACCCGGCAGCGACGTCGTCGTCCGTGGCGGCAACGTGCTGATTACCGGCACACTGCAGTCACCGGCAGACTCCGATGAGGCCGAAGACGTGGTGCGTGAGTTGCGGACCGCACTGGACGACGCCAGCCCAGAGGCACTGGTTGGTGGCGTAACCGCGATCGCGATTGACACCAACGACACGGCCCAGGCTGACCTGGTGAAGATCATTCCGATCGTGTTGGCGGTGATTCTGGTGATCTTGATGCTCCTGCTCCGTTCCATCGTGGCGCCGGTCCTACTGATCCTCAGCGTGGTGCTCTCCTTCGCGACGGCGCTGGGCGTGTCGGCCCTGGTGTTCAACAACCTGCTCGGTTTTGAGGGTGCAGATGCGTCGGTTCCGCTGTTTGGCTTCGTGTTCCTCGTGGCATTGGGGGTGGATTACAACATTTTCCTGATGACACGAGTCCGGGAGGAATCGCTACGCATCGGAACCCGCCCCGGAATTCTGAGGGGTCTGGGTGTCACCGGCGGAGTCATCACCTCTGCGGGTGTGGTGCTGGCGGCCACCTTCGCAGCCCTGGGGGTCATCCCGATTCTGTTCCTTGCCCAAATTGCGTTCATCGTGGCCTTCGGTGTGCTGTTGGATACGCTGATCGTGCGCTCACTGCTGGTGCCGGCCCTGTCCTACGACCTGGGTCGGCGGATCTGGTGGCCATCCCGGCTAGGACGCGAATCCGGACCGGTGCACCGCGGCGGGTCATCCGGGTTGTCGGGTCCAGGCTCGGCGGGCAGGCGGGACGAGCAGGGCCACCGCGCTGAACCGGCTCACCGTGGGTAGATAACACTCTGGGTAGATAACACCGCAGCAGTCCGCGGCCCCCTCCAACCCGTTCCGCGGAGGGGAAGGCCTGGTCTGGAAGCGCTCTTTACAGCTGAATCAGTGGAGGCAATAATCGGTCGCATCACAGCCTCCACTGATTCAGCGCGCTGATTATTCGACAGCTGAGGAGCGATCATGAGTGATCAAACCAACCCACCCGACCATGACGTACCAGCCAACGATGCACTGGCTAAGGGTCCGGCGCCAAAGACCAGCCAGCAGCTGGGAATACCTGATCCTGACCGCTCCAGTTCGATGACACCGGGGCTTGCCAGTTCGCCGATATCGCAGCGGGCTGGGAACGTGGCAGCAGCCGAGCCTTACCGGCTCCTCAATGCTTTCCTCACGTCCTCGACGTATGCTGCGCGCCGGAACGAGCCAGGCATCTGCGACCTGACTTTCGGTAACCCACACGAGATGCCGCAAGAGGCCTATGTTGCGGCGCTCCAGGAAGCCACAATTCCACGCCACGACCAATGGTTTGCCTACAAACAAAACACCCCTGAGGCGCAGGAGGCGGCCGCGGCCTCCCTCCAGCGCCTCATTGGGGTGCCATTTCGTCCCGAGGACATCCACCTGACTACCGGCGGTTTCACGGCGATCGCCCTCGCGCTCAAGGCAGTGGGAGACCCCGGCGACGAGGTGATCTACAGCCTTCCACCGTGGTTCTTCTACGAGCCGATCATCATCGAGGCCGGGCTCGTCCCCGTAAAGGTCACTGTGGATTTGGAGACCTTTGACCTCGACGTGGACCAGATTGCAGCGGCGATCACCAGCCGCACGTGTGCGGTGATTGTCAACACTCCCAACAACCCCAGCGGCCGGATTTATCCGCCAGCTGTGCTCGAACGTCTCGCGGCAGTGCTTGAGAGCGGCTCGGCCGCGATTGGTCGCCGGATTTATCTCATTTCCGATGAGCCCTATAACCGCATCGTGTTTGACGGTGCTCGATTCCATAGTCCGATCGAGTTTTACCGCTATACCCTGCTGGCCTACTCGTACGGGAAGACTCATCTTTCGCCGGGTGAACGGATCGGCTATCTGGCGTTGCATCCGAACCTGCCTGATCGTGATGTGGTTGCCAGCGCACTTGACGCCCTGCAACTGGCGATGGGATGGATTTACCCAAACGCCGTGCTCCAGCACGCATTGCCCAGACTCGAACAGTTTTCGATCGATATCCCGGCACTCCAACGCAAACGCGACCGGATGGTTGATGCGTTGCAGGAGATGGGTTATCGGGTCAACCGCCCGGAAGGAACGTTTTACCTGTTTGTGCGCTCGCCGGACCCCGACGACGAGGCATTCGTGGCGACCCTAGCGGCCCAGGGGGTCTTTGTGATGCCAGGCGTGCATTTCGAGACACCCGGCTTCTTTAGGATTTCCCTGACTGCCAATGAAGACATGCTCCAGCGGAGTCTTCCGGTGTTTGCCGCTGCGATGGAAGCGGTCGGCGGGGCGCCTCCGTTCTGACCTAGGGATTTCCCAAGGCCCCGAGTGGAAACTCGTTCAAGAGGAGTCGATGGTACCGAGACCGCCACCCACACCTCGGACGCCGGGCATGTGACGGCATCCTGAACGGAGCCACCCGACGCCCCTAAAGACGGTGGCTCCGTTTGGGGGCGCGGCACCAGACCAAGGCCCGTTCTCTCACGGCTGAACAACCACTGATGCCCTCCACCGCCGCGGAGTTCGGCGACTCAATGCGCCTCCGCACGCAAGGTTGAGCCTATCCCACTCAACTTAGATTTGACTCTCTGCGGCCTCGGAGTACAGTTGAGTGAAGAACGCTCAAGATCCGGCTTTCAGGCGAATACTCGCCAGGCTACGGGCTGAGCGATTCCCCTCATTACGGGCTGTTGAAAGGAAATACGCATGTCACGTGCAGTAGGTATTGACCTCGGAACCACCAACTCAGTGGTTTCCGTACTCGAAGGTGGCGAGCCCACCGTTATCGCCAACGCTGAAGGCGCACGGACTACGCCCTCGATCGTTGCGTTCTCCAAGGGCGGGGAAGTGTTGGTTGGCGAAATCGCCAAGCGCCAGGCCGTCAACAACATCGACCGCACCATTGCTTCCGTCAAGCGCCACATGGGCACCGACTGGAACGTCAAGGTCGACGATAAGAACTACACGGCTCAGGAAATTTCCGCGCGCATCCTTCAGAAGCTGAAGACCGACGCCGAAAGCTACCTGGGTGAAAAGGTGACCGACGCTGTCGTCACCGTTCCCGCCTACTTCAACGACGCCGAGCGCCAGGCCACCAAGGAAGCAGGCGAAATCGCAGGCCTGAACGTCCTGCGTATTGTCAACGAGCCAACCGCTGCAGCACTGGCGTACGGCCTGGACAAGGGCAAGGAAGACGAGCTCATCCTGGTCTTCGACCTGGGTGGCGGCACATTTGACGTCTCCCTGCTCGAGGTCGGCAAGGATGAAGACGACTTCTCCACCATTCAGGTACGCTCCACCTCCGGTGACAACCGCCTCGGCGGCGACGACTGGGATCAGCGCGTGGTTGACTACCTGCTGTCGCAGGCCAAAGCCAAGGGTGTTGACCTGTCCAAGGACAAAATCGCCTTGCAGCGCCTGAAGGAAGCGGCAGAGCAGGCCAAGAAGGAACTCTCCTCGGCAAGCTCCACCAACATCTCCCTCCAGTACCTTTCGGTCACCCCAGACGGCCCCGTCCACCTGGACGAGCACCTCTCCCGTGCCAAGTTCCAGGACCTCACCAAGGACCTGCTGGATCGCACCAAGAAGCCATTCAACGACGTCATCGCTGAAGCAGGCATCAAGGTTGCCGACATCGACCACATCGTGCTCGTCGGTGGCTCAACCCGCATGCCAGCCGTCGTCGAACTGGTGAAGTCACTCGCCGGTGGCAAGGAGCCCAACAAGGGCGTCAACCCTGATGAGGTCGTCGCCGTCGGCGCCGCACTCCAGGCAGGCGTGCTGAAGGGTGAGCGTAAGGACGTGCTGCTCATCGACGTCACCCCTCTGTCCCTCGGGATCGAGACCAAGGGCGGCATGATGACCAAGCTGATCGAGCGCAACACGGCCATCCCCACCAAGCGCAGCGAAACCTTCACCACCGCCGACGACAACCAGCCATCGGTTGCTATCCAGGTCTTCCAGGGCGAGCGCGAGTTCACCCGGGACAACAAGCCACTGGGTACCTTCGAACTGACCGGAATCGCTCCCGCCCCCCGCGGCGTGCCACAGGTTGAGGTCACCTTCGACCTCGACGCCAACGGTATCGTCCACGTGTCCGCCAAGGACAAGGGCACCGGCGCCGAGCAGTCGATGACCATCACCGGCGGCACCGCGCTGTCGAAGGAAGACATCGACCGTATGGTCCGCGAAGCCGAGGAGCACGCAGCCGAGGACAAGGAACGCCGCGAAGCAGCCGACACCCGCAACGGTGCCGAGCAGTTGGCCTACTCGGTCGACAAGCTGATCGCCGACAACTCGGACAAGCTGCCCGAGGACGTCAAGACCGAGGTTCAGGCCGACGTCGACGAACTGAAGAAGGCACTCGAAGCCAACCCTGAGGAAGCCGGATCGGCTGACACGGTCAAGGCAGCGTTTGAGAAGCTTCAGGCGTCACAGACCAAGCTCGGCGAGGCAATCTACGCAGCGGCACAGCAGGACGCCGCCGCGCCAGGCGCCGACGCACCTCAGGATGGAACGGCGCCTGACGCTGGCTCGTCCTCGAACGACGAGGACATCGTCGACGCCGAGGTAGTCGACGAAGACGACAACACCGAAAAGAAGTAGTCATGCCGCACCACGGAAACGAAGAAGAGCACCAGTCCGAACCGGTCAGCTTCCGCGATAACCGGAAGATCGACCCCGAGACAGGTAAGGTCCGTGGGCAGCAGCAGGACGACGACGGCGCACAGGCTGGTCACACCGACCAGCCTGTGACCCCGGACTCCGTTCAGGATCCCGTTGAGGAAGCCGACGCCGGGGAGCAGCCCGCCGATGGTAGCGATGCGCTGGCCCAGGCCGAGGCAATCCTCAACGGGATCGACGGCGAGGGGTTCACCGAACCCGCCGCCGGATCGGCCTCAGCTGTGGAAGCCGAGCTGCGTACCGACCTGCAACGCCTCTCGGCCGAGTACGTCAACTACCGGAAGCGCGTCGAGCGCGACCGGGATGTGGCCCGGGACATGGCAGTCATCGGAGTGTTGAACTCGCTGATGCCCGTCCTGGACGACATCGACGCCGCTCGCCAGCACGGCGACCTGGCCGACGGACCTTTCGCTGCGATCTCCACCAAATTGGAAAACGCGCTGAAGACCTACGGCCTAAGCCGGATCGACGAGACCGGAGTGGAGTTCGACCCGAACATCCACGAGGCTCTGATCCAGCAGCCCAGTGCCGATGTACAGTTCGACAGCGTCAGCCAGATCCTGCGGGCCGGTTACAAGAAGGGCGACCGCGTCCTGCGGGCAGCCCAAGTTATCGTCGCAGTGCCCGAGTAGCGCCTGGGAAGCCGGAGCAGTGCCCGACCGGCGGCAACGAAATTTCTTCGCTCGCAGAGCTCGTTTGAAATATTAAAGCCGCCGGGTCGGACACTGCTCCGGCTCCACCGCTACTCACCTATGCTTTGAATTCATATACGAAAGGGGACGCCAATTGGCTAGTCAGGATTGGGTCGACAAGGATTTCTATAAAATTCTCGGTGTCCCCAAAGATGCAACAGCTGCCGACATCAAGAAGTCGTACCGGAAGTTGGCGCGCAAGCACCATCCGGACCAGAATCAGGCAACCGGCGGGTCGGACAAGATGTTCAAGGACATTTCCGAGGCCTACTCGGTGTTGTCCGATCCTGAGGATCGTCAGCAGTATGACGCCATCCGTGCCATGGGCGGCGGCGCACGCTTTACCGCCGGTGGTCCCGGTGGGGGAGCCGGCGGCGCTGGCTTCGAAGATATCTTCGGCAACCTCTTCGGTCAGGGTGCCGGACAGCCCAGGCCCGGACGCCAACGCCCGGGCGGTAGCGGAGGCGCCAGCTACGGCAACCTTCCACCCGAGTTCGCCGACCTGTTCGGCCAGGGCGGGGGAGGCGGCTTCGGCCAGGGCGGCGGTGGGTTCCCCGGAGGCTACCAGCCGACCCCGCGTAAAGGCGCCGACCGTACGGCGACCACCAGCATTTCTTTCGCCGGTTCCATTAACGGCACCACCATCGGACTGCGTGAGCCCTCCGGTGAAGTCATCGATGTTCGGGTGCCCGCCGGCATCAAGGACGGACAAAAGGTCCGCGTCCGGGGCAAGGGCCAGGCCGGCGCCGCAGGTAATGGCGACCTGATGGTCAGCGTAAGCGTGAAACCGCATCCATTCTTCCAGCGCGACGGCGACAACATCCGCGTCCACGTGCCGGTGTCCTTCCCGGAGGCTGCAATGGGTGCGCACATCGATGTCCCCACGCTGACCGGTGACACGGTCAAGGTCAAAGTCCCCGCCGGTACCCCGTCCGGACGGACCCTGCGCGTAAAGGGGCGTGGGGTGTCCACAGCAAAGGCGACCGGTGACTTGCTGGTAACCATCGACGTTGTCGTCCCGCAGAAACTGAACAAGGACGCAGAGGCTGCTGTCGAGGCGTTTGCCGCCGCGACCGTCGACGCCGACCCGCGAGCGGGCCTCGCCGCCAAAGCGAAACTCTAAAGCCCACGCAGCATTGAAAGGAGGTCACGATGGCAATCGACGCAAGCCTGCCCATCTACGTGATCTCCGTCGCCGCCGAACTGGCGGACATGCACCCGCAAACCCTCCGGCAGTATGACCGGCTCGGGCTGGTGACACCCAGCCGGGCTCCTGGCCGCGCCCGCCGCTACTCGCAGCGGGACGTGACCACTCTCCGCGAGGTACAGCGGCTTTCCCAGGAGGGGGTGTCGCTGGAGGGTATCCGACGGATCCTGCAGCTCGAAAATCAGGTCGCCGCCCTGCAATACCGGGTTCAGGAGCTGACCGACGAGCTGGCGTCCCGCCGTCGTCAGCCTGACTCAAGCAGGGTGTTTGCCGCCGGACTCGCAGGCGACGTCGTTACCCTCTCCCGTGGTCAGCGCCCCCGGCCGCGGAGTCAGGCGATGGTCGTGTGGCGCCCGTGATAAACATCCGTACATCTGGCGCCCCGCTGGAAACCCTTGCCGTTACGGTGCAGACTGGGGGTATGCCTCAACAGTTCTCCGACGCCGGTGACTTCGGTGAAACGCTCGTGCAGCTGCTCCTGATCGGTGGGGCGACGCTGCTGGTCATCGGCCTCGGCATGGCCCTCGCCACCTGGATCATTGTCCGGCGGCTCCGTCGCTCCGGTGTGGTGCAGCGCGGCTTCTCGAACGGGGTGCTCACCGCCCGTTCCTACGCGGTCGACGACGGCGTCCGCCGCATCGCGCGGCTGCGTCTGGACCTGCGGCGCTCCGGTCAGGCGACCCGCCGGGCCCTCGATGCTGCAGCCGGGAGCGGCGGCCCGATCGGTGAACTTCCCATCGTTGCCGAGGACCTATTCCGTGCGGAGCGGGCACTCGAGAACCAGCTGCGAATGGCCGAGCGCGAACCCGACCGGCAGCTCAAACGGGATCTGGCCGGCCGGATTGGGGAGCAGGTCCAGTCCTACGGCACTCTCTCCGCTGACCTCCGCCGGTCGTTGATGCAGGCGGGCCAGCCCAGCGGTGCCAACGAAATCCAGCGGGCCAGCACCCACCTCACACGCGAAATCAATGTGCTGCAGGCGTGGAGCAAGTCCTACGGCACCCCCGACCAAATCCAGTAGAGGCTGAGGGAACCACCACCATGTCAATTGGCCGCCGCATTTCCCGCATCGTCCGGGCCAACCGGACCGCTGCCAAGGAGAAGCCCGCAGACCCCATCCAGACCGTTGAACAAGCGCACCGGCAGCAGCTCGACCTGGTGGATCAGGCCCGCCGCAGTGTTGCTGATCTGGCCGCCAACCGTCACCGCCTTGAACTGCTCGCGGGCGAAGCGCGGGCGGAGCTCGACCAGCTTGAGCGCCGCGCGTCCAGCGCGGTCAACGCGGGCGACGACGACGCCGCCCGGGCGGCACTGCGGCGAAGTCTCGCCGTCACCAAGCGCCTCGAAACCCTCACCCGTCAGCGGGATGATCTCGACACCCAGGTGCGCCAGCTCGACTCCAACCTCCAGCGGCTCGAAACCCGGGTGGAAGACAATGGCATCCGCTACCAGACGCTGAAGGCCCGCCACGGTGCCGCCCAGGCCGAACTTGGCATGCAGGACGCACTTACCGGGTCCGGGCAGGCAGCGGCGGGAGCCGAAGCCGCAGCTCGACAGGCCGAGCTGGAAGCGCGACGCGTCCAGGCGCGGGCCGCCGCCCACGACGAGCTGTCCTGGACGGACCCCAACTCGCGGCGGGTGGAAGAAGCCTTCGAGGAACTCGAAGGCAGCTCGGCCACCGAACGGGAACTGGACCGTCTGAAGAACCACCACCCCCGCGACTAGGGCCCAACCCGGGCGGCGTGGGTAGACTCGGCGGCATGACAACAATCAGTGGCAACCATTTCCTGGTCATCGGCGCAACTGGGGTGCTCGGCGCCGCCGTGGCGCGGCAACTCGTAGCAGCCGGGGCGCGGGTGACCCTTTCCGGACGGTCCACTGAGAAGCTCGACAGCCTGGCCGAAGAACTCGGGACCTCGGTAGCCGGAACCATCCCAGCCGATCTCACGCATCCCGGCGCGCCAGCTGAAATCGCGGACGCTTGCGAGGATCTTGACGGTTTGGTCTACGCCGCCGGTGTGGTGGCTTTCGGCCCAGCCGCGGAGCTCGACGATGAAACCCTGGACGAGCTCCTTCTGGTGAACCTGATGGCGTACATCCGGCTCATCCGGGCGGTGTTGCCGCAGCTGCACAAGGACTCAGTGGTGATTCAGGTCAGCGCCGTCGTGGCCGAGAGCCCCACCGCCGGCATGGCAGCCTATTCAGCCAGCAAGGCTGCGCTCAGCGCGTTCGGTAAAGCGTTGACGCTGGAAACCCGGCGGCAGGGCATCCGGGTAATCGATGTTCGGCCGCCGCACACCGAGACGGGCTTGGTGAACCGCGCGATAGCAGGATCCGCGCCTCGCCTTCCGCAGGGGAAGGACCCGGAAGCCGTCGCGGAACGGATCGTGTCGGCCATCGTGAACGGCGAGAAGGACCTGCCAGCGGCCGCCTTCAGCTAACCGTTCCACGGGAAGGCATCGCCGCCGATCCCGGGGTCAAGCGAGGTCGGGACCGAGAGGCACAGAGACTCTCACCAGCGGATAGTGGGAAGCGCCTATTCCCTTCCCGTGTTCATCATGATAGATTTTGTTCGTTTCCGCGCGAACCCGTTCGCTTCTCGCAGTGTCGTGATCCGCTGATACGCAGTGCCAACGCGCCCACACAGCCGGTAGGAGGATCATGTTTGCAGCCGAGCGCCATGCCGCCATCCTCGACAGGCTCACCCGCCGGCCTGCGGTGCGGGTCAGCAAACTCGCGCTGGCCCTCGGCGTTTCGGAGATGACAATCCGCCGGGACATCGATGTCCTCGAAACGCGCGGGGCGCTCGTGCGCGTGCATGGCGGTGCCGTGCGTCCCGGCACGATCAGTGCGGTGGAGCCGGGGTTCGACGCCAACAGGATGCGTGGGAAGGAAGCGAAGCAGCAGATCGCGGCCATTGCGGTTTCCCTCCTTGCACCCGGCATGACCGTCTCCATCACGGGCGGCACCACGACCTTCGCTCTGGCCCCACTCCTGTTCCGCGTGCCTGGACTTACCGTCATCACGAACTCCCTTCCCCTGGCGGACGAACTGCACCGCTTGCATGGCGCAACCTCTGGCGACGGTGCACCGCGGGTCCTGCTTTCGGGGGGTCAGCTCACTCCGTCGAAGGCGCTCGTGGGACCCCTCGCCACGAACACGATCGCCTCCCTGCGCGCAGACCTGTGCTTCATGGGAGCGCACGGTGTGGACGCAGCCGCAGGTATCACCACCCCGAACCTCGCCGAGGCGGACACGAACAAGGCGTTCGCGCGCACCTGCGGCAGACTCGTCGTGCTCGCCGACGCCACGAAAATCGGCGTCGTGAGCCTCGCCGGAGTCGCTCCGCTGGACACGGCTTCGGCCCTGGTCACGGACCGGCAACCCGACAGCGAGTACGGGGCCCTCACCCGCATCCTCCGCGAACCCGTTCCCGACCCCCACCTGTTCGATCCTCATCTGGAAGAGCGCCCATGACCTCCATCACCCCTACCCGCCTGTCCGACGGGCGCGAACTGATCTACTTCGACGCGCACGAGGACAGCGCTGCGCGACACCGTGACGCAGCAGCTACCCGCGACACGCGTGGGCTGCCACCCCGCGGAGCCGCCGGTACCGCGCGCTTCGACGCACTGTCGGGCGAGTGGGTCGCCGTCGCCGCCCACCGCCAGTCGCGCACGCATCTGCCGCCCGCGGATCAGTGCCCGCTGTGCCCGACGACGCCGGCGAACCGCTCGGAGATCCCAGCCTCTGATTACGAGGTCGTCGTGTTCGAGAACCGCTTTTCCTCGTTTGGCCCCGATCTCGGCGGGCTTCCGGAGACGCCGGGCTGGGGCACGACGGCGACAGCGTCAGGACGGTGCGAGGTCGTGGCGTTTGACTCCGCGCACGAAGGATCCTTCGGCTCACTCAGCCCCGAGCGCGCCAGGACGGTCATCGACGCCTGGGCGCACCGCACCGAGGCGCTGTCCGCGATGCCCGGAATCAAACAGGTCTTCTGCTTCGAGAACCGTGGCGCCGATATCGGCGTGACACTGTTGCATCCGCACGGCCAGATCTACGCCTACCCGTTCATTCCGCCCCGGGCCGCGACCCTCGCGGCGCGGGCAGCGGCGTTCTTCGAAGCCTCGGGCGGGCGGCAGACCCTCATGGGCCATGCCCTGGCCGCCGAGCGGAGCGCCGGGGACCGCATGGTCCTCGAGGGAAAACACTTCAGCGCCTTCGTACCCTTCGCGGCACGGTGGCCCCTCGAGGTACACCTGGTACCCCACCGGCAGGTCGCCGATCTGGCGGGACTGACCGATGAGGAGCGGAACGAACTCACCACCGTCTACCTGGAGCTCCTTGGCAGGCTCGACGCCCTCTACCCCACCCCCACGCCGTACATCGCGGCATGGCAGCAGGCACCGATCGATGACGGGCTACGGCCCGCGAGCTACCTGCACCTCCAGCTGACCTCGCCCCGGCGGGCCGCCGACAAGTTGAAGTTCCTCGCTGGCTCCGAGGCCGCGATGGGCGCCTTCATCAATGACACCACCCCGGAAACCGTCGCGGAGGCACTCCGCCGCGCCACGCCCGCCACTAACGCTGCTGCCGTTTCAGCCCGGAAGGACCACGCATGACCTCCACCCCGCACGACCTCGCGGCGGCCTTTACCGACCGGTTCGGCACTGAACCCGATGGTCTGTGGGCAGCGCCGGGACGCGTCAACGTCATCGGTGAACACACCGACTACAACGAGGGTTTCGTCCTGCCCTTCGCCATCCGGCACTCGACGACGGTGGCGGCCGCTGTCCGCGGGGACCGGTGGGTGCGGGTCGCGTCCACCTTCGCCCCCGACGACGACGCCGTCACGGCCGACCTCGACGACTTGGCCGAAGGCGGTGTCGAGGGCTGGGCTGCGTATCCGCTCGGTGTCCTGTGGGCCTTCGAACAGTCGGGCTACCGCTGCCCCGGCATGGACCTCCTGGTCGACTCCTCCGTCCCCGTGGGAGCCGGGCTCTCCTCCTCCGCCGCACTGGAGTGTTCCGTCGCCGTCGCGGCAAACGAGCTCGCTCAGGCGGGGGCATCCCACCAGGAGCTTGCTGCTATTGGGCAACTGGCGGAGAACCGGATGGTGGGAGCGCCGACCGGCATCATGGACCAGTCGGCGTCACTGCTGGGCGAGGCCGGGTACGCCGTCTTCCTTGATTGCCGCTCCGGCGAGTCCCAGCTCGTCCCCCTCGACCTCGAGGCCGCCGGGCTGGAACTGCTGGTGATCGACACCCGCGTCAGCCACTCGCATTCCACCGGCGGGTACGCGGCGCGTCGCCGCTCCTGCGAACTCGGTGCCAAGCTGATGGGCGTTCCCGCTCTCCGGGATCTATCAGTCAAAGACCTGGCCGAAGCTGCCGGTGTCCTCGACGAGGAGACGTTCCGCCGGGTGCGCCACGTCGTGACGGAAAACGCGCGGGTTCAGGAAGCCGTCCGGCTCCTCACCCGCGAGGGACCCGCTGCGCTCGGCCCGCTGCTGGTGGCCAGTCACGCATCGATGCGGGACGACTTCGAGATTTCCTGTGCCGAACTGGACACGGCCGTTGACGCGGCCCTCGACGCCGGCGCACTGGGCGCCCGCATGACCGGCGGCGGCTTCGGCGGCGCGGCCATCGCGCTTGTAGCCGTCGACGATGTACCCACCATCCGGGCGGCCGTCGAGGATGCCTTCTCCGCTGCCCGTTTCCGGGCGCCGGTCATCTTCAGCGTCCTGCCCGGCGCAGGAGCCGCCCGCATCGCTTGACTGTCACCCCAGGCTTTCCTTGGGGCGAAGCCTGGGGTGAAGCCTGGGGTGAAGCGCCCGCCTGGTTCAGTCAGCTGCGCCAAGGCTTCCGGTCGCATGAAGTTCGATCAGGATGGACTGCTCGGGGAACAGGACGGGTGCCTGGATACCGACATGGGCGAGGCTGGCCCCGGTCAACTCCAGTGGCGTGCCGGTCAGAGCTGCTTCGGCCCAGGCCAGGGGTGACTGGCCGTTGCCCGGAAGGGACGTGTAAGGGCTGGCGAGCTGCAGCGTGTAGGAGCGGTCCGGGTCAAGGCCGGGGAAGGTGATTTTCCCCGGCGGGTAGGACGCGCTGGAGGCGGTGAGCGAGTAGGCGAACAGGGCCGCGGACTGGTCGGAGGCGACCGTTCCGCGCAGGTCCATCGCCGGATCCGGCAGGTCCGAGTGAACGACGATGCCGGTGTGGAGGATGTCCCGCCACCGGACGTGGAGGTCGATCCACCCCTTGAGGTGTGCTGTCTCCGTCGCGCTGAGTGTGGAGATATCCCATTCGATGCCGTAATGACCGAAGATCGCTGTCGCTGCCCGGAAGGGCAGGGTATGGGTTCGACCGGTGGAGTGGGAGGTCGGACCGCTGATGTGCATTCCCATGAGTTCGGGAGGTACCAGAAGTCCGGTGTACTTCTGGATGGTCAGCCGCTCAAGGGGATCGATGCAGTCGCTGGTCCAGATCCGGTCGGTTTGGTCGAGAACTCCGAGGTCCACGCGGGCTCCGCCGGAGGCACAGCTCTCGATCTCCAGCCCAGGGTGGCGGTCCTTGAGCGTGCGCATCAACCGGTACACGGCAGCGACGTTCTGATGGACGACCGCGTGACCGGTGGAAGCATCTGCGGCGTCGAGCAGGTCCCGGTTGTGGTCCCACTTGAGGTAGGAAATGTCGTGGGAACTCAGGATCGCGTCAATGCATTCCAGGATGTAGTCGTAGGCGGCCGGGTTCGCGAGGTTCAGGACCTGCTGCTGGCGGCCCGGGATCGGAAGCCTCCCCTCGGCCTGGATGATCCAGTCGGGGTGGTTCACAGCGAGCTTGGAGTCGAGGTTGATCATCTCTGGTTCGAACCAAAGCCCGAATTCCATGCCGAGGCCCCGGACGTGATCGATGAGCGGGGTGAGACCGTCGGGCCAGACCTCGGGGTCAACAAACCAGTCGCCCAGGCTGGAGGTGTCATCGCGGCGGCCATCGAACCAGCCGTCATCCAGGACGAACCGTTCCACGCCCAGGGCGGCTGCCTTGTCGGCAAGGCGGGTAAGGCGGTTGAGGTCGTGGTTGAAGTACACGGCCTCCCAGGTGTTGAGCGTGACGGGGCGGCGGGAGGAGGGGTGAGCGGGGCGGGAACGGACCTCGTCATGGAAGCGGGCGGACAGTTGGTTGAGGCCGTGCCCCCAGGACGCCATCATCAGCGGGGCTGTGTACGTCTCGCCTGGCGCGAGGACGATCTCTTCCGGGAGCAGCAGTTCCCCGGCGCTGAGGAATGCCTGGCCCGTCGGAGTCTTCTCGGCGCTGAGTTGATGATTCCCGCTCCAGGCCAGATGTATGGCGTGCACCAGACCTGTCTCGAATCCGAAGGACTGGGTGCCAGCGACCAGCACGAGGCTGGCGTCAGCGCCGGGTCGACCGCGCCGGCTTTCCCTGCGATAGCTTCCCTGGGTAAGCAGGTGGCGCTGGGGGCTCCGTTCGCGCAGATGCCGCCCCGTCGTATCCAGCACCTCGACCGCTGAATCGGGCAACGGCACGGATGCCAGCAGCGACCGTACCTCGTAGTCGGAGTCACCAGTGTTCGTCACCGACAGCTGTTGACGCAGAACACCGCCGGCGGTGAGGCTGATCGACCCGGTAGCGCGAAGACGGGCAACCTCATCGTCAGCGGTGAACACCACCTCCTGCCCGCCAGCAACCTCTGTCTGCTCGAGCGAAGCGTGGCGGAACGCGGGAAAGATATTCGCCCCCTGCCGGTGGCCGGTGAAACCTGGCGTGCCTTGCCAGCCAAACGCTTCCTGCGGAATGATCGACAGCTGGGCTGGGACATCGAGGCCCCCGGAGACGCGTTGCGGCACCAGAGATGCCGCAAGTGCTGAGAGCCGCTGCTCGTTCAAGGCTCCCAGGGACGGCCCCCAGTGCAGGATGGTCGGGACGCCGGGTCCGGAGGCGTCGATTACTACGCTGGTGTCCGCCGCTGATAAGTGGATAGGCATTGCACATTCTTTCAGAAAAGGGATCATGGGGTTCGATACCAGCGCACGTCGTGGGGTTCCAGGGTCAGGGGTGCGTGCAAGCGGCAGCGTTCGCCGGTGATGAGTTCCAGCGCGGTGTCGGGGAGACCCGAGAGGGTGTCAGCGGTGATCTTTTGCGGGGTGTCGGCGAAGTTACCGAAGACGACGACGGTCGAGGGTTCACCGTCGAGCAGGCCGGGGCGCTGGTAGCCGAGGACATGCGGGTTATTGGTGTTGAACGGGACGAGTTGTCCGCCGCCGAATTCTGGTGTCTGCTTCCGCACCTTGATGAGGTGTCTCAGCCGCGTGTAAATCGCCCCGGCGTCCGTGCCGGGGTCTGTTCGGGTCGCGTAGCGGTCTGCGGGGTAGGCGGGTCGGCCCACCCAGCGGCTGTCGCCGGCCTTGGCCGGATCCGCGAGGTAGGAGTAGTCGTTGAGTTGACCGACTTCGTCGCCCAGATAGAGCAGCGGGATACCGCCGGTGCTGAGGATGATCGAGTGGATGAGCAGGATACGTGCAACAGCGGCGGCGTCGTCGTCTGCTTCCAACCCGGCGAGGGATGCCGCGGTGCCGGAGATGCGGCAGTCCCCGGTACGCGGGTTGTCTTGGAAAGGGACTCCGCGGGCGAAGCTATCGGGGAACCGGTTGACGTAGAACGCGTTGAGGAACCGGCGGTGGTCATGCCCATTGACGCCGAGCTCGGCGGCCTCTTCGTCGGAGAAGGTCCAGCCGATGTCGTCGTGGCTGCGCACATAGTTGACCCACACTGTGCCCGCCGGGATGCTGTGCCGGCGTTCGAGGGCCTGGGCGAGCAGGGAGACCTCCCGGGTGGCGAGCGAGTTCCAAATGAGGGCCATCTGCAACGGGTTATAGCTGAGCTGGCACTCGCCCGGGTCGATGTACTGCACCACCTCGTCGGGGTGCACTATCGCCTCGGATTTGAACAGGAGGGATGGCGCGCCGAGTCGGCAAACCGCGTTGAAGGCCTGCAGCAGCAGGTGCGCCTCGGGCAGGCTCTCGCAGGTGGTGCCAAGCTGCTTCCAGATGAAGGCAACGGCGTCCATCCGGATGATGTCCACGCCCTGATTGGCGAGGTACAGCATCTCCCCGGCCATCGCCCGGAAGACGCGTGGGTTGCGGTAGTTGAGGTCCCATTGGAAGGAGTGAAAGGAAGCCCAAATCCATCGTCCGTCCTCGAGTTGGACGAACGACCCTGGGTGGTCATCGGGAAAGATCTCGCGGACGGTCCGCTCATAGGCGTCGGGCATCTCCCGGTCAGGGTAGATCAGATAGAAGTCTCTGTACTCCGGGTCCCCGGCGATGGCTTTGCGGGCCCAGGTGTGCTCGCTCGAGGTGTGGTTGAAGATGAAGTCGACCACGAGGGCGATGCCGCTGTCGCGCAGTTCCCGGGCGAGGGCCGCCAGATCGTCCATGGTGCCCAGCGCCGGATCGACGTCGCGGTAGCTGGAGACCGCATATCCTCCGTCGGAGTTCTCTGCCGGTGCCGCGAACAGTGGCATCAGGTGCAGGTAGGTCAAGCCGAGTTCGCGGAAGTAGGGGATCCGCTCGCGCAGGCCGGCGAGGTTCCCCGCGTAGAGGTCCACGTAACAAACACCACCGAGCATCCGGTGGGACTGGAACCAGTCCGGGGTCATGGCGCGGGAGGCGTCGATGCCCTTCAGATCCGCTGGGCGGTCCTGCCACGACGCGGCGGCGTCGAGTACCACCTGCAGCAGTTCGGCGTCCGCCGCCGGCCCGTAGATGCGGTGAAACAGCGATCGCAATCGGGAGAATTCCCGGTCGAACCGCGCCTCAAAGGACTGCCAGTCGGCATCCGACGTCGCAGGCCGCCGCGCGGACAGCAACTGTTTTTGGAAATGGTCATCAGGCAGCCCTGAAGCGGTGGTCGGCACAGTTCTCCTTATTACTCGGTGGCACCTGATGAGGATGCGCGCGGATGTACAGGCGGCCAGAAAATAATACAGCGACTCGCCCGGGGTAGGTCATCGGATGACGAAAGTCTGGCCGCACACTCCTCGATGCGGCCAGACTTTTCTGCGTCAACTGCGCTGCGGTTGCTGCGTTGAGTGCCTGCGGCTGGTCAAACCTAGCCCACGCGCTGCACCCGCGAGGATTTACTTCACGGACCCGGCCGTCAGTCCGCGGACGAAGAACCGTTGCAGTCCGAAGAAGATGAGCAGAGGCACGACGAGAGTGATGAAGGAACCTGCCGCGACGCGCTGCCAGCCCTGCCCGTATTGACCCAGGAGTGTGTACAGCCCCTGTGTCATCACGGCGTTATCTCCGCTTTGGATGAAGATGTAGGCGACGAGGAAGTCGTTCCACACCCAGAGGAACTGGAAGATTGCGAATGATGCCAGGGCTGGAACGGACATCGGGACGACCAGTTTCCAAAAAATCTGGAAGTGACTGGCCCCATCGATTTTGGCTGCTTCGATGAGTGAGTTGGGCAGGGTCTGCATGTAGTTTCGGAGCATGTAGATCGCCAGCGGCATCGCGAACGTTGCGTGCACGATCCACGCTGCCGGGTACTGACCGATGATCTGGATCCCGGTAATTTCGCCGAACCGGACGAACAGCTGGAGGACGGGGATGATGGCCAGCTGAACCGGAACGACCATCAGCCCCAGCACGATGCCGAAGTAGATTTCCTTACCGCGGAACTGAAAGAAGGTGAAGGCGTAGGCCGCCATCGCCGCGATCATGACCGGTAGCACGGTGGCAGGAACGGTAACGGCCACTGAGTTCCAGAACGTGGTTCCAACATCGAGAGCGGCCCACGCATCAACGAAGTTCTGTCCCGTCCACCCCTGGCCGAAAGGATCGACGAAGACAGTCCACCATCCGGTCGCGTCGACCCCGGCTTTGGTGCGGAAACTCGTGATGAGCAGTCCGAGCAAGGGGAAAAGCCAGATCAGGGCGATGGCCCCCATGATCAGGGTGGTGATGATGTGGGGCTTCTGCGCTTCGCCTGCTGCATTGAGGCGCCGCTTCTTCCGGTGGACATTGACGGTTGTTCGGCCTTTGGTTTCGTCGACGACCGGGGTAGGGATGAGAGTCATCGGAGTTCCTCCTGCGCCTTATAGCTGCGGATCTGATAAACGATGAGGGGGACCACAGCGATCATCAGGAGGATGACCACAGCGGCAGCCTTGCCGGGATTCTGGAAGCTGAAGAGCTGCGAGTAGAAGTCCACGGCAAGCACGCTGGTGTTGTACTGGCCTCCGGTCATTGCATAGATGATGTCGAAGATCTTCATGACGAAGATGACAACGGTGACGAAGACCGCCAGGATCGTGCCGCGAATCTGCGGGACAATGACGAGGAAAAAGGCGCGTCGTTCGCTGGCCCCGTCCAACCGGGCTGCTTCGATGGTTTCTTCAGGAACGGCCTTGATGGCAGCTGAGAGAAGCACCATGGCAAAGCCGGCATAAAGCCAGATAGCGATGCACATGATCAGGAAACTGTTGAGACGACCCGCGTCCAGGGTCAGCCAAGGCACCGGATCCTGATTGGTGAGGCCCGTCCAGATCGAGTTAAGCAGATAGATTTGCGGATTGCCGGGAGGGGCGTAGAAGTAGATGAACCTCCAGGTGACCGCGGCTGCGACGCCGCTGATGGCCATGGGCACAAAGATCATTGCCTTGAAGGTGGTCTCCCGGCGTTTCCCCAACTTGTCCGTGAGGATCGCAACGGCAAGACCGATCACAACCGTAGCTGCAGGGACAACGAGGACCCACAGCAGGTTGTTGAGCAGAACACCGAGAAACCCTGGGTCGGTCAGCAGCTCCTGGTAGTTCTGGAAACCTACGAAAGTGTCGCCCTCACCACGCCTCAGGCTGGTTTGGGTGAAGCTCTGCACGATGGTGCGCAGAGCCGGGTAGAGGAGAAATATTGCCACCAGCACGAAGACCGGGGCTAGGAAGACGTACGGCAGGAGCCGGGACTTCCACTTGTTGTTTGACTGCTCGACGAGCCAGTTCAGGCTCCAGAAGATCAGTAGTGATATGCCGAGTCCGAGGACCACGGAGATGAGTGCGCTGAAGATGGGCATCGCTTGGACCACCTGACGTTTCTACGAGGATGAGCCGAGGCGGCCGGGGACCAGATATCGGCCCCCGGCCGCTTGGGAGGTGGTTATCGGTCTGGCCAGGAGGCATCGATGGCGGTGAAGGCTTCCTCCATGGAGGATTGGCCTGAGAACCAGTTGGTCAGCTGGGTCCATTCGGTTCCTGCGCCAACTTCTCCGGGCATCTGGTCGGAGGCGTCGAAGCCGAAGACTGACGACTCGGCGAGGAGGTCTTGTGCCTTCTTCTGGAATTCCGAGGTGTAGTTCGAGGCATCGAAGTCACTGTGCGGGGAAAGGAAGATTGCCTGGCTGGCGTATCCATTGGTGCCGAAATCTTTGCCCACGAGGTACTCGATGACCTGCTTGGTTTCATCTGAGTCGGTGAACGCTCCGACGAGGTCTCCACCACCAAGCATCGCTGCATCGGTGCCTTCGGGGGAGGGGAGCTGGAAGAAGTCGATGTTGGACAGGTCGCCCGCTTCGATCTGGGATTTGATTTCATCGGGGAAGAAGTCAGAAATAAATGAACCCTGACGCATCATGAAGCACTGGCCGTTGTCCTTGCCATCAGCGAAGAGCTGGTTGCCGGCGGTTTGGAAGGATGTCGTCGCAGCAGCGGGACCGCCGCCGTTGATCTTTCCCTCTTCCAGCAGTTGGCTGGCCACCTTTTCGCCGGCCTGCTTCACGAGATCGCTGTCGAAGGTCACGTCGCCTGCAATCCAGGCGTTGTACTGCTCGAGGCCGCCGTAGCGCAGCACGTATTCTTCTAGCCAGTCTGTTGCAACCCAGCCGGTGGCAGCACCCGATTCCATCCCCACGCACCAGGGCGAACCGAGATCCTCATCGATGATGGTGGACTGCAGTTCGGTCAATTCCGCATCCGTGCTGGGGATGCTGAGGCCTGCTGCTTCGAAGGCACTCGGGTTGTACCAGACAAGTGACTTGACGTTGATGGAGTAGGGCAGCGCGTAGGTCTTCCCGTCAACCTGGGCGATAGTGCCCAGTCCGTTTGCCTGGTCGGCCGTAATCGCGGCGACGTCTATGCCAAGGTCCTCAAGCGCGTACAGGGTGTTGGTCTGGCTCTTGAGGACGCCGGGCTGGGGGTAGATCGCGATATCGGGTGGGTTTCCGGCACTGGCACGCGAGACGACGGCCGTCTGGAAGTCGGTGTTGCCGTCGTAGGTGACCTTGACGCCAGACGTTTCCGACCATTTGTCGAGATCCGCCTGGAACGCTGCGGCCTGCACATCGGTGAACGCGCCCAGAATCGTGATTTCTTTGGCGTCGCCACCGCCATCCTCGCCGCCGCCGCCGGAGCAACCGGTGAGGGCGAGCGCTATTGCGACAGTCAGTGAGCCGGCGATCTTATTAGGAAGCTTCATCGCTTCGTCCTTTCAATGACGAGTACTATAACCAAAACGTTTGGTGTTGAACGACTGTAACCAAAATCACACTGGAAGACAAAACGTTTTAGGTCTCAGGAACATAACGATTGGAGAACCATGGAACCTGCCCCTGCGCCGCCGCGTCCACAGTTTCATTTCACCTCGCAGGGGTGGATCAACGATCCCCATGCGATCACCTTCGCCAACGGCCGGTACCACCATTTCTTCCAGTATGTTCCTGGGCAAACGGCCTGGGGGCTGGGGTGTTCCTGGGGCCACGCCAGCGGCCCGGACCTGTTCTCCCTCGAGGAACTGAAGCCTGCCCTGGTGCCCGGGGAAGGAGACGACGGTGTCTGGTCCGGCTCGCTCATCATCGACGCAGCAGGAACCCCGACAATTTTCTATACGTCAGTGACCAGTGACCATCCGGCGCTGGGTGCGGTGCGGACGGCGACCCCCCTTGACGATGACTGGATTGAGTGGCAAAAGGGTCCTATCGTGCTGTCCCCGCCGGTGGTGGAGAGTCTGAGTGCTTTCCGGGATCCGTCCTTCATCCGCTCAGCTGACGGCTGGCACATGATTGTTGGTGCCGCCTTCGCGGATGGCCGGGCTGGCGCCCTGGGATATTCGTCCACTGACGGTGTCACCTGGCGCGAGGATGGCCCTGTACTCAGCCGTTCGACGAATGAAAACCGTCCGCTATGGAGCGGAGCCATGTGGGAGTGCCCCCAGATCGTGGAAATTGATGGGCAGCATGCGCTCATCGTCTCCGTGTGGGATGACGACGTCCTCGTCGACGTCGTCTACGCCCTCGGTAACTTCGCCGACGGCGCCTTCACCGTGCGCACCTGGCGGCGACTCAGCTACGGGCCCTCGCCGTACGCGGCAACAACGTTCCAGGACGCCGAGGGCAAGCCCTGCATGATGTTCTGGCTCCGTGAGATTGCCGGCACGGAGTGGATGGGTGCTCACTCGATTCCGTATCGCATTTCGATCGAGGATGATTCGTTGATGCTCACACCCCATCCCGATCTTGATAACTATCAAATCCCCGACAGACGTCGATCGGAGATATTACCTGGTTCGGCGTACGACATCCTCTGGCCTGCATCGGCTGAGAACCATTTCGAAATCAGGCAGGACCATGCCGCGGTGCTCTCCTTCGAGCGCGGTTCAACTCATCTCGCGGTCTGTTTGCAGAATGAGAAATACAGCTTCCCGTGGGCGGGCGACATTCGCATCATCGTCGACGGGCCCGTGGTCGAAGTTTGTTCGCGGGCCGGCGTGTTCGCCGCACCGATGGCGGCGCTGGAGAAGTCATGGACCATTGTGGGTGCAGACGTGACGGTGTATCGGCTAGCGCGGGAATAGGTCCCCGACGCGAGGCGCTGAAATCGACTCTCGGGTCACCAGCTTGCCCGGCAGCCGGGTCTCCAACGGGGCAGCGGGTCGCTCCGATGTCATCTCCGCCAGCGCCGCATCAACTGCCCACCTCCCCATGCCGTAATGGGGTAACTCGACAGTTGTCAGGCCCGGCTGTAGCGCCGCGGCGACCGGCTCGAAATTGTCCACGGAGATGAAGGAAAGATCCGCGGGGATACTCACACCCATTCTCATGGCCGCCTGATACACGCCCATCGCCATCGGATCGTTGAAACAGAACACAGCGGTGACATCTTGGGAAGCCGACTCGATCATGTGCGTGAAGGCGACACGGCCTGATTCCGAGGTGCCGGTATCCTGGCCGGTAAAGACCCTGGGCTGCAGGCCGGCGTCGCGCATCGCCGCCTCGTACCCCGTTGCCCGCCCGGTTTTGCCGCGCCCGGCCCCGGTGACCGTGAGGTGAGCGATGGCAGTGTGGCCAGCGGACAGGAGGGTTTCGGTAGCCAGCCGACCGATCTGCTCCTCATCGGGAACCACTGAGCGAAGCTCCCCGCGGCTGTCGGTAGTGTCCACCAGCACCGACGGGATTCGATCAAGCTCCGGAGGTAATTCGCTGGAATCCTCATGGAACATTCGTGCATAGACGACAGCGTCAATCTGGGCGGCCAGGAGCGCGGCAAGTTGTTTTGATTCAATGTCACTATCGCGATTTGAGTTCACGACCACCAGAAGCTGGCCGCGCTCTGACGCGGCATCCTGGGCGCCAAGGACAACACCGGTGGCAAACGGTGTAGTAGCAATGTCGTCGGATACCAGGCCGACGATTTGTGAACGCCTGCTCCTCAACCCGCTGGCCATCCGGTTCGGGGCATAGCCCAGTTCGCGGGAGACCTCCAGCACGCGCTTCCGGGTGGATTCAGCAACCTTGCCCCTGCCGCTCAAGGCGTGAGAGACGGTCGTGATCGACACGGAGGCCGCTCGAGCAACATCCTCGATTCCGACAGGCTTGACGAAAGCATCACTAGACGCCACGGTTGCTCCCCTCAATGCGCTTCGTACAGATCACTGTAGACCAAAACGTTTACCGTGAGACCTGTGCCACACGCCAGCCGGCAATTCCCAACCGGTATTGCCGCTGGTATTCCACCCGCGCGTCAGGAAAAGCGGGTCACTGTGACTCCTGTCGAATGATCAGGAGAGTCCTGCGAGGAGGTCCTGCAGGGCCTTCCGGTAGTCGGCAAAAGCCGCCTTACCCTTGACGGTGATAGCGACATAGGTGGCGGGAGTGCGCCCCTCAATGGTCTTGGTGATCTCCACATACCCCGCCTCCTCGAGCTTGCGCAGGTGGGTCGACAGATTGCCCGCTGTCATGTCCAGGATCTTGCGCAGCTTGGTGAAGGCAATGCGGTCCCGCTCGCCGACTTCGTTGAGAGTGGTGATGGCTCGCAGGCGGGCCTCGGCATGGATGATGGGGTCCAGCTCAGGCATGGGTCTGCTGCCTTTGCTGACGACAGCGGACAGTTTCCACCGCGGCGCCCGCCAGGAAGACGCAGAAGATGGCTAGCGCGGGCTCATGACTGAGCGGTAGCCAGCCGAAGCGGGAGCCATGCAGGGTGCCGAAACCCAGCAGCCAGGAAAGCCCCCAGACCAGATACAGCAGGGCTTCATTGCCGCGGAGCTCACGACGAGCAGTGTCTTCGGCGCTCTTCACCACGCGAAGAGCGTTGTGGAGATCGAGCGGCTGATCGCCGTCGGGTGCTTGAGTAATCATTTGGTTCCCCTTGGTCTGGACTACGCGCTAACCGATTATGCAAACTAGGTTGTCACGCAAACCAGTCTGTGCGCAAGAGGGGGGGCGGGATGATCTGGTGGGCTAGTGGTTTGGCGCGCCGCGGAGGGTCGACGCCGCGAGCAGGCCGGCAACGACCGCCAGCGCGCTGGCAAAGAGAACAACGCCAGCCCAGCCAAAACCGCCGAAGAAGAATCCCCCGATCCAGCCAATCAGGCTGGAACCGGCGTAGTAGAAGAAGTTGTAGAGGCTCGACGCCTGGGCGCTGCCCAGCGCAGCAAGTCGTGGCGTCCACCCGGCAGCCACCGCGTGAACGGTGAAGAACCCGCCCGTGAAAATCACCAGACCTACGACAATCAGGGGCAGCGAATCGGTGAGCGTGATCAGCAGGCCGATGACTATCACCGGGATCCCGGCCAGCATCACCCGAAGCCGGCCAAACCGGACGGCCAGGGTTCCGGCCACCCGGGAGGTGACGGTTCCGGCCAGGTAGGCGAGGAACAGCAGGCTGATCACCGCGACGGGGAGGCCGAACGGCGGGAGCTCAAGCCGGAAGCCGAGGTAGTTGTACACCGCGACGAACCCGCCCATCAGCAAAAATCCCTGGGCATAGAGGCCGAGCTGCCTCGGCGACCTGAGGTTGTGGACGATCCGTTCAGACAGCTTCGGTCCGATCCCCCTGACCACGGGGGTGAATCGCCGCGGCGCGGGGGCCAGCCACACGAAGGCCACGGCCGCCAGCGCTGCCATGAGGCTTGCGGCCAGTACACCGGCGCGCCAATCGAACAGGTCCGCCACCGGGCCCGCCACCAGCCGCCCGGACAGCCCACCGATGGTGGTCCCCGCAACATACGTCCCCGCGGCGACGGCGGCGTGTAACCGCTGCACCTCCTCGTTGAGGTACACCAGGGCGATGGCGGGGATGCCGCCGAGCGCTGTGCCCTCCAGGAACCGCAGCGCCAGCATCAGCTCAAAGGTGGGTGCCAGGGGAACCAGCAGCCCGAAGGCGACGGCGGCGCTGATGGCCCAGGTCATGGTGCGTTTGCGGCCTGCCCGGTCGGCTACCCAGGACCAGGGGATGACCGCCAGTGCGAGGCCGATGGTGGCGGCAGACACGGTGAGAGCTGCCTGCGCCGCCGAGATGGAGAAGCCGTCGGCGATGCTCGTGAGCACGCTCTGCACCGAGTACAGCTGGGAAAAGGTAGCCACTCCGGCGAAGAACAGGGCCCAGAGCATCCGGTTATACGCTCGGCTCCCTTTTGCATGACCGTCCCACGTCGCGGGCGGGGTCATCGCTCGCCTAAACCCGACGGTAGGTCAGGTCAAAGATCATCCGGCCGGCCTCGTGGGCCTTGTTCTCGAAGCTGGTGAGGATTCGGCCGTCAAAGCGGGGGGCCCACCCGCCGCGGGTGTCGATTCCCTCATTGACTCCGGTGTTTCCGGTGCTGACGGGGTCTTTCCCTTCCCTGACCGGGGCTCCGCCGACCACCAGTTCCACCCCGCTTTCCCACACCTGGGTGAGGGGGCTGTCCGCGCCGGTGCGTTCGCCGTCGTGCGCGTTGGTGAAATCATCTGACGCGTCCAGGACGTCGCGCATCTGCACGGCGTAGTCGGACCAGTCGGTTGCCAGCCGCCAGAGGCCGCCCGGTGCGAGCACTCGTGCCGCGACGTCGGCGAAGTCCGCTTTGACCAGGCGGCGCTTCCGGTGGCGGGTTTTGTGCCAGGGGTCGGGAAAGAATACCCAGAGTTCGCTGACGGATCCTTCCGGCAGCATGGTGGCGAGGGCCTCGGCAGCGTTGGCCTGCGCGATCCGAACGTTGGTGAGCCCCTTCTGCTCGATCCGCAGCAGGGTCTGGGCGAGGCCCGGTTTGTAGACTTCCAGCGCCAGGAAGTTGAAGTCCGGCTGCAGCTCGGCGGCGTGGGTGATCGCTTCGCCGAGGCCCGAACCGACTTCGACGACGAGGGGTGCGTCACGGTCGAACTCGGCTGCGGCGTCGAACCGGTACTCGGGATCCACTGAAGTGTCGGCCATGGTGCTGCGTGGGACGTCGACCACGAAGCCGTCGAGTTCCGCCCACGCCTGGCGGCGCCGGCCTTGGAGGCGCGATCCCCTCCGGACGAAGGAAACCGGCTGGGACAGGTGCTGCTCGGCTGGTGGAGTGGGGGCTGCTGGGTTAGTGCTCATTGTTCTAAGCGTATCCAAGCGAACGAAACGCGCCCGCAGTGAGTGTCAGAACGACCCCGCACAAGCGGGTCAATCCAACACTCTCAGCAGGCGCGTCCTAGAAAACGCGGCCCCAGGAAAGCGGGGCCCCAAATGAGGGAGCCTAGTGGTCCGACTCGGCTGCCGCGGCCGCTGCCGCCTTCTCGGCGTCCTTCTCGGCCCGCAGAGCCTCGGACTCGTCCTGCTCTTCGGCCTTCTCCTGGTGGATGACCTCCGCGAGGAGCTTCTCCATCTCCTTGGCAACCCCACCGGCGGAGGCCGGGTTCTGGCCGGTCACCAGACGCTCGTCGACAATGACCTTCTCCTCGAAGACACCAGCCGAAACATGGGTGGCACCCTGCTCCTCAAGGCGGTCAGCAAGGAAGAACGGAATGATCTTGTCCTTGTCGGCGGCGACTTCCTCATCGTTGGTGAACGCCGCAACGCGCTTGCCTTCGATCAGGCGCAGGCCATTCTCCAGCTCTACGTTCAGCAGGCCGGCGGGGCCGTGGCAAACGGCTCCGACCACTCCGCCAGCGTTGTACACGCTGGCAACAAGCTTCTGCAGACCCTCGCTGTCCGGGAAGTCCCACATGGTGCCGTGCCCGCCGACCAGGTAAACGGCGTCGTACTGCGAAGGATCAACGACGTCGACCCGTGCCGTGTTGTACAGGCCGGCCTTGGTGGTCTCGTCCTCGGTGAAGGCCACCTGGATCGGGTCGGATGTGTCGACCTCGTCGCGGGGCGGGACGCCACCCTTGATGGAAGCGAAGTCAACGAAGTGACCCGAATCCTTGAAAACCTTCCATGGGTGAGCAGCCTCGGCCACGTTGTAGCCGGTCTTCTCGCCGGTGTCGCCGAGTTCGGAAACGCTGGTCAGTACAAGTAGGACTTTTTTCATTGAGTGCTCCTCTAGTCGTTATTTCCACCCTAGGCGAGGAGCACTGGCAGCGCACCTCGCGCCGGGCGGTGCACCCGGCCGGCCAGCGCTGCAGGAACCGGCCAGCGCCGCAGATTCCGGCAGCCGCGGTAGTCATATTGGGCGCGGCTGCCGGTATCTGCAGCGGAGGCCTCAGTCAGCTCACGACGGCGGCCAGTTCGGCGATCCGCGCCAGCGCCAGCTGCGTGTACAGGGCTGCACCGTCGCCCAGCACATTGTCGTCGAACGTCGCATACGGAGAATGGTTGAAAGCACTCTTCAGCGGATCGGAGCCGGGCGTCGCCGCGGACAGGAAGACGAAACTGCCCGGTACCGCTGCCAGGATCCGCGAGAAGTCCTCCGATCCGCTCAGCGGCTGGGCCATTCTGCTGTACCGTTCCGAGCCAAACAGGTCGGCGACGACCGATTCCGCCCGCACCGTCTCGTCGTCGTCGGTGACGGTCAACGGATATTCGGTCGAGTAGTCAACGGTCACCTCAACCCCGTGGGCGGCGGCAATGCCCGCCAGAAGCCGCGGGATCACGTGCTGCAGCTTTTCCCGGTTTGCCTCCGAGAACGTCCTGACCGTCGCCTCAAACATGGCCGACTCGGGGATCACATTGCGTTTGGTGCCGGCCCTGAGCACCCCAACGGTCACCACCACCGGATCGAACATGTTGAACTGCCGGGTAATCATCACCTGCAGGGCGGTCACCATCTCCGCTGCGGCGGTGATGGGATCCTTCGCCAGATGCGGGGCGGAGCCGTGCCCGCCGGCTCCATGCACGGTCACCGAGAGCCCATCCGACGCCGACATCAGCGTGCCGGGGCGCGTCGCCAACCGGCCATTGGATTCCAGCGCCGACATGACGTGCAGCCCATATGCGGCGTCGGGCAGCCGCCCGGCCACCTCGAGCACTCCCTCGCGGATCATCACCCCTGCGCCGTCGAACCCTTCCTCTCCCGGCTGGAACATGAGGACGACGTCGCCGGCGAGTTGAGCCCGACGCTCGGCCAGGAGGGTGGCGGCACCGGCGAGCATCGAGGTGTGCAGGTCGTGGCCGCACGCATGCATGGCCCCGTCAATAGTCGAGGTGTACCCCACTCCCGTCTGCTCCTGGACGGGCAGGGCATCCATGTCTCCGCGCAGGAGGACCACCGGCTTGTCGGCTGACGAGTAGGCGCCCTGGCCACGGAGCACAGCGGTCACCGAGGTGGTGTCCCGGCCCAGGGTGATTTCGTAGGGCAGGCCGTCAAGAGCCTCGAGCACCTTCTCCTGGGTGCGGGGCAGCTGCAGGCCGATCTCCGGCTCCTGGTGCAGACGGTGGCGCAGGCGCACCAGGTCGTCCTGGATGCCGTGAGCTTCGGCGAGTACCGTCTCAGCGGAGTGTGTCATGGGTCCCCCGATAGCTGTGGTGTCAGTCACTTCCACCCACAGTCCACGGCCAAACCGCCCCCAAGGCAAATTCAGGACAGCTTTCGCTGATAGAGTTGGGGTACTTGTCTGCGTGTCGGCTCGGTTGGGATCACTTCAACTGTGCTGGAAAACGATCGCAGCTTGCGTCGATGAACGCATTCTTTTGTCCCGCATTTGAGCTCCCAACATTGTGAGCGCGGTTGACACTGTCTGACTTTTCTTCGGCGAACCCCTCGCGTCAACCGATTCGTGGGGAAGATGAGAAGAAAGTTCGTGTACCTACATGACTACTTTTGCTGCACTCGGTGTGCCCAAGGCTCTGGTCCAAACCCTTACTGCCCAGGGAATCACCGAACCGTTCCCCATCCAGGTCAAAACCCTGCCGGACACCCTGGCTGGCCGCGACGTGCTTGGCCGTGGCCGCACCGGCTCCGGTAAGACCCTCGCCTTCGCGCTGCCCATGGTGGCCCGGCTCGCCGAGCAGGAAGCCGCCTACCGCCGGAAGCCCGGTCGCCCCCTGGCCCTGGTCCTCGCCCCGACCCGCGAGCTCGCCACCCAGATCAACGCCACCATTGAGCCGCTGGCCACAGTGCTCGGGCTGAACACCACGGTCATCTACGGCGGTGTCTCCCAGGCCCGCCAGGAGAAGGCGCTCCGCGCCGGCGTCGACATCGTCATCGCCTGCCCCGGCCGTCTTGAGGACCTGATGCGCCAGAAGCTCATCACCCTCGACGCCGTGGAAATCACCGTCCTGGATGAGGCCGACCACATGGCTGACCTGGGCTTCCTTCCCGTCGTGAAGAAGCTCCTGGACACCACGCCCAAGGAAGGGCAGCGCCTGCTGTTCTCGGCCACCCTGGACAACGGCGTGGACAAGCTCGTGCAGCGGTACCTGACCAACCCCTTGACCCACTCGGTCGATGACCCCCAGGCCTCGGTGACCACCATGGAGCACCACGTGCTGCTGGTCGGCGACCAGACCCAGAAGAAGCAGCTGATCGTTCAGCTCGCCTCAGGGAGCGGACGTCGTCTGCTCTTCATGCGTACCAAGCACCACGCCCGTAAACTGGCCAAGACCCTGACCGATGCCGGCATCCCGGCCGTCGATCTGCACGGCAACCTGTCGCAGAACGCCCGTGACCGGAACCTCGCCGAGTTCTCCTCCGGCGACGTGCGCGTTCTGGTCGCCACCGACGTCGCCGCCCGCGGTGTGCACGTGGACGACGTCGAACTGGTGGTCCACGTGGACCCACCCACCGAACACAAGGCATACCTGCACCGCTCGGGCCGTACCGCCCGCGCCGGTTCGTCAGGGACCGTCGTCACGATCACCCTGCCGGAGCAGAAGTCCGAGGTGCAGAAGCTGATGCGCGCCGCAGGCGTTGACGTCGCCTTCGAGAACGTGAAAGCCACCTCACCGCTGGTCGGCAAGCTGATCGGTGATGTCGCGGAGAAGATTGACCCCCGCACCCGGGCGTCGTTGGTCGCATCCCGCGAGGCACAGCGTGGGGGCGGTGCCTCCACTGGAGCCAATGCCCAGCGCAAGCGCCGCGGCACGGCAGCACCGTCAACGGGTGGCCGCGGTGGACGTGGTGGACGCGGACGCGTTGCAGCCGAGCCAGGTAACCGGTCAGACCGCCGGCAGGATCAGCCCCGCGGAGCCCGCTTCGGCGGCCAGACCGGCGCTTCGGCTGGCGCAACCACCGGCGGCGCACGCCGTCGCGACGACGACCGTCCAGCCGGTTCAGGCAACGGTGGCGGTAACCGCACCCGTCGTCCCGCCAGTGGCGCCCGGGCAGCCGACGTCGCTCCGCAGGGCAAGTCCGCTCACCGCTCCAGCACATCAGGGGCCAAGCAGGAGCCAGGCAACCAGCGCAACCACACCCCGTCGACCGGTGCCGGACGTCGCCCGTCAGGGCCGCGCCGTGCCACTGCACCTGCATCAAACGATCGCCGCAGCAACTAGCTGGCAGCCCTAGCTGGTAGACGCTGAACCGTCGACAAACAAACAGTGCCCTTCCCCATGCAGGAGGGGCACTGTTCGTTTGTCGGGAGGGCCGCCCATGGACCCAACGTGCGCAATGAAGGAAGATTGAAACCATGAACGCAATACTGAACGTCATCTGGCTGATTTTCGGCGGCATCTGGCTAGCCCTGGGATACGTCCTCGCCGGTGTGATTTGCTGCCTGCTGATCGTGACCATCCCCTTCGGCATTGCATCCTTCAGGATCGCCGCCTACGCCATCTGGCCCTTCGGCCGCACGATAGTGGACCGGGGCGGCCGAGCATCAACCCTGTCGACGCTCGGCAACGTCATCTGGATTGTTGTCGCTGGCATCTGGCTGGCCATCGGGCACGTCCTGACCGCCATTCCCATGTTTATGAGCATCATTGGGATCCCGCTCGGCATCGCGAACCTGAAGATGATCCCGGTTTCGCTGACACCGCTTGGCAAGGAAATCGTCGAGACGCGCGGTACCAGGGTCCCGCAGCTCCGCTAGCTACTCCGCGGCGCCGCGCAGGAAAGCAGCCATCAGCGGCCCGCCGGATGTAGAGCCCAGGTCGCCTTCCTCCACGAACACCGCGACCGCGAGGTCACCCTGCAACGCAACGATCCACGCGTGGGTCCGCGGTGGGTCCTCGTTACCAAACTCGGCGGTACCGGTCTTGGCGAGCACCGGATCGCCCGGCACATCGGCCAGCACCGTGGCGCCGCCTTCGGCCACGACGGCGGCCATCAGGGTTTGCAGCGTTCCCGCCTCCTCGACGGTGAGTGCACCGGGCGTCCCCGCCGGCGACGGCGACGAGTTGGCCCCGGTGATATCCCCGGCCGGATCGGCGGCGAGCAGGGTCGGGGTAACACGCTCACCTGCCCCCACGCTCGCGGTCATGACGGCGAGGGCCAGGGGCGAAACGAGGACCTCCCCCTGGCCGATCATCGACGCAGCGTGGGCGGTGCCTTCTGCAGTTTCGGGCACCGAACCGAAGAACGCTGGAATACCGATCGACGCTTCGACCCCCACGCCGAGATCTGCAGCGGCGGCCGCCAGTTTTTCCTGCGAAACAACGTCGCGGGTGGCAATGAAACCGGTGTTACAGGACTGGGCGAAGGTCTGCAACAGCGGGATATCGCCAAGGAACGCTGCAGGGTAAGTGCTGGCGTTGTTGAAGGACCGGCCATCGACCACCAGTTCCTCGGTGCACTGGGTGGAAGATTCCGGGGTAAACCCTTCGCGGAGCAAGGCCAGCGAGGTGGCAACCTTGAACGTCGACCCGGGGGCGTACTGACCCAACAGTGCGGTCTGCAAACCGGCACTGCCGGGGCCATTGGCGACCGTGAGGATCTCACCGGTGGAGGGACGCATTGCAACGATTGCCGACGCCGACGGTTCCTCCTCAAGCACCTCTTCGGCAAGGGCCTGCAGCGACTGATCAACGGTAATGTTCAGGGGCTCACCAGCCACCGGATCCTTCTCGAAGAGGGGCCGGGCTTCGACGCCGTCGGCCGGCTCAGCGGGGGTCGCCGTGATGGTCAGGCCGGGGGTGCCGGCCAGCTGGTCATTGTGCTGCAGCTGCAGGCCGGACAACCCGGTGACGTCCCCGGCTTCCAGCTCGGCGCCGGACTGCTCAATCAGCTCCGCGCTGGCCTGGCCCACCGACCCCAGCAGCTCCCTGGCGAAGGTACGGGTGGGGGCGAGGGCAAGTTCGTCAGGGAGGGCCAGGACGCCGGGAACGGCGTCGAGCTCGTCATCCGTTATGGTGCGTGAGGCGTCATCGCGCAGGACAATCGCCTCCACGAAAGCCTCCGGGCCCGCCCCCTCCACCTGGCTGGTGAAGGCCGATGGGTCCACTCCGACAAGGTCGGCGAGGTCCTGCGCGGATCCTGCGAGCTGCTCTTCCTCGAGCTGGGTTTTGTCGAGACCGATGCGGAGGACCGGACGGTCAGTCACGAGCACCTCACCGTCGGCGCCGAGGATGTCACCGCGGGCCGCCGGGACCGACGAGGTCGCCAATACTTCGCCGGCAGCCAACCCCTCAACTGCGACAGCCGGATCCCAGACCACCTGCCACACGTCGTCGGTTCGCGACAGCTCGACGGTGGTGGAGTAGGTCCAGTCCTCATCGCTTTCATCCACATCCCACACGTGGTTTAACTGCGCGGTGGCCTGGTCTTCGGAAGCGGACTCCACCTCGCCGACGGAGACCGACGGCGTCAGCGGGTCGAGGGCGGCGGTGATGGCGGCAAGGTCCGCATTGACCGTCTCCACCGACCCGGTCGTGAACGCGGAGCCGGCGACATCGAGGGTGCTGAGGCCTTCGGCGAAGGCGGCGGCGGCGTCGTTCGCTGTCGGACGGTCATCGGTGCAGGCGGTGAGACCGAGGGCAAGCGCTGCAACGGCCAGGACAGCTGTGTGACGTGTGAAGTTCCCCATTGAGTCATTATTACGTACCCGCGGAGTCGTCGAGGTCCCACCGGCAGTCACATTCGAATGACACTGCGGTCGAAGTGCCGGGGAGCACCCGACCAGAGGTTAGAGTAACTAGAAGTTATCGAAGCACGGAGCTGCCGAGCCGCTCTGAAAGGATCCCCGTGGGCACTTCCGTCGTTGACGACCAGCAGTATTCGCCGACGGAAGCGGGCGCGGGATTGTGGTGGCTGGCAGGTGCTGGGCTGGCCGTGGCAGCAGCCGTTGGGAGCTACCTGGTCGCCAATAGCGGCGAAGATCTGGCCCAGCATGTCGGGAACATCAGCCTCCTCCTCTTCAGCCTGGCGGCCGCCGTCAGTTGCGCCGTCGCCGCATGCCGCGACAAGGAATCCGCCAAAGCCTGGTGGTTGCTGGCGACGGCGACGCTCGTCTGGTTCGGCGGCATGGCGGCCTGGACCTATTTCGGGGTGACCCGCGACCACCTGTATCCCTTTCCTTCGATAGCCGACATTGGGTTCATTGGCTACGCCATACCGGCAACAGCCGCCCTCTTCTTCTTCCCCCGGCCGCCAGCAACGCTGGTGTCCGGCCTCCATACGCTGCTGGACGGTGGGGTGATCGCAGCAACCGTCCTGTTCATCAGCTGGGCGACGGTCCTCGGCCCCGCCCACCGGTCATCCAGCCAGGGGGTCGAAGGCCAGCTCACCGCTACCTCCTACCCGGTGGTGGACGTCATCATCATTTCCCTGGTGCTCGTGCTGGGGATTCGGCTGCCGGTCGGCGACCGGCTCCGGTGGTTCTGCATGGGCGGCGGCCTGCTGGTGCTGGCCATCACCGACAGCGTGTACGTACGGCTCACGTTCGAGGGCGTCACCGGCGTCACCGGATCGCCGCTCACGATCGGCTGGATGCTGGCCTTCACGCTGATCGCCGTCGCACCCCTGGTGCCGCGCCGGCCAAGAACTGGCGCCGACCGGCACCGCTACGCCGTCGCCCTGGAGCTGGTCCCCTACGCTCCAGTGGTGGTTGCGATCGTCGTCGCCGGATATACGGCAGTCGACGGTACGTATCCGGTCCAGCTGGGGATCGGCGTCGTCGCCCTTGTCTTGTTGGTGATCCGCCAGGTCCTGATCGTCGTTGAGAACGTCACGCTGACCCGCGGATTGGCGGATCAGGTGGCCGCGCGCACAGCGGAACTGGAGGGTCTCGGCGCGATCGTGACGTCGTCGTCGGACGCCATCTTCGGCTGCACTCCCGACGGCAAGATCGTCAGCTGGAATCCCGGTGCGGAAAGAGTTTTCGGGTATCCAGCGGCGGACGCTATAGGCCGGGACAAGGGTTTCTTCGTCCCGGCGTCGGCACATGCAGCGAATGACGCCGCGCAGGCACTCGTGGCAGCCAGCGGTGAGGGCCATAGTTTCGAAACGGAGCGTTTACGCAGCGACGGCTCAGTAGTGCAGGTCGCAATGACCATATCCCCGGTGTTCACGGATGGGGTGATGCGTGGGCTGGCGACAATTGCTCAGGACATCAGCGAACGACGCGCGGCGGAGACCGAGTTGCTCAATGCCCGGGAAGCCGCGCTCGAGGCGACCCGGCTGAAATCCGAATTTCTGGCGACCATGAGCCACGAAATCCGGACCCCCATGAACGGGGTGATCGGACTGACCGGGTTGTTGCTGGATACGCCACTGGATTCGACCCAGCGGCAGTATGCCCAGGGTGTCAAGGGTGCCGGCGAGTCCCTGCTGCTGCTGATCAACGACATCCTCGACTTCTCGAAACTCGAAGCCGGCCGGATCAACCTGGAGATGGAATCCTTTGACCCACGCACCCTCATCGACGAGGTCGCTGGCCTCCTCGCGGAGGGTGCGCGGCAGAAGAACCTGGAACTGATTGCATACTGCCTCCCCGAGGTGCCAGCGCAGCTGATTGGCGACGCCGGCCGGATCCGGCAGGTGTTGCTCAATCAGCTCTCGAACGCGGTGAAGTTCACCGCGGCCGGAGAGATCGCCATCCGGGTGTATCGCGAGGACCCAGCCGACGCATCCGGTGACGGACGGCCAAGGATCCGGTTTGAGGTGCAGGACACGGGCATCGGGGTGGAGGCCGCCGACCACGAGAGATTGTTCGAATCCTTCGCGCAGGCCGATGCTTCAACAACCCGCAGGTATGGGGGGGCGGGGTTGGGCCTCGCCATTTCGCGTCGGCTGACTGAGGCGATGGGCGGGACCATTGGGGTCGACAGCACCCTGGGGGCTGGCAGCACCTTCTGGTTCACGCTGCCGCTGGAAGGATCCCTGGTCCCCGCAGCACCCGAATCCAGTCTGCTCGACGAGCTGAAAGTGCTGGTGGTCGACGATAACGCAACCAACCGGCTGGTCCTCGAATCGCAGCTCGGGTCCTGGCGGATGAAGGCAACTGCCGTCGACAGCGGTGAGGCGGCGCTGGAACGGCTATCCGCAGCAGCCCACGCCGGAGAGCCTTTCGACATCGCGGTGCTGGACATGCGTATGCCGGATATCAACGGGATCGACCTGGCTGAGGCAATCAGCAGCCACCCCGAGCTGGCCGCCACCCGGTTGATCCTGCTCACCTCCATCGGGCATATCGACCGCGACCGGCTCGCCGCTGCCGGAGTGTCTGAATGGTTGACTAAACCGGTTCGCAGCTCGGCGCTCTACGACCGGCTGATGCATTTGATGACCCACACCGACGCTGAACCGGTAGCGGAAGCCATCCACTCCCGCACCGTCCAGCTACAGGATGCCCAGGATGGTCCGAATGTACGCATCCTGGTGGTTGAGGACAATGCGGTGAACCAGCTGGTCGCGGAATCGATGCTCCTGAAGCTGGGGTACCGGGTGGACCTGGTGGGCGACGGCGCCGAAGCGGTGAAGGCTACCTCCCACGAAACCTACGCGGCGGTCCTGATGGACTGCCACATGCCGGTGATGGATGGGTTCGAAGCTACCCGTGCCATCCGCAGCCGTGAGGGTGCGCACCTGCCGATCATCGCCATGACCGCTGGCGCGCTTAGCGAGGATCGTGAACGGTGCCGCGCCGCGGGAATGGATGGCTACCTCGCCAAACCGGTTGATCTGGCGCTGCTGCAGACCACTCTGCTGCGCTGGGTGCACACCCCCGGCGTGCCAGCGCCGGCGGTCAGCGCGCCAACCCTTCCAGTGTCGCCGCCCGCGGCAGCAGCAGCAGAACCCGGTCCCGCTGCCACACCGCGGCAGGTGGTGGATCCAGCCCGGCTGGAGCTACTCCGCGGGCTCGGCGCAGCCGACGGATGGGGAGTGCTGCCCGCTGCAGCAGCCGCCTTCCTTGAAGGGGTCCCAGCCGATCTGGCCGCGCTTAGACGGGCAATCGAACAGGGGACAGGGCTGCGGGACGCGGCGCACAAGCTCAGGGGCGCTGCCGCCAACATTGGCGCCGACGGCGTCGCGGCCCTCTGCGGCGAACTCGAAAATGATGCGGTTGCCGACGCGGAGACACACTCTGCAAGGATTGAAGAACTGGCGGCAGAACTGGAGTTGGTCTCCCTGGCCCTGGCCGACTCCGTGAGAGGAGCCCCGTGAAGGTGATGGTGGTCGACGACGACCCGGGATCATTGATGGTCGCCAAGGCCGTGGTGGAACAGGCTGGCTACGAGTGCCTGTCGGCAACCAACGGGGACGCCGCCTGGGACCTGTTCCAGCGGTATCAGCCCCAGGTGGTCGTCACCGACTGGATGATGCCCGGCATGAACGGGCTGGAACTGTGTAAGGCAATTCGCAGCGCCGAGGAGGACACCTACACCTACTTGGTCTTGCTCACGTCTTTCGGCTCCCAGGACGCCGTGCTGGCGGGGATGGAAGCCGGCGCCGACGACTATGTCACCAAACCGCTGGATTCCTTCACGCTTCGCACCCGACTGCTGGTGGCGCTCCGCGTGACCGCGCTGCATTCTCAGCTTGGAAAGTACCGGCAGGAACTCACCCGGCAGGCGAGAACGGATCCGCTCACCAGGGTCGACAACCGGTTGAAACTCACCGAAGACCTCGAACTCCTGCATAACCGGAGCCAACGCTACGGCGGACAGTATTCCCTGGCGCTGTGCGACGTCGACTACTTCAAGAGCTTCAATGATCTGCAGGGGCATCCGGCGGGTGATGAAGCGCTGAAGGCGGTAGCCAGGACTCTCACCCGGCTGTCACGGGACACCGACGGTGTGTACCGGTACGGCGGCGAGGAATTCCTGCTGATCCTGCCCGATCAGGGCGCGCACGATGCCGAGGTTGCGGTTGAGCGGATCCGCTCGGGGATTGAGTCACTGGCCATTGCGCATACCGGCAACCCGTTGCGGGTGCTGACAATCAGCGCCGGGATCTCAACCTTTACCGCTGACCATGCGGTGAGCAGCGGACAACTTTTGAAGGAAGCCGACGACGCCCTGTACTCGGCGAAGGCGGCCGGCCGGAATCGGGTCGCCAGCTCGCTCCGGACCGGCTAGAGGGAAGCCCGGCCCGGAGCGTGCGTGGCCCTACTCCGCCCGGGCCTGCCTGATCAGATCCGCGCACCGTTCGCCGATCATCATGGTGGTGATGTTCGGGTTCACGGTGGTGAGTTCCGGCATCACCGATGCGTCTGCGACGCGCAGCCCGGTCACGCCTTTCACCCGCAGCTGAGGGTCAAGGGGTGACAGCTCATCGGCCACGGCTCCCATCCGCACCGTACCGGCGGGGTGGTAGACAGTGTTGTGGGTTTTCCGGATATAGTCGGCAATTTCGTCATCAGTCTGCACGTCCCCGCCCGGGTACAGTTCACGTCCTGCCCACTCCGCCATGGCCGGCTGGGCGACAATGTCCCGAGCCTTCCGGATACCGGCGATCATCACCCGCATGTCGTGGGGATCGGTGAAATAGCGAGGATCCACCATTGGTTTGTCCCGGTAGTCACGGCTGCGCAACCGGACCGTTCCGCGTGACCGGGCATGCGTGACATTCGGGGTCAGGCAGAACCCGTTGTCGGTGGTGGGGTACCCGTGCCGCAGGGTGTGCATGTCGAAGGGTACAGAACCGTAGTGGAACATCAGGTCGGGCCGGTCCAGTCCGTCTTCAGTGGTGGTGAAGATACCAATTTCCCACCACTGGGTGGACGTTTCAGGCATCGGCTGCTTGGCTTCCCACTGGATGACACCCTCAGGGTGGTCCTGGAGGTGTTCGCCCACCCCGGGGGAGTCCACCCGGACGTCGATGCCGTGCGCTGCGAGGTGCTCCGCCGGGCCGATGCCCGACAGCATGAGCACTTTCGGAGAATCGATGGCTCCAGCCGACAGGATCACTTCTGACCGTGCGGTGAGCGCGTGGGTCCGCCCGAAGGAGGAGTCAACGACGTCGACGCCGGTGCACCGGTTGTCCGCGTCGAACCTCAGTTCCCGCGCCCGCAGGCCGGTAAGCAAGGTGAAGTTGGGCCGTTCCATGATCGGGTGGATATACGACACCGAGGACGAAGCGCGGGTGCCGTCGGCCTGCCGGTTGATCTGGAAGAAACTGGCACCATTGATCACCGTCGCACCCGTGTTGAAGTGGACCCGTGGGATACCAGCCTGTTCACAGGCGTCAAGCAGTGCCTTGCCCGAAGGGTCCGACGCCGGAATGTTCATCAGGTGCACGGGTCCCGCATCACCGTGGTGCGGAGCGTCCGGACCGGCGTCCTCGTTGGTTTCCAGCCGCTGGTAGAGGGCATAGGCGGTATCGGAGTTCCAACCCTCCGCCCCGAACTTCGTTTCCCACTCATCGATGTCCTCCCGGGGCGCCCAGAAGGCGATACAGGAGTTGTGGCTGGAGCAGCCGCCCATCACCTTGGCGCGGGCATGCCGCATGAAGGAGTTGCCGTTTTCCTGCGGCTCGATGGGGTAGTCCCAGTCGTATCCGGATTCCAGCAGTTCCATCCACCGGTCAAGGCGGAGGATCTGGTCAACACCCCGGTCGTCGGGGCCCGCCTCGACCAGCGCTACCTGTACGGTCGGGTCCTCGCTCAGGCGGGCCGCGACGGCGGCGCCAGCCGAACCGCCACCCACGACGATGTAATCGAATGCTGTCTTCTCGAAGTGGCCAGTCGCTGCTATTTGATCAGACACGGTTACTGCTCCTCTTTACGGTCCGCAAACCAGCCGGTGACCTGCGGATCGATGTTGTGGTAAATGTGCTTGGCCTCCTGGTATTCGGACAGGCCGGTCGGCCCGAGTTCACGTCCGACACCTGACTGCCCGAACCCGCCCCACTCGGCCTGCGGCAGGTAGGGGTGGAAGTCGTTGATCCAAATGGTGCCGTGGCGCAGGCGCCTGGCGATCCGCTGGGACTTCCCTGCGTCCTGGCTCCAGACCGCTCCGGCGAGACCGTAATGGGTGTCATTGCCGATCGCCACGGCCTCCTCCTCACCGTTGAACGTCTCGACAGTCACCACCGGGCCGAAGGCCTCATCGACTACCACCGACATGCCCCGCTTGACCTGGTCGAGCACCGTCGGGGTGTAGTAGAAGCCCTTTTCCAGGTCCCCGGTGCCCCAGGTGCCGCCGCAGCGCAGCCGCGCCCCCTCAGTGACGCCCTTGTCGACGTAGCTGGTGACCTTGTCACGGTGAGCCGCGGAGATCAACGGACCGGTTTCTGCGTTCTCATCGAAGGGACCGCCGAGCTTGATCAACTGTGCGCGCCGCACCAGTTCATCGACGAAGCGTTCAGCGATTGGTTCTTCGACGATCAGCCGGGCACCGGCCGAGCACACCTGTCCCGAGTGCACAAACGCAGCGTTCAGCGCGTTGTCCAGGGCAGCGTCAAAGTCGGCGTCGGCGAAGATGATGTTGGGATTCTTGCCCCCGAGTTCCAGTGCCACCTTCTTGACGGTTGCCGATGCAGCTGCGGCAATCCGTTTGCCGGTTTCAAGCCCCCCGGTGAAGGAGACCAGGTCGACGTCGGCGTGCTCCGAGAGCGGCGCCCCGACGGTGGCCCCGGCGCCGAGCACCAGGTTTGCCACCCCCTTGGGCAGTCCGAGCTCGTCCAGCACGTCCATCATGAGCATGCAGGTGTGGGGGGTGAGCTCGCTGGGCTTGAGAACGAAAGTACAGCCGGCCGCCAGCGCGGGGGCAATCTTCCAGGCGGACTGCAGCAGCGGATAGTTCCAGGGCGAGATCAGGGCGCAGACGCCGACCGGCTCGTACTCGATCCGGCTGACCACTGCGGCGTTTCCGGGGTCCACCAGCCGGCCCTGGTTCTGACCGGCGAGCTTCCCGAAGTAGGTGAAGCAGCCAATGATGTCATCCATGTCGATCTCACTCTCGACCAGACGCTTCCCCGTATCCATGGTTTCGGCGCGCGCAAACTCGGCCTTGCGCTCCCGCAGGCGGGCAGCAACCTTCAACAGGAAGTCACCGCGCTCGGGTGCGGGAACGGCGGCCCACTCGCCACGGTCGAACGCCGAGCGTGCGGCAGCGATGGCTGCAGCGGCGTCGTCGGCGGTCCCTTCGGATACCGTGCCCACCAGTGCGCCGTCAGCCGGGCAGTGGATCTCCCGGGTACCACCGTCCGAAGCGGGTACCCAGGTGCCATCAATAAACAGTGTTGCGGTACTCATGAACGCTCCTCGGGGTTGGTGAAATCGGATTCCCAGTTGTCCGAGGCCAAATGATCCTCGGTGATTGCGGTGTTGCCGGGCGAGGCGCGGTTGCTGTGCAGGAATTCCAGATGTGTCTCGTAGTGATCCAGTACATCGGTGATGACCTGCTCCTTGGTGTAGCCCAGGAGGTCGTACCCGTTGCTTCCCTCGAGGGAGAAAACTTCCATGCGGTAGTACTTGTCCGCCGTCGAGGCGCTCCTCAGCGCATAGGACGGAGTGTCGTACTGCACGGGGTAGACCTGGTACTTGAACGCCCGTTCGCTGCCCAGGCTGACCGACAGGTCTACCTGTCCAACCCCACCCGGACCAGCGTTGCCGGCGGTCAGGGTGACGTCGGCGCCCTGCGCGGCGAGTTCATCGTGAACCTCCTGGAGTGCGGGAAGGGCCACCTCGTCGATGAACCGTTGGGCCTGTTTGCGTCCCGGATAGGTCAGGACATGGGCGAGTCGTTGGCGCCAACTGCGGCCACCGCGGGCTTCGCTACCGGATCTGCTGGAGATGATCCCCGGTAGGGAAGTCCGGTAACTATCCATCCGTGAGCTTTCCACTTTCAGAGCTTTGTAAAGCCCGTACATGATGAACAGCAGCAGGATGGAAAGCGGCAGCCCCATTACCACCGTCGCGTTTTGGAGGGTCAGGACCCCGCCGACGGACAGCATGGCGAGGGTGAGTGCACCGGTCACCAGCGCCCAGAACACCCGGAGCCACTTCGGGCCGTCGGAGTTGGCGTCCTTGAGGTGGGAGGTGAAGTTGGCCATCACCAGCGCACCGGAATCGGCGCTGGTGACGTAGAAGAGCAGACCCGTGAAGGTAGCAATCGCGATGATCAGCGGAGCCATTGGATACTGTTCCAGCAGTCCGTAGAAGGCCCGCTCCGGATTGTTCATCCCCACTTCGCCGAACTCGGCGTTGCCGCCCATCACAATGTCCAGTGCGCTGTTACCGAAGATCGAGATCCACAGCAGGATGAACGTGAACGGCACGATCATCACGCCCAGGACGAACTGCCTGATGGTGCGGCCTCGGGAAATGCGTGCCAGGAAGAGTCCGACGAAGGGTGCCCAGGCGATCCACCAGGCCCAGAAGAACAGCGTCCACCAGCTCAACCACTCGTCGGGACGGTCATAGGCGAACGTATCCATGGTCATGCCGGGGAACTGGCTGAGGACGTCGCCGGTGTTCTGGATGATCCCGTCCAGCAGGAAACTGGTCTTGCCGGCGACGAGGATGAACAGCATGAGGGCGGCGGCCAGCAGCACGTTCAGCTCGGACAGGCGTCTGATGCCCTTTTCGACCCCCGACACCGTTGAAACCACTGCCATCACGACGGCGACGGCGATGAGACCGATCTGGACTGCGAGGTTTTCCGGCAGCCCGAACATGAGGGTCAGCCCGTAATTGAGCTGCACGACGCCGATGCCCAGGGACGTGGCGATGCCGAAAATGGTGCCGAGCAGCGCTGCAATATCCACGGTGTGTCCGATTGGGCCTTCCACCTTCTTCCCGAAGATGGGGTACAGCGCCGAACGGATGCTGAGGGGCAGATTGTGGCGGTAGGCAAAAAAGCCAAGAGCCAGACCCATCAGGGCATACAGTGCCCAGCCGGTAATCCCGTAGTGGAAGAGGGTCCAGACCATAGCCTGTCGCGCGGCTTCAACTGTTTCACCCGAGCCCTGGGGCGGTGCAAGGTACTGGGTGATTGGCTCAGCCACCGAGAAAAACATCAGGTCGATGCCAATGCCGGCGGCGAACAGCATCGAAGCCCAGGTGAACATGCTGAACTGTGGTTTGGAGTGGTCCGGCCCGAGCCTGACCTTCCCGACTCTGGAAAGCGCCGCGACCAGGACGAAAATGACCACGAGGGTGACGATCAGGAAGTAATACCAGCCCATGTTGACTGACACCCAGGTGACCAGGGTGCCAATGACTGCTGCGGCGTTTACCGGGGCGACGATGGCCCAGACGGTGATTGCCAGAATGCCGACGGCCGAGCCGATAAAGACCGTCTTGTTGACTCTGGTTTTGGGTTCTGAATTCGGCTCGCCGGGGGAGTCCGGCCGTGCTTTGATCTCTTGACTCATCATCTGCCTAATCGTTGATCGACGCCGCGTCGGACTACAACTGAACTGTGCAGGTTATGCGAGGGTAAGGGTGCGACGGGCCTGTCAACGCTACCAACCTGGTCTGCTCCCCCCAAGTCGTAGCATCAAAATTACCAGCGAATCAGTGGTTCGTGACCGATCTGCAACCGAACTCTTGATTCAGGAGCGCATAGGGCTAAGGGTTATGACTATGACAGTTTCGCGGATTGAACTTGCCAGCGGTTTTACTGTCAGTGCCCAGGGTTTTGGTGGCATGGCATTGACCGAGGTTTACGGGGGCCTGGATGAGAGTCAGGCATTGGCGACGTTGAATCATGCGGTGGATATCGGGGTCACGTTCATTGACACCGCGGATATCTACGGTGCAGGAAGCAACGAGGCGCTGATCTCACAGTTGCTGCGCCATCGACGCGACGAGGTCGAAGTGGCTACCAAGTTCGGGCTGATCGGCAGCCCCTCACAGGGGTACTCGGGGATTCGTGGTGACGCCCGGTATGTGAGGGACGCAGCGGACGCGAGCCTGAGTCGGCTCGGCACCGACGCCATTGATCTGTACTACATGCACCGGCGGGACACCCGCGTCCCGATCGAGGAAACGGTGGGTGCAATGGCCGAGCTGGTCACCGCTGGCAAAGTGCGCCACCTCGGCCTGTCAGAGGTCACCGCAGACGAACTGCAGGCAGCCCACGCCGTTCACCCTATTTCAGCAGTCCAAAGCGAATGGTCAATCTGGAGCCGCGACGTCGAGACGTTCGTGGTTCCGATGGCTGCGCAGCTGGGGGTGGGATTTGTCCCCTACTCTCCGCTGGGGCGCGGCTTTTTGACCGGCACAGTCCAGGCAGCAACGCTTGGCGACGGCGACTTCCGCCATCGGGTGCCACGGTTCGCTACCGACGCACTGACCGCCAATGCAGCCGTGGTGGAGGCGGTCCAAGCGGTTGCCGCGGACACGGGTGCCACTGCTGCACAGGTTGCCCTCGCCTGGCTTGCCGCTCAGGGCCGCCGGTTCGGGCTGCCAGTAGTTCCTATCCCCGGCACCCGGAAGCCGGAACGTGTCGAGGAAAATGCCGGCGCCACCGCCATGGTGCTGTCCGCCGCGCACCTTGATGTGCTGGACGGCGCGGCTGCGCTGGTGGTGGGTGACCGCAGCGCCGACCGGTCCTGGGTCTCTCAGGGAAGAGAGGCTTAGGGCCCTACCAGTCAACGCCTGGCGGTGCTCTACTGGGGGCCAGTGCAGGACCTGTCTGCTGTCAGCGAACCAGCAGCGGACACGCACCTGTGCCAAGTTGAGCGGGGTACACTCAACTCTAAGGTTATTGCTGTTTGAAAGGTTGAGACATGGACGCCAAGTTCACCACCAAAAGCCAGGAAGCACTGTCCGCCGCAGCCACGAATGCTTCGACCGCAAGTAATCCTCAGGTCGAACCCGCACACCTCCTGAAAGCGTTGATGGACCAGCGTGACGGCGTCGCTGTTGCTTTGCTCAAAGCCGCCGGGTCCGACCCCGACGCCGTGAGCACCCGGGCGAGCTCCGCAATCAAGGCGCTCCCGTCGTCGTCGGGCACGTCAACGGCGCAGCCGCAGTTCTCCCGCGACACCCTGCAAGCCATCAAGGCCGCCCAGCAGGAGGCCGAGACGCTCGGCGACAGCTTCATCTCCACCGAACACCTGCTGCTGGGGATTGCATCCGGGGTCGGCTCAACCGCCGCCATCCTGAACAACGCCGGCGCTTCACGCGCGGCCCTTGCGGCTGCCCTGCCGGGCATTCGCGGCGACCGGCGGGTGACCACGCCGGAGCCGGAGAACACCTTCCAGGCGCTGGAGAAATTCGGCGTCGATCTGACCGAGATCGCCCGGTCGGGGAAACTCGATCCGGTGATCGGCCGGGATAGCGAAATCCGCCGCGTCATCCAGGTGCTGTCCCGCCGCACCAAGAACAACCCGGTGCTGATCGGTGAGCCGGGGGTGGGGAAGACGGCCGTCGTCGAAGGCCTCGCCCAGCGCATCGTTGCCGGCGACGTCCCTGAATCCTTGCGAGACAAGACCCTGATCAGCCTCGACCTTGGCTCGATGATCGCGGGGGCCAAATACCGGGGCGAGTTCGAGGAGCGGCTGAAAGCAGTCCTCGAAGAAATCAAGTCCGCCAACGGCCAGGTAGTCACGTTCATCGATGAACTTCACACGGTGGTCGGTGCTGGGGCCTCCGAAGGGTCAATGGATGCCGGGAACATGCTGAAGCCGATGCTGGCTCGCGGGGAGCTGCGCCTCATCGGTGCCACCACGCTCGATGAGTACCGCAAGAACGTCGAAAAGGATGCAGCCCTGGAACGGCGGTTCCAGCAGGTCTATGTGGGTGAACCAAGCGTCGAGGACACTATCGGTATTCTTCGCGGCCTCAAGGAACGCTACGAGGCGCACCACAAGGTGACCATCGCCGATTCGGCGCTCGTGGCCGCTGCCACCCTGTCCAACCGCTACATCTCAGGTCGACGGCTCCCGGACAAGGCGATCGACCTGGTGGACGAGGCGGCGTCACGGCTGCGCATGGAAATTGACTCGGCCCCCGAGGAAATCGATCAGCTGCGCCGCTCAGTCGACCGGCTGACGATGGAGGAGCTGGCGCTGACGGGCGAGAGTGACGACGCCTCCCAGGACCGGCTCCACGCCCTACGCGCCGACATGGCCGATCAGAAGGAAAAGCTCGCAGCACTCAACGCTCGGTGGGAAGCCGAAAAGGCGGGGCTCAACCGGATGGGTGACCTGAAGGCTGCCCTCGAGGACCTGCGCTCGCAGGCAGAGCGGGCCCAGCGCGACGGCGACCTTGAGCAGGCCTCCCGGTTGCTGTACGGCGAAATTCCCACCCTGCAGCGCGAGCTCGACGCCGCGCAGGACGCCGAACCCGAGGACACTCCGCTGCCGATGGTCGCGGAGGACGTCACAGCCACCGACATCGCCGAGGTGATTTCCGCCTGGACAGGCATCCCCGCCGGGCGCATGCTCCAGGGCGAAAGCCAGAAACTTCTGCACATGGAGCAGGTCATTGGCTCCCGGCTGATCGGGCAGTCAAAGGCAGTGACGACGGTGTCGGATGCGGTCCGCCGCGCCCGCGCCGGGATTTCAGATCCCGACCGGCCCACCGGATCCTTCCTCTTCCTGGGGCCTACCGGGGTGGGGAAGACCGAGCTGGCGAAAGCCCTCGCCGACTTCCTGTTCGACGACGAGCACGCCATGGTGCGGATCGACATGTCCGAGTACTCCGAGAAGCACTCGGTCTCCCGTCTGGTCGGCGCCCCTCCAGGCTATGTCGGCTATGAGGAGGGCGGTCAGCTCACGGAAGCCGTCCGCCGTCGCCCCTACAGCGTGCTGCTGCTCGACGAGGTGGAAAAAGCGCACCCCGAGGTCTTCGACATTCTGCTGCAGGTGCTCGACGACGGCCGCCTCACCGATGGGCAGGGCCGCACCGTCGATTTCCGCAACGTTATCCTGGTGCTGACGTCCAATCTGGGCTCCCAGTTTCTGGTGGACCCGTCGATGACGGACTCCGCGAAGCGCGACGCGGTGATGTCGGTGGTGAACGCAAGTTTCAAGCCGGAGTTCCTGAACCGGCTGGACGATGTGGTTCTCTTCGACGCACTCACTCTCGAGGAGCTGTCCCGGATCGTCGACCTGCAGGTGCAGTCACTCGCTTCCCGGCTTCACGAGCGGCGGCTGAACCTGACCGTCACCGACGCAGCCCGCGAATGGCTGGCCCTCACCGGGTTTGACCCCGCGTATGGCGCCCGGCCACTCCGCCGGCTGGTGCAGCGTGAGATCGGTGACCGCCTGGCGCGGGGCATCCTGGCCGGAACCATCAACGACGGGGATACGGTGCTGGTGGACCGGGTGGTTGATGCTGATGGCCTCAGCGTTGCTGCCGAGGTACTCGAGACGAGCTAGTTGTTGATCAGGGTGTCGCTGATGACGTTGCCCTCATCGCTGGTCACGAGGCAGTCCACCCGGCGGTCGCCGTCGGACCAGGCGCCCTCGCGTGGGGTGACGCGCAGGAGCTCGAGGTTCTCGTAGCGGGCTGCGGCGGTTTCATCGAGGTCGACGCCGTCGCACACCTGCTGCGCGCGGAGAGCCAGCGCGTCGTCACCGGGGAACTCGGCGTCGTCCGCGTAGAAATCGCTGGCCAATAGCTGCGCGTTGTGGGGTGTTGAGCAGGTCACCACCGTTGAGGTGCTGTTGATGTCCACGAAGTCCCGCAGGCACTGGCCCTCTTCAAGGTCCAGGGGCAGGACGTTCTCGGCGATGATCCCGTCAGCGCCTGGCGTGCCGTTGCTAATGGGCTCCCGCTCCGGCGACGCCGTCAGGCCGGTGATGAGGGCGACCAGGCCCCAGATCAGGAGACCCAGGGCCAGCAGCCCCAGGAGTGCGCCGCCGATCAGGAGACCCCGCTTGTTTTTGCCGTTGCTGGCCGCCTGACGACCGTCGCGACGCCGGGTACCGGCCGGGGGTAGCCCGTAGGGGCCTCCGGTGGGTTCGGTAGGGGACTCGGACGGCTGCTCGGGGTAGCTGCCCTGCGGGCCGGTCTGAGCTGCTGGTGTGCCGGGGCTGGTTGGCGGCGCCGCACCCATTCCCGCGGGGAGGGCTGCCGGGTCCGTGCTGGCGGTTGCCGCTGCTGGGACCGGGCTGGGAATGTCGGCGTCCGCTTCCAGATCAGTGTCGGAATCAATCCCAACTGCTGGACTGGCATCAGAAGCGGGGCCCGTGGTTTCGAAGAGGCGGTCCCACCGCTGCTCATCAGTGGCTGCGGGAGTCCACTCCGGGGCGTCTCCGTCGGCGGCGAAGTTGGGGAGGGCGCGGGTGGTGTCTGTGCTGGCCAGTGCGGCCGCTTCGCCTGTGGAGTCTGTGGAGTCTGTGGAAGCGGTGTCTTTCGTGTCCTTGGGGGCGTCAGGGGCGTCGGTGTATCCGGTGTCTTCGGGGATGCCGGTGTCTCCGCCGTCCTCGGTGTCTGGGATGGCTGTGTCCCCGGAGCCCCCGGCGTCCCCGGGGGCGTCGGCTGGTTCCGCGTCATGTGGCTCGTCGACGGCGTCAGGATTGCCATCAGTGCTGTCGGCTGCGGCCTCCGGGTCCCCGTCGGTCGTATCGCCCGCTGCTCCGCCGGCTGGTGCTGTCCCGGCGGGAGCGGCCTTCGTTGTCGGGTCTGCCGTCGGGACCGCGCCGGCGACGAGCAAACCAGCATCCAGGGCCTCCTGCTCGACACGGCGGGCTTCGGCGGCGATTTCCTCAAGCGATGCAGCGCGTGCGGTGTCCTCGCTGATCCGTGCCGGGTTGAGGGAAGGCTCAACCAGCTGGACGTCGTCGGCGGAGACCGACAATTCCGGCTCGACCGTCTCGGGGGATACCTCGGCGTCGCTGAGCTGCACAGTGTCCGGGTCAACCAGTTGCGGTTCAGCGACGTGAATGGTCTCGGATTGGTGCTCTTCAGCGCCGCTCTGTGCCGGATCGGATTCGGAGTCCCGCGGGGTGCGCTCCTGATCGCTCATGATGTTCCGCCCTGCCTTCTACGTTCTTGTGCGTCCGCCCTCACTGCAGGCTCCTCTGCTACGACTTTAGCCAAGTTTCGGATGCAGTAGGCGGGAGCCGGTAGCACCAAGTGTACTGACGAAGATCGGCGATTTTCGGGCGGCAGGGAGGGCGCACGCGGAGTCTGGGAAAGCATGTAATCTATAGGTACGACAAACTGACCAAATACTCCGGGGCCTCGCTGCAGCCTTGGGCCGATAAGGCCCCAGTGACCACCTCCGGATCGACGCAAAAGGGGGTCACGCCATGGGGCGCGGCCGTCAAAAGGCAAAAGCTACCAAGCAGGCTCGGGACATTAAGTACTTCAGCCCCGCGACTGATTACACGGCACTGCAGCGAGAGCTCACAGGCCCGGGCGAGCGAGCCTCCAAACGTTCTACGGATCCGATGGAGCCGGTTGAACCGGACTACTCGGCTTACGAAGACAAGTACGCAGATGTGGACGACGACGAGGACGACGGCGGATCACGCCGCACTGGTTGAGTCACTGCACTGGTTGAGTCACTGCACTGGTTGAGTCACTGCACCAAAAAAAGTGGGGTACCCGCAAAATAGCCGTTGCGCAACGGCGATTCTGCGGGTACCCCACTTTTTTGTGCTCGAAAGCGGGCGGGGCTTAGGCGTACTGGCCCACGAGGCGCACCGATCCACCGTCGACACCCTTGGCGCCCTGCACATAATCCGGTCCGTCAGTTGACTCGTTTGAGGCTGCTGCAATCTGGCCCATTACCCAGGCGGGGACGCCACGCTCGGTCAACCGGGCAATGGCGGCGTCTGCTGCCGGCGCCGACACCACCGCAACCATTCCCACACCAAGGTTCAGGGTGCGTTCGAGGTCCGGCAGCGGTACGGCACCGAGTTCGGCGACCAGCTTGAAGATGGCAGGCAGTTCCCAGGTGGAGCGGTCCACCGTTGCTTCCAGGCCGTGCGGCAGCACCCGGGCCAGGTTGGCGGCCAGACCGCCACCGGTGACGTGGCTGAAGCCGTGCACACCGGCGTCGTTGGCAACGGGCAGGAAGCGGGCCAGATCCAGACAGTCCGCGGCGTAGACGCGGGTGGGCTCAAGAAGTTCCTCGCCGAGGGTCCGCCCGAGCTCGCTGACCTGGCGGTCCAACGCCCAGCCAGCCTGGTTGATGATCCGGCGGACCAGCGAGTAGCCGTTGGAGTGCAGGCCGGAGGACGCCATCCCGATGACGACATCGCCCGCACGCACCCGGTTGGGACCGAGCAGTGAATCCGCTTCGACCACGCCGGTCGCGGCGCCGGCGACGTCGTATTCATGTTCTCCAAGCAGCCCAGGATGTTCAGCGGTCTCGCCACCCACCAGGGCGGTGCCAGCCACCGAGCATGCGGCGGCGATGCCCCGCACGATGTCAGCGATGCGTTCGGGGACAACCTTGCCGCACGCGATGTAGTCGGTCATGAAGAGCGGCTCGGCGCCAACCACCACAATGTCGTCGACCACCATGCCCACCAGGTCAAACCCGATGGTGTCGTGGATATCCATGGCCTGCGCGATGGCCACCTTGGTGCCGACGCCGTCGGTCGACGTCGCCAGCAGAGGCTTGCGGTAGGTCAGGAGCCGGGACACGTCGTAGAGTCCGGCGAATCCGCCCACCCCACCAATGACCTGGGGGCCGTGGGTAGCCCGGACGGCGTCCTTCATCAGTTCAACGGCGCGGTCGCCGGCTTCGACGTCAACTCCGGCGCTGGCATAGGTGATGGGGGAGTTGGAGGTCATACCCGTTCTTTCTTGTCTTCGTCGGTCAGCACTGCCTCGAACTCACTGTCAGGCCCGGGATCGCAGCCGTTGGAGCCAGGATTGTCGGCGGGATCAACCCGTTCCAGGAGATTCTTGCCGCGGCGTTCCTCAGCCGGGAGTGCGATTGGATAGTCGCCGGTGAAGCAGGCGGTACACAGGCGTTCGCGGGGCTGCTCGGTGGCGGCGATCATTCCGTCTTCGGAAATGTAGGCCAGGCTGTCAGCGCCGATCGAGTTACTGATCTGCTCCACTGCCGCACCGTTGGCGATGAGCTCGGCCCGCGACGCGAAGTCGATGCCGTAGAAGCACGGCCAGCGGACCGGTGGGGAGGAAATCTTGACGTGCACCGACGCTGCGCCAGCTTCACGGAGCATTCGCACCACTGCCCGCTGGGTGTTGCCGCGCACAATTGAATCGTCCACCACGATGATCCGTTTGCCCCGGATGACTGACTCCAGCGCGTTGAGCTTCAGGCGGATGCCGAGCTGGCGGAGGGTCTGGCTGGGCTGGATGAAAGTGCGGCCCACGTAGGAGTTCTTCACGAACCCGTGGGCGAACGGAATACCCGACTGCTCGGCGAATCCCACCGCGGCAGGGGTGCCCGATTCGGGGACGGGGATGACGACGTCGGCGTCGGCTGAGTTCTCGCGGGCGAGTTGCCGGCCCATTTCCACGCGGGCCTCGTACACCGAGCGGCCAGCGATCGCAGCGTCGGGACGGGCCAGGTAAACGTACTCGAAGACGCAGCCGGCCTTGGTGGGCGTGGCGAACTTGCGGGTCCGGACGCCGTCCTCGTCGATGGCAATGAATTCACCGGGCTCGATTTCCCGGATGAAGCTGGCGCCCACGGTGGCGAGGGCGGCCTGCTCGGAGGCGACCACCCAGCCGCGTTCCAGCCGACCGAGGACCAGGGGGCGGACGCCGTGGGGGTCCCGGGCCGCGTAGAGCGTGCCTTCGTCCATGAAGACGAAGCAGAATGCGCCGCTGATTTTGGGGAGTAGTTCGAGTGCTGTTTCCTCGAGGGAGCGGCCGTCGTCGCCGGCCAGGAGGGTGGTCACCAGTGCGGTGTCCGAGGTGTTTCCCTGGGCCATTTCGCCGCTGCGGGGCTTGCCGTGGCGGGCGAGGACCATCTGGTAGAGGTCGGCCGAGTTGGTCAGGTTGCCGTTGTGGGCGAGGGCGACGGTGCCGACGGCGGTGGCACCGAGGGTCGGCTGCGCGTTGGCCCAGTTGGAGGAGCCGGTGGTCGAATACCGGCAGTGGCCCACAGCGATATGGCCTTCAAGGGTGTTGAGGGTGGTTTCGTCGAAGACCTGGGAGACCAGGCCCATGTCTTTGTAGACGCTGATCCGCTCACCGTTGCTGGTGGCGATGCCCGCAGACTCCTGGCCGCGGTGCTGCAGGGCGTACAGACCGTAGTAGGCGAGCTTGGCTACCTCCTCGCCGGGAGCCCAGACACCGAATACGCCGCAGGCATCCTGGGGCCCCTTCTCGCCTGGAAGAAGGTCATGGGAAAGATTTCCGTCACCGCGAACCATTGCATCATTCTCTCACGCGTTGGGGTCTGCGGCTCCACCGGTTACTCGGGGAACTGGTCGTCGTCGTATGTGCGCTGGGCGACTGCCCGCTTGGAGCGTCGGACGCTGATCTGATCCAGCACCAGCACCAGCAGCGCGCCGAGCAGCAGGCCGGGGATCGCAAACACCATGATGAAGAATCCGAAGATGGATTCGCGGGTCAGGGTGGGGTCGCCGGGGCCCGCGTAGGCAACGATCGCTGCGATAACAACACCCACCAGCACGCCAAGGCCCATGAAGGGCGCAAAGCGCGGAGCACGGCGCACCGTGACTTCCCGACGGGCTGGTCCCTGCCCCGGGGTCGCGCCGGGCCCTGCGGCCGCGGGGCGGGCAGTAACCGAAGGGTCGTTGTCGTCGCGAGGCGAGGGTAGCTCTGAACTCATGCTTTAAGGCTACCGGCGTTTAGCCGATCCGTCTGACCAATTGGTACCCGTTCTCCTGGAAGACGAGTTCGTAGGATTCCCCGGGGTAGGTTTCCTCGGCATGCGCCACCCCGTCGGCCGGGTGGGTGGGGCCCCAACTCCAGTCCTGGTCGTCGACAATCAGGTATTCCGGCGCCGGATTATCGTTGCCCAGCCAGAACACCTCGGTGTCGGGGACCAGGTACGGCATCAGCACCACCCCCGTCTCCACGGTCGAACCAGCGGGAATCTGAGCCATCACCTGGTGCGCTGTCGCCCACCGTTCGGACTGGCGGAAGGTGGCCGGATCGGCCAGCTCGCCCAGGGGCTGGCTCGGCAGCAACAACAGGGCAGCGACGGTCACCGCGGGGACGACGACGGCGTCAGCCGAGCGCAGCCACCGCCGCCCCGACCTGCGGGAGGTATCGATTGCGTCGATCAGTGCGGCGAACAGGACTGGCATCAGGACGGCGCTGTAATGCCACTCCGGGCCCCAGTACACATCGTTGCCCGAGACGAAACGCCAGGCCAGGGTGGGCACCATGATCAGCGCCAGCGGTGACCTCAGGAACAGGAAGCCTCCCGCCAGCAGCAGCAGCCACACCGTTTCGTATTTCGCGCTGGCCGAGAAAATGGTGACCAGCGCGCCAACCGGGTCAGCGATCATCCCGCGAACGTCGATCCGGTCTGAATAGTCGTACTGGCCGCCAGTGTTCAGGAGCGGCAGGATCACCGCCACGGAGAGCAGCAGCCAGCCGACGCCCCACGCCGCCAGCCACAGCCCGATCCGGTCCCGATACCGCCACGCGATGACCAACCCGATCGCGGCAACCGTCAGGCCGAGGTCCTCTTTCACGAAAACCAGCAGTCCAGCCCAGACGACGGCGGTGCGCAGCCGCCCGATGATCATCGACTCAAGAGCGAGCGCAAGAAGCAGGATGGCGAGCGCGATCTCGTGGAACTGCGCGGCCACCGCTGTCTGAAGACCCCACGACAATCCGTAGGCTACGCCGAGGCAGCTGCCGGCCACCGTGCTGAGCCGCCGGATGCCCAGCCGAGCGATCACGAGGACCGACAGTCCGATCAGAATGTTTTGCAGAATCAGCAGGGTCAGGCCGGAGGGGAAAAACGCGTAGGCGGGACCAAGAATTACCAGCAGCGGATGGAAGTGGTCACCCAGGAGGTTGAAGCCGTCACCCTTGATCGACACAATCGGCGCGTCGAAGCCGGCGTAGGCCTTGGCCAGCTGGGTGAAGATGCCGAGGTCCCAGGACGGGGTAGCGAGCCGGTTCCACTGCGCCACTGAGTAAACCGTGTAAGTGGCGGTGATCAGCAGGGCGATGATCACCGCGGCGGGTGGCTGCCGCCGGACGGCCGCCACCGACGACCGCACACCTTCAGTGATGAAGGTGGTTCGGCGAAGTGAATGTTGAGCTGTCACGGTGTCGGCGGAGTGCCGGTGGGGAACAGGGGAAGCCAATCGCTCAGGTCGGCTCGTTGCCCCGAGGCGGCAACCTTTCCGGCGCCGACGGCGTCGGCCCAGGCGAGACTTCCAGTCACCAGTGCCAGCCAGGTGGCGGCGTCGGTCTCCACCACATTCGGCGGGGTGCCCCGGGTGTGGCGTGGTCCGGCAATGCACTGCGCCACACCAAACGGCGGCACCCGCACCTCTACGCTGTTGCCCGGCGCCCGGTCAGCCAATTCCTCGAGTGCGTACCGCACGGCGGTGGCCGTCTCGGGGCGGGTGGCCGAGCCGGACCGGACAGCGTCGATGGCTGGCTTGCCCGCCGGGGCGGGGATCCGTCGTCGTGCCATGGGGCCTAGTCCAGGAGAGCCATGACCGGTGCGGCGAGCCGAAGCTTGCCGACCGCTGCGCTGCCGCCCATCACCGGAGGGACCACCTTGGCGAGGACTGCGCTCACTTTGTCGGCGTCGACGGCGCCGGTGGCAGCCAGGAGGGTCAGGCCCACCAGCGTGGTGGCGCGGATGTTGCCGTCGAGGATTTTGAGGGCGAGGGAGACTCCGGTATCGGTGCCCATGACGAGGACGCCTTCGGCGCCGTTCTTGGAGATGATGCCCAGATCCTCCATCACTACCGAGTTTTCGCGGCCCCGGCCGTGTACGGCCCAGGGGTAGTCGAGCATCGCGGTGGCAATGGTCGCGGCGCGGGCGTCAGCGTTCTTGTCCGAGGGTGCCTTGGAGAACTTGCCGATGCCGCGGGCGAGGCCCGTCAGCGAGACGGCGGCGAGGGGAGCCCCGCAGCCGTCGACACCCCAGTGGGAAATCTTCTCTTCGGTGTACTCCTCAATGACCGCGGCGATGCGCTCCTGCAACGGGTGGGAGGGGTCAAGATACGTGGAGTGGTCCCAGTTGTTCTCGGTGCAGGCCCACAGGAAAGCGGCGTGTTTGCCGGAGCAGTTGAACGCGATGCGCTGCTTGCCCTTCTCCGTGCGGATCAGCCAGTTGCGGGCTTCCTCGTCCTGGGGCCAGTCGGCGGGGCATTGGAGGTGCTCCTCCGAGACTCCTGCCGCGCTGAGCATGGTGCGCACCACGTCCATGTGCTCATGCGATCCCACGTGGCTGGCCGCGGCCAGAGCGACCTGAGGCCCCCGCAACGGCACGCCAGACTGCATCGCGGCGAGCGCCTGAAAGGGCTTCAGGGTGGAGCGGGGAAAGATGGGGGCGTGGATGTCGCCGAGTTCAGTGACCACAGTGCCATCGGCGGCGAGGATCACTGCAGATCCCAGATGGCGCGATTCGATGAAGCCGTTGCGTTCCAGGACGGCAAGTTCGACGGCGTCGGCGGAGGAGAAAGTCTGAGGCATGAGACAAGTATCGCTTATCGGCTGTCGAGGTGGAGCTTGTACCCACCGGAGGAACGGACATCCGGTGGGTACAAGGTTTGGGGAGTGCTATTCGGCGGTGAACTGCACTGACTGCCAGCCGGAGGCGCCGTTGGGCACCGTGTCCGCGCGTTCCTCGGTCTGTACGCCGTCGGGGTCGTAGGCGCGGGCGCGGACGGAGTGGGAGCCCGCTTCGACGTTGATCTCATGGGACCACTGGCGCCAGGTGTCCACCGAGGCTTCGGCGGCGAGAGTGGCTTCCTCCCAGTCGCCGTCATCGACCTGGACCTCCACCTTGGTGATGCCGCGGTGCTGGGCCCAGGCGGAGCCGCCGATGGTCGACGTCCCGGCCGACACCTGGGCGAAGGAACGGGGCACCTCGACGCGGGCCATGGTCTTGATCGGCCCCTGCTCGGACCAACCGCGGTCGGTCCAGTAGGCGGTCTTGTCGGCGAATCGGGTGACCTCAAGGTCCACCACCCATTTGGTGGCTGACACGTAGCCGTACAGGCCGGGCACCACCATGCGGACGGGGAAGCCATGCTCCAGCGGCAGGGGCTCGCCGTTCATTGAAATGGCGAGCATCGCATCGCGGTCATCCTGCAGGATCGGCAGGGGAGTGGAGGCGCTGAAACCGTCGGTGCTGGTGGAAAGGACCATGTCGGCGCCGGCCGTGGGCCTGGCGCGGGCCAGCAGGTCGCGGAGCGGGTAGCCGAGCCATTTGGCGTTGCCCGCCAGATTTCCGCCGACCGGGTTGGACACACAGGTGAGGGTGATGTGGCGTTCGATCAGGTCGGCATCGAGCAGGTCCCGGAACGTGATGGTGAATTCTTCCTCGACCATGCCGTGCACCCGCAGCTCCCAGGTTTCCAGGTCGATCTGCGGCACGCTCAGCGCGGTGTCGATGCGGTAGAAGTCCGGGTTCGGGGTGACCCAGGGGACGACGCCGTCGACGCCGGACTCCACACCGGCAGGGATAGCCGGCGCGGCGCTGGCCGGGGTGGGAAACGTGAGGGCCTCCCGGGCCATATTGACGGTATTCCGGGCGCTGGAAATGGCACGGCCGCCGGCCGCCGCGGCACCCGCGATGACTGCGGTGATGCCGGCGGCGGCAAAAAAGGTGCGGCGGCTGGTGCCGGTGGCTGGGGTGTTGGTGCTGGTCGCTTCCTGGGTGGCGTCGGCGTCGTCGCGGGTTTTATGCAGCGCACGGATCAGGTAGCGCAGGGCCAGGAGGCCGACGGCGGTCCCGATCACCGTGGGGACAGCGTCCAGCACGGTGGCGCCGGCCCGGGAAATCACCGCCGCAACAATGACGGCGCCCATCAGGACCACGCCGGCTACACCGAGCACCCACTTCCGGTAGGCGACCACACCGAGGATGGCGGCGAGGAAGACGATGGTGACGCCCATGCCAACGAAAAGTGCCACCTTGTCGTTGGTGCCGAACGTGGCGATCGCGAAGTCCTTCAACCACGGCGGGGTGAAGTCGATGAAGGTGGAGCCGAGGGCGATCAGGGGCGCGGCACGGGCGGTCAGGAAGGAGCCAAGCAGTTCTGCCACGCCCAGCACCAGGCCGGCACTGACTATCCCAGCTAGTGCTGCCAGCATGGATTCCTTGCGCCCGGGGCGTCGTAAAGCGTTCATGCACCTTATTCGGAGTGGTGCGCCGTGCGTATGGGTTGTCACAGGGCCGATTACCCCGTCACAGCTTCGCGAGGATCCAGCCGAGACAGTACGCTGAACTACTGTGAAGGTTCTAGTGATTGGCCCCGGCGGCCGCGAACACGCCCTTGTCCGAGCACTGCTATCCGACCCGTTCGTCCACGAGGTGCATGCAGCCCCCGGCAACGCGGGGATGGGCAGCATCGTCCCCACCCACGAAGTCGACGCCGCTGACCCGGCCGCTGTGACAGCCCTGGCCCAGTCCCTGGACTCGGACCTCGTGGTGATCGGCCCGGAGGCGCCGCTCGCTGCTGGAGTAGCTGACGCACTGCAGGACGCGGGAATCCCCGTCTTCGGTCCGTCCCGGGAGGCCGCCCAGCTTGAGGCGTCCAAAGCCTTCGCCAAACAGATCATGGCCGCAGCCAACGTCCCCACCGGCATGGCCCGGGTTGCTTCGAACGCCGAGCAGGCAGCCGAGGCGCTGGACATCTTCGGCGCACCCTACGTGGTCAAGGATGACGGTCTGGCCGCCGGCAAGGGCGTCGTCGTCACCACTGACCGGACCGAGGCGCTGGACCACGCGCAGGCCTGCTTCGACGCTGGCGGCACGGTGGTCATCGAGGAGTTCCTTGACGGCCCCGAGGTGTCCCTCTTTGTGCTCTCCGACGGCCGCAACGTGCTTCCGCTCGCCCCGGCCCAGGATTTCAAACGCATTTACGACGGCGATCAGGGGCCGAACACCGGCGGCATGGGAGCCTATTCTCCCCTGGACTGGGCGCCAGCGAGGCTGGTTGACGAGGTCATCGACCGGGTGGCCCAGCCCACCATCGACGAGATGGCCCACCGCGGGACACCGTTCGTTGGAGTCCTCTACGTTGGGTTGGCCCTCACCACCCGCGGCCTTCGTGTCATCGAATTCAACGCCCGCTTCGGTGATCCCGAGACGCAGGCCGTCCTTGCCCGGCTGAAGACTCCGCTAGGCGGAGTGCTCATGGCTGCCGCCAAGGGTGGGCTGGACCAGGTTGAAAGTCTCAACTGGTCTCCCCAGTCGGCAGTGGCCGTGGTCCTCGCGTCGGAGCACTACCCCGACGCTCCCCGCACGGGCGACCGCGTCCGCGGCCTGAAGCGGGCCGAGGCGATCGACGGCGTCCAGGTGCTGCACGCCGGAACCGCCCTCAAGCACGGCAAGGTGGTATCGGCCGGTGGCCGGGTACTCGCCGTCGTCGGGCTCGGAGATGACCTGACGGCCGCCCGCGACAGGGCCTACCGTGGGATCGCCGAGCTGAGCCTCAAGGGCGGTCAGTTCCGGCGGGACATTGCGTTGAAGGCCGCGCAGGGTGAGGTGGTGGCGCCCGCTGTGGCCTCCCCGTTGTCGCCTGTCACTGCCGCGTCGGCGGCCACGCCCGCGGGGGCCTGAGCGTGACGTTCGCGCCGTCGTTCATTGACGTACCCGGGTGGACGCACATCTATTCGGGAAAAGTGCGTGACCTGTACTCGCCCCTGACCGGACCCGATGACCGGGTGCTGGTGGTCGCGAGCGACCGGATCAGTGCCTACGACTTCGTGCTGTCCTCCGAGATCCCTGACAAGGGCCGGGTCCTGACCCAGCTGAGTCTGTGGTGGTTTGAACAGCTGGCCGAGGTACCCAACCATGTGCTGTCGACCGATGTGCCGGCCGAGGTTGCGGGTCGGGCGATGATCTGCCGGAAGCTGGAGATGTTCCCGGTGGAGTGCATCGCCCGCGGGTATCTCACCGGGTCCGGGCTGCTGGAATACCGCTCGTCGGGCACCGTGTGCTCGCTTCCGCTGCCGTCCGGGCTGGTGGATGGGTCGCGGCTCGAGCCGGCGGTGTTCACGCCCTCGGCGAAGGCCGCGGTGGGGGATCACGACGAGAACATTGCGTACGACGACGTCGTCGCCACCGTGGGCGCGCCCGTGGCGGAGGAACTGCGTCGGCTGACCCTGGCCATCTACGGCCGGGCCGAGGAAATTGCCCGGTCCCGGGGGATCATCCTGGCGGATACGAAGGTGGAGTTCGGGCTCTCTACCGACGGGCAGATCACCCTCGGCGATGAGGTCCTGACACCCGACTCGTCACGTTTCTGGGATGCTGCCCTGTATGCCCCCGGACAGGCGCAGCCGTCCTTCGACAAGCAATTCGTCAGGGATTGGCTCACCTCGGAGGCATCCGGGTGGGATAAGTCCTCCACCCCGCCGGAACTCCCCGCCGAGATTATCGAGAAGACCCGCGGCCGTTACATTGAGGCCTATGAGCGGCTGACGGGCCTCACCTTCGCCTAGCCTTTGCACTACTGTTCACCAGACTGGCTCCGGCCGCCGCTTGATCTCCACTGGTCGGCGCGTGGTGGGTGGGAGACTGTGCCGGACCAGCCATAAAAAAGGCCCCGCGGTTGGTCTTCAACCGGCCGCGAGGCCTTTTCTGCTGGTCGAGGTCCTAGGATGTTACTCGAACCGGGCCAGATGGACCATCGACAGGTTCGATGTCATTCGCGACGCCCTGGATCGGATCGATGCAGGTAAGCTCCGCCGTCCTCCTGCCAAGACTCCTCGCCCCACACAGCGTTACCGCCTGACCGATCGCTTCACGCCTGACGAACTCAATCAGCTCGTCGCTCGCTACCAAGCTGGCGAGATGAGCGCGGCTCTGGCTCGAGAGCAGGGTATTGCTAAGTCGACCTTCTTGCGACTGCTCACGGAGCATGGCGTCGGCACCAGACCTCGCGGCCTGACACCGGCCAAGGAGAAAGAGATCCTCCGACTCCGGAGACAAGGCGTGATTATTCGTGAGATCGCCAAGCGAGTCGGCTGTAGCTACGACACGGCAAGGATCTTCTTGTTGAGCCACAAGAAGTGACTGGATCGGCATCCTGGACGACGTGGGCAGGAAAAGAGCCCGCACCTCTAGCGGACGAACAGCTCTCAACCGTGAAGGCTCGGCTCTTTTCGATCCGCACTAATCTTTGATCTGCTCAATATCGATCTGATACTTTTCAGCAAAAGTTTTTAGCAGTAAGTCGAGGGACTCTTCTATGAGTTGGGCCTGCCTTAGAAAGTCGCTGCGGCTCAAGTTTTTATCTACGCCCATTCGGTGAATAATATCGTGACGGTACTTAATGAGATCATCTAAACGCCGCCATAAAGACTCCTCGGGTGTGGTTGGCGATAGGGTCAGTGGTTGTTTGATATCTACCGCGAGCCACTTCCTAAAGGCTTTTCTGACATTGCGCAGATCCTGAAATGAAATGCTGTCCGCAATTGATTCTTCGGTGATGTTCTCACTTGATGTGCCTACAGTGATTGCTTCTCGCCGAAAATTCCTCACCTTGTCCTGTGCGGTTGAATCGTACTTAAGTGCAATGATAAATGTATTTTTGAGATAGAACTCGAGCATGGATATAAGGAAGGGCACAAGTGCATTGTAGATAACTCGAGTCGGATCAAGGGAACTAAGTACGTTGCCCAGTTCTGTATCGCCTTTTCCAAGATCCAGCTCCTTAGGTAGCGCATATGAAACTGAACCGATGTTGTCATGAGTCATCCTATATACCCAAGCAAAACCTCTGCTTATTGGAGTTGAAGTATCCTCCCAAAGCGGCGCATATCTATTTTTGCCATAATCTCCGAATATGTCGCCGCCAAACTTCTTACGTCCAGTGCGAAGAATCGTGTTCAACATTTCCACGTCATGCCAAGTGGCCGAGTACGTGTTCCGTACGTGTATTGCCCAATCGCTACTGCTTAAGCTTCTTTCGTTGTCGCGAACTGGGTAGATTGTTATCTCTACGCCAGCAGTGGACCTGTAGTCGGTATCGTCAAACCAGAAATAATGCTTTGTGCCTTTTGGCCAGTCCCACAGATGACTGCTGGTTTGTATCTTATCGAAGGACTTAATGAAAGATACTAATTCGGCTTTGCGTGCATTCTTAGGGTATAACCTCAAGTCTCTTCCCATGGTGGCTTACTCGGCCACTTCTTCGGACATGGGGTGACGAGGAAAAAGCTCGATCAACTCATCCAGCACTTCCGGTTCGGACGCGGCAGCATTGATGAGCTCGTCTATCTTCAGATCAATCAGGTCGCCCTCGTCTGATACATCAACAAATCCTCCGAACTCGGTCGCGACTTTGAGGGCAGCGGCTCGGGACAGCCCAGCATCCTGCAAAGCGATGGCGACGGTATTGGAAGTTCCATACTCCACGAGACTAGCTAGGTTGATGCCCGCATCTTCCTCGCCGACCGCCAGCCGAGCTAACTCATAGTGATTCTGTAGGTAGCGCATGATTTTGAAGCGAAGTCCGACTTCGATGTCGAGAAGAGTCTCCTCGATCACCAGGTTGATGTGTCGAGGGTCGGACTTGACGAAGGTCTCAGTCGTATAGGTCGTCTCGGATTCGAAATCGCGGAAGGTTATCTCGCCGTTCCTCTCGTAGTAGCGGATTGAGCCCTTGATGATTTGATTGAGGGGCTTTCCGCTAGTCCAGTTCCGCGTGAGGTTGGCCCAGTATCGCAACCTGGCTGTGATTGGATCCTGTGAAGTTTTCCACTTAGGAACCAGGGAGTCTGAGCCAACTGACTCTTGCCCGTTCCAGTCATACTCGGAATAGAGGCGCAACAGAACACTGAGATAGGTGGAGGTTTGGGTTAGGTCTGCGTCGGAAGGTACTAGCCGAGCGGAAGCTGGGTCCGCCTTCATACGATTCCACACACCATCCTGTGAAACAGACGGGATGTCGGGCGTACTCCGAAGAACGTCCGGAGGTACTGCCACCGAAAGTGACACCTTCTTCAGGATGTCTTTCGCGTTGGGGATCCGATCGATGAAGTAGTCCTTCAGTGGAGAGGACTGTCCGTCGAGCTCGTGCAACGTGAGGATAGAAGCGTACTGTTGCGTCGCCTTGCGGGCTTCCTCTGACCGTCCTTTGGGTAAGGGTTTGCCGGTCAAGACTCGCTCGATGTCGGTGAACTCCTTCTTCCGACCTTTACGTGGGTTTACTAGGAAACTCTCAGCCCTATGGGTTCCCGACCCCCGGATTAGCTCCCGAGTCGTTCCATGCCACGCCGATGCCTTATCGCGTATGCAAATAACGTTGCCCGAGAAGTCGTAAGTCAGCCGACCTGCGCGTCCAATCAGGTTCTCGAAATCGAGCCGCGTTAGCATCTTCAAGCCGTGTCGATCACTCAGCACGAAAATATTCTTCGCGGGGAGGTTGACCCCTTCCAGTAGCGTCGACGTGCAGAACACAAACTTCAGTGGTGAGTTGGCGAGAGAAAACAGTTCTTCAATTTTGTCTCGCAAATCCTGGGGCATCCTGCCGTGATGGAATGCCACGCCCTTCTTCAAGCATCGGATGAGGTAGTAGTCCTCATGTACATTTTCCGCAGCGAAGGTAGCGAGAGCATCGAGTCGCGGGTCGGTTTTGTCCGGAAGACTCTCGGCAAACTCACAAGCGCCCGTAACAGTACCTCGGGCACTGTTGATATACACGATGCTCTGATTGGAGCGAGACAGCTCGCGTACCACGTCGAACTTGTTAGACCACTGAGGAGGAACGGGGTACTCGTTGTCCGCGGTACCAAAGTGCTGCTCGAAGTGGCTCACTTTCCGATCAACAAAGTCCACAAGATAACGCCTCTGGCTCACAGTGCGTTCGGGGACCGCTATAGAACCCTCCGAGGACTTCTGAAACAACTGTAGGAAGATTTCAGGATTATCGATGTTTGGGGAAGCGAAGATAAGCTTCGTCGCGAACTTTCGAAGCGTTTCATTAATTGCGTGATAGTAGAGCGGACTTCTCGTGTCGTGTTCTGAGATTACCTTCTGGGCTTCGTCAACGAACAGATAGTCGATCTCTCTCGGGGCCTCAGGAAGATAGCTGAGCAGCCGTTCCGGCGTGAAGACGAAGACCGTGCGGGAAAACTGCTTCCTAAGGAAATAGGACAATTGAGGGTGGGGAGAGACATGCACGTCCGGTAGGTCGGCCAGAACATCCCGAAGGTCAGCCACCGTTTGCGTGATGAGCGCTTTTGTCGGTACGAGCACCACGATGGAACGATTTGCGAGTTCGGGCTTTTGAACGAGGCCATACAGTGTGTCCTTGATGATGAAGGATTTGCCAAGCGACGTTGGCCCGGAAAAGCTGAAGAAGCTGGCTCCTTCCAGGCTGCGAACTATGGTCGCTTGCGCGTCTGTAAATACCGCGTCACCCTGACTTGTCTCTTGGAGTGCATGCTTGAGTGCTCTAGTCACCTCCTTGGATTGTGGAGGTACTAACTCGAGCTCGCTCCGCCGCCTGAGAGTCTTTATCGCCGGAAAGTTGCCAAGCTCAATCATGATGGCTTCTGTAAAGCCGCTCACTGTCGCTTCCATGCCGGGGCCCAAAGTGTCAGTAGCAAGGAGCTCGTGCAGGAGAGCGACGACCGTATACGAGAGCTCCCTGTGTAGAGGAAGTTCGGAGTGGGAGAGGATGTCGGCGAATCGCAGCAGCCGTGGGACGTCGAGTTCTTCGGATACGTCAACTGAAGAGTTGCCTCCGGAGCCGAGGAGAAAGGTCTCTGCGCAAAGCCGTTCAAGCTGACGGAAACTACCAACGAAACTGTCGGATGCGACGATGCGTTCGCTAAGGCCGGTTCCAATTGTCTTCGCCATCAGGCATCATCCTTGTGTTCAGCGGGCTTAGTCGAGGGTGTCTTTTTTGGGGGCTTTGGCTCTTTCCCGGAAAGCTCCTTCGCGAGAGTGAACCTAACATCCTTAATCCCGCGTACACCCTCTTTCGTCTTTTGCTTCAAGAACGGCACCATGTAGAAGTGGAATTCGTAACCGCCCAGACCGTTGTTGGTGATCTGCTGCCGGATATACTCAATGCGCTCGCTGACTAGTTCTCGCGCCTTTGTCCGAATCCGGCTTTCTATCTCCTCGTGATCAAGATCGATCAGCGGCCACTCGCAGATATCGATCTCGTATCCTAGAAATACGCCAAAGGACTTCCTGGCCTTCAGGGTCGATGAAGCGTCTGGAAGTAATACCGCTGCCAGGGCATCTACCGTCTGCTCATCAAACGCTTCCTTGAGTAAGTTATTTTCGACAAGCCACTTATCTGTGCTGAACTGGCCGTCTCGAAGCGTCGCCATAGACTTGAAGGCGTCCGCAATCGCGGTCTGAAGGCTAGATCCCGGCTTGTCCTTACCGTCCGAATGCATCTTCGACTCACCAAAAATGAGTTCCAGTTCTGTGCTTGATTGACGCAGGTGTATCCCGTCGGCACCTTTCACATAATCATCATTGGCAGTCTTGAGCTCCAGTTTGGATAGCAGCTTAGGGGCGTCAAGATGACTTTCAAGAAAGGTGTACAGCAGCACTTCGCCGCCTTCGCCGCTCTTGAGCTCTGGAAGGCGGAACTTTTCTTTTACCTTGTTGACGATGGTGACTCGCGGATCGGCAAAATATTTGGCGGCGTTGGTCCTGGACAGGGCGTAGGTAATCGATGCATCCGCCAATGACTCGTAGAGCTCGGCAAGCGCGAACTCTCCGCTATCAATCCGTAGGACGTGAAGTTGAATACCTGCCTTCTTGCCAACGCTGAGAGCTTCCGGCTCGTAAAACAGCTTTGTGAAGCGATCAATGTCGGATGATCGTAGGCTGAGCTGAAGGGGTATCGATTCCGGTGTCTCGATTACCGGAGTTGCAAGTTGCGATTCGTCCATGACTACCATTTCTCCTCTTTGAGAGAGCCCTGGGTCAGTACATCGGCATCCTTCCGATCGCACACGTTGTTCAGCCATGCCGTAGCGCCAATCACGGCTAGCTCTTTCCTGCGCGCCTCCTGATCGGGCATCACTCTTGTTAGCAGTTCCCAAAAAGCTGGACCATGGTGAGGCTCACGTAGGTGTGCCAGCTCATGAGCCAGGACATACTCAACGAGTGCAGGACGGAGCTGCATTGTTGCCCAGTGGACTCGCACGCGGCCACCGGGAGTGGCAGCTCCCCACTTGTATCCCAGATCGGCAACTTCGATGGCGGACGGGTCAACTCTGAGCCGTTCGGCCCATTCCTTGGCGCGCGGCTTCAGCCATCGCGTCCCACGCTCGATGTACCAGTTGATCAGTTGAACTTCGCCGCCCGACTTGAGTCTGCTCGGTAATACGAGCCGCCCTCTCTGTAGTGACACTTTGCCTGTGGCATCGTCTTGGATCTGTAGTCGATAGCTTCGACCTAGGTATAGGAAGCCCTCACCGTCTACCAGTTCTTTATTCACCGGATCGTGTGTCAGCAATTCCTTTTCCGCAAGCTTCCGGTAAATCCAGTCTCTTTTTTCCACCAAGAATTTTTGCAGCTCCTCAACAGCTACATCTGCGGCCGCCTGGAGGCACAGGCTGCCGTCACGCTCAATAGTTAGCTTTGCCCTCCGGCCCGGTGCTGTCTGTTCAACGGGAACCTGCATCCCGTCCAATGTCAGCATCATTACGGTCATGACTGCCTCTGCGACAAGAGTGTCTGATTGGCTCGTGCAAGCTCCATCAGCCGATCAGCAATTGATACTTCTTCCTCAAACGGGAAGAGATCACGGTCGTCAAGAACCGAAATGAGCCGTTTGCGCAAGTCTTCTTGGGCGTGTGGGTTCTGCCAGAAGCGCACCCGGTGGGCGTGATTAGCGACTTCGTAGACGACTTCTTCAGAGAGATGTAGCAAGTCCGCCCGCACTTCGTCCGGCAGATTAGCTCCGGTCGAAAACTCCGACTCCAAGAGTCCATAGAACCGGCTAACGAGTTCATCCGCGTGAGGCCTGTCGTCGCTATGATCCTGGTTGGTCTCGTCGATCAATCCCTCTATCGCAAGGGACAGCTGTTCCCACTGTCCGGTCAAGTTCTTCAGGATTTCATCGAGTCGCTCGGATAGTTTCGAATACCGCGCTGGATCGGAATCAAAATTCTTCCGAATATGGAAGCGAAGCGCATGCTCCATTTCCGAGGCCTTCGCCTTAGCGGACGACAGAGATTTGACCTTGGCCAAGAAGTCTGGAGCTGTAATAGAAACGGGAGGAATTTTCGTCGCAATATCCAGAGCAGTTATGTACTCGTCGATGAGCTCGCGGACTTTTTCGCCATACAACGATGGATCGAAATCGCCCATACCATCATCGCGGTAGCGACGCTTTGCCTTCATCTGGATCAGCCCAAATTGCTTGGCGTCTCGAACGAACGGTAGCCCCTCCGGCCGTGGCATGACCGTATCGAGGGTACTCAAGAACTGTTTAAGCGCAGCGCCGAACCGTGCACGTAGGGCCTCATCGGATAGAACCTGGACGCAGGCTTCGACATCCTGTTCATCGCCAAAGCGATCAATCCCGGCTTGGGCGAACATGGCCACAACGCGGGCGTGCCGGTCTCGGAGTTTCGGTAGCTCGTCCTTGATGCTCGCCAAAGCGCCGACTGCATCCGCAGCGTCTTCAGGTGCATACGCAGCCAATGCCTTCTGCAGGTGGGCGCCTACGCCGTAGTAGTCCACGAGGAGACCGACGTTCTTACCCTTAGCCGTGCGGTTGACTCGGGCGATAGCCTGGAGCAGCTCGGCGTCTTGGATGAGCCTGTCGAGATACAGAACTTGATCAATTGGCGCGTCAAAGCCCGTGAGAAGCATTGACTTCACGATCAGGAAGGCCACAGGACTGGTCTTGGCGGTGGCGGTTCCCAGAGGCTTTTTGAAATCTTCGATAGCAGTGTCTTGCTGCGCTTTGTCAGTCCAAGTAGCCCATGTGGGATCATCGTTATGATTTCCGGAAATTATCGGCACGAAGTCTATGACTCGCAGCAATTCCAGTCGTTGATGGGCGCGTACGAGCAGCTGCTGTGCCCGGCCTAGACCCTCGACTTCGATAGTGCCCGCAGCGACGCCATCGAGCAGTGAATCTGGCAGAGCTTCGATCTCGGCGACAAGGGCGTCGCGCGCGACCAGAAAAGCATTGCGGTAGCGAATCGTTGCACGCCGGCTACTGGCCGCCACCTGAGCCTTGAATCCACCAGGCATCACCGTCGAGACGTAGTGAAGCAGCATGCTTCGCGCTTTGGCAGCGATGAGGTCTGGCGCCTCCAGCACGTCACTAGTTGTGGCGTAACGCTGCTTAAGTTTCTCGCGTTCCTCGTCGGTGAGGTCGAACATGTCTTCAAATAGTGCGTCAAGGTCGCTAGCACCCTTGACGGCTCCCTTTGCCGTCCGCCCCTCATAAAGGATTGGCACAGTTGCGCCGTCAGCTTCAGCTTCGCGGATTGTGTACTTGTCGATGTACGTCCCAAATATAGATTCAGTTCGTTTCTTACCTTCACGCATGATTGGCGTTCCGGTGAAGCCGATCTTCGCCGCGTTCGGCAAGGCTTCCATGAGATTGGCATGAAGCGACGATGTCTGCGAGCGGTGGGCCTCGTCAACCATTATCAAAATCGTGTCGTCTTCATTGATCACGCCGAAGGTCTCGACACTTTCATCGCCGACGAGGCCCTCGACCTTCGCCACTGAGCTGTCAGTGTCGCGGTATTTGTGAATCATTGCAAACAGCAACGCGGGGCCATGAACTGCTAGCATCCCGCGCAGCTTGCTGGCCTTGCGCGCCCGCTCAACTGTCTCGCCGGACAACTTAGCGGTTGCGGATAGTTGCTTTTCTAGGTCGGTGCGATCAGTGACGACGACGATCTTGAAGGCGCGAAGTTCCGGATCGGACCGCATAGCACGCACTAAGAAGACCATCGTCAGGCTCTTGCCGGAGCCCTGCGTGTGCCAGATTAAGCCACCACGACGATCATGCTCACCGTCCTCAAGCCGGGTTTGCCCGGAGCGCAACCGCGCCATGGCTTTATGGACGGCCCGGTACTGCTGGTAGCGAGCAACGATCTTGAACCGTTTCCCGTTCTCCTCGTTGAACAACGTGAAGTGGCGAATGATGTCCAGGAGATTGGCAGGCGTCAGCATACCGGCAACAAGAAGCTCTTGTCCGGTTAGGTCGGCCACCGGTTTCCCCAATGATTCGGCCAAGTCTTCGCGAGACGCCGGGGCGGCGTCCTTCCATTCCAGAAAGTGCTCAGCCTCTGACGTGAAGGTCCCCACTCGGGCACGATCACCGTAGGTTGAGACAACAAACTGATTGGTCCAGAACAGGCGCTCGTTGCCTTCAGGCGCGCCAAGATCCCGTCGGTTGGCGTAGCGACGCAACTGGTTGATTCCCTCGGCCATCGGGTCAGTGATGTAGGGACTCTTGCACTCAATCACAACGAGCGGAATGCCATTGACGAAAAGCACGACGTCCGGGACCACAAATTTCTTGGATTGTCCGCCAGGCTCATCCACACGAAATTGGCTGATCGCCACGAAATCATTACGTTCAGGGTGATCGAAATCGATGAAATTTATTCGCTGAGTACGTCCCTGGTCCCAATTTGGCAAGCCACTAACGGAGACACCTTCGAGAACGCGCTCGGTCATCCGCTCACTGATTTCGATGAGCTTGCCAGGTTCCGTCCGGTTTAACGCCGATACAGCCTCAGAAATTCGAGATTCATCAAGCCATGGAAGCCCCTCTTCATTGAGATTTATTTCGTAAAGAGCCCTGCGCAAGCTCCGCTCCAAGATGGATTCGCGGAACGATTCTCGTTCTGTAAGAGCCGGATCGAACTTGGAACCCTCGATGTGCGACCAACCGAGATTAGTTAGCTGGTCCAACATCGGTTTCTCTGATTCCAGATATTCAGCTCCGGCACTCATCGGGAAACTCCCGTGACAGTTCGAACACGCCCGCTGAGTAGATCTGATGCAAGTCCCGCCTTTAGGCTCTTGAGCTTTGCCAGCGTCGACTGTTCGCGGGCCAACAGGATGTCATGTGCAGAGATCACGTCTACAATCCGACGTTGTTCGCTCAAGTCAGGCAACGGTATAGGAAAGGCACCGATTTGGGTCGAATTTATCGTTGCCAGGTTAGTAGTTTGTTTCGACGCTCCGAGAAAATATTTCTTTCCATACGCAGATGCCGATATATGCGCAAGAAACCAAGGGTCGAGAATGCGTCGATTCGTTCGCACGCGAAAGACGTGATTCTGGTGAAGGCATCCTTCAATCTGTTCTTCCCATACAGAACCTCGGCCCAACTTGTCCGCATCACCACCTTCGTTCATTAGGACATCACCACGCACTAGCGAAAATCGGTCGAGATCAGCCGATCGGATACGAAGAAATTTGATGTCCTTGAGATCTAGGTGCCCATCTTGAACGTTAGCTACGCGCAAGTAAGGACGTCGAATTGTGCCCGGGCCGCTCGGCTCCGACCCTAGTGTCACTCCGCCGGAAATATCTGCAAGCTCCTTGAGTGGACGCATTTCGACGTCGCCGTTCAAAGGAAGTACGTCACTCACTAACCCCTGCTTTGCGAGAATGAGCTTTGTAATGATTTTTTCGGCCACGCGAATCTGATCACTAGCAGCGTCCAGGATCTCTGCTATTCGGCGCTGCTCGTGAATCGGTGGGAGGTTGAGAGATATGCCTGCAAGTGATTTCTTGTTGAGAGTGGCACCTTTTACCGCTACGTCTGTAATTACAGATTGAGCTGCGCTTGGAAGCACATGAAAAAGGAATCGTCCGTCAAGCCGATCTTCTTTCGGATAGAACGCCGCGATTGCTTCGTTCGTATAGAGGTCACGTCCAGCAATAGAGGTTCGACCAATCGACAGCTTAAAGCTCATAATGGGCGTGCCTTTGGGTACAGGCTTGACGTTACTCGATTCGATGCCAAGTCGAGATATATATTCCTTCGTCTCCGTTACAGATTCGGTCTTAATATCGGCGATCGAGACCCAGGGGTAACCTGATTCAGCATCGGACCAAAATGTCGGCACTACGCGCGAAGGAGTACCGCCAATTGCGATACGAGCAACCTGCGCAATCGGCGTTGTCACCCAACTTTCATTCATAGCCGAGCTCCTTGAGAAAAGAGGCAAGTCGATGGTTTGCCGTCTCACGTTCAGTTTCAAGGTCAGCGAGGGTCACTCGGTATTTGTCCCACCAAGTTTCGAACGTATCCAGCACGGCTCTCCGGTGCCGCGCTACGCGCTGGTCGGCAACGCTGACGAGATCGGCTTGGAACAGTTCTAACACCAAGCCGCGCGCCGCCGTATCACCGAGGGATTGGCTCGCAGCGTTCAGTTTTTCGGAGAATGCTGCTTTGTCCGCCTTGAGTTGCTTCTTGGTTGCGCTGAGTTCCGACTTCAATTTCTTGAGTTCGATAGGTGTCAGCAGATCTTCCACTCCATCAGCCTCGTCATCGGCTGACTTTGTACTCGACTTGATAGTGGAGTCAAGATCGGCGGATTTAGCCTCAAGCGATGCAAGTCCGCTGAGGTATTCAGGTAGTAGAGCCCTGGCCACCTTGTGATCCAGAGGATTGACCTTGGACTTCTCTTCTTGCAGTGCATCCGTAACCGTACTGACCCACGCATCCACCAGACCTGTGAATCCCAGATTTGCCAAAGTCTTGAGGTCGGGTTGATTATCACCCCACCAGCTCGCGATGATGCCGCTAATCTGGAAGCGGTCAAGCATGCCAGCCGGTGACAATGCTGTGCCAAAGGTTGTCACCAGGTGCTTGCGGAGGTCGATGAGGTCTGCAGTGGTCTGCAGCTGTGTAAACCTAACCTGCTCTGTATGCCACCAACTCTCAATCGCCGCGGTGACATCTGATTCTGCCCGGACAACGCCCGGGGCTGTCTCTAAGAGCCCTTTTAGCTGATCCTTGGAGTGGATATTCGGGGCGAACTGAAGGTAGCCTGCAGCACTTTGCTCAACAAGGAAGTCAGCGACATCGAGTCCGTGACTTGCAAAAAGACGCGACTTTGCATCCACCTCAGCCTGAGGGATACCGCCATGCAAGTGGGCACGAACATCCTGAGGCTCGGCTGAAGGTGTTGTATCCACATAGCGGCGGATATTGAGGTTGTCGTCGTTAGCCGCCAATTCTTCACGGCTAGCAACCATTGCAAACGCTGGTATGTCACCAAATTCGCGGTAGGCCGAGACGATCTTTTCGATATGTTCGGGCTCTAAATAATTTTGAGCGCGGCCTTCGCGGTAGTCGCGATCAGCGTTGATAAACAACACTTTGCCCTGACGCTCTACCGGCTTGGAACCCTTATGGCGAAGGATGAGGATGCACGCGGGGATGCCGGTGCCATAGAACAGCTGAGGGCCAAGTCCAATGACAGCCTCAATGATGTCATCATTTAGCAGTCCGGTTCGGATTTTTCCTTCGTCGCCGCCTCGGAATAGCACGCCATGAGGCATGACTGTCGCAACCATGCCATCGATGCGCGTGACCGCCAGCATGTGCTGGACAAACATGAGGTCGGCCTTCTTGCCAGTCTCAGGCGTGTAGCCGTAGGGGAAACGTTCAGGAAACGGGATGGCTTCCTTGTTGTAGTTGAGCGAAAACGGCGGGTTGGTGATTACGCGATCAAATCGCATCAGCTCGCCGGACTGGATGTGAGCAGGGTCCTCAAGTGTTCCATCGTCGTTGTTTCGGAGATCGGCATCTGGGATGCCGTGCAGCAGCATGTTCATCTTTGAGATCGCCCATACACTGCCGTCCTTTTCCTGACCCGCTAGGGCAAGGTTCCGGCCGTCTCCACCATTTTCTTCAACGTAGTCCTTGGAGAGGATCAACATGCCGCCTGAGCCGGTACACGGGTCATAGACACTCATGCCTTCGCGGGGATTGGCGATCTGGACCATGAGCCGCACAACTGAACGGGGCGTATAGAACTCGCCGCCCTTTTTGCCGGCTGAATCGGCGAAGTCACTGATGAGATACTCGTACGCCGCTCCCAGGAGATCCGGGAACTCGAAGTCGCTTTGACGGAGGCGCACCTTATTAAAGTGATTGATTAGCTCGCGCAGCTTCTTGTCCGACATCGACGACTGGCCAACCTTGCGGTTGAAGTCGATATGCTGCAGCACCCCGTCCAGAGCAGAGTTGCGTTCCTCCAAAGCTTGGAGGGCCTTGTTGAGCTCGTCACCAACCTGCTTGTGGGCATGGTCGCGCAAGTACGGCCATCGCGAGCGCTCTGGCACATAAAAGGTCTGATAGAAAGCGGAATTTTCGGCGCGCTTCTCCGCCTCGTCCTGGTCGCGCCCCTTGCTTAGCTGGTCACCGATGACCTTCTCACGCTCAGCTTCAAACTGGTCGGAAGCGTACTTCAGGAACAGCATGCCGAAGATGTATTCCTTGTAGGCCGAGGCCTCCATAGATCCACGCAGGACGTCTGCTGCGGCGAACAGGTGTCGTTCGAGTTTCGGGAGGGTGAGCTTGGCCATGATTATTTCCCGCTCCTTGGCGCGTCAGCCGTCATTATGGTGTTCAATCTTCCTCGTGCTCCTATCTCTTTCAGCTGTCGTGAGGCAGCTGAAATGTATCCATCAATGACCCTACCCGGGTCGACGGACGAAGAAGTTGATGAGCGTAGATGAACAGGTGATTGATGCATGAGACGCGGCCCCCAGCCGCCGAAATAATGAATACATCCGCGTCCAGAGCCGCTGCGCGGGTCAATCTGTAGGCGGATTCTGCTCCTACTTATAACACAGGCAAGGTGTTTCATAAAGGTGCCACACAGCGCTGGACACAATGTTCTGGTCCGAGAGTTGCATCGGCAGGTTGTCCGGCGTGGGCTGCTGGATCATCTGTCCTGCTCAGCCTTCGGACCCTCAGTCGGTGTCAGTCGTCGGTAGATCCACGCGGCGAACCTCTATTCGCGCCGAGCTCTTGCGCTCGACACTTATGGTCGCAAATAGGCCAGGATTCATGAAGTGAGCACCTAGCATCCAGCTCACCCAAACGGGCATAATCCAATGAATCTCAATAGTAGCGACAGGCTCATCGTCTTCCGGCTTGGAAAGATCGAGAGGTACGCTAAACGACTCTATCGCTCGCACCATGTTGGATAAATGTGAATCATGGAGAGTGAAAGGAAGATCCTGCTCTGCGCCGTCGATAAAAACCTTCGGCCGGCGATATGCCATGCCTTCCGGCACATCGATGCTGAAGCTAACCGAAAATAGGCTCTCGCTCTGGTTCTGGACTTGAGCTGCATATATGTTACCGAGCGGACGGTCATATAAATACCCGTCGCGAATGATTTCGCTGAGCTGAGTGGCACCTCTGTCACTGCGACGAAGAATTGTCCGCTCATTCACGAAGTGCTTGCGGGCGCAATCCTTAAGTCGCTGGTCAAGGTTGTCTCCTGCGGTATTGAGTCCACTCGTCTCGAAGAACGCGCGGATCGTACCGTCTTCGCCATCGTCGTGGACGGCTGCAAGGTGCAGTAGAACATCGAACGCCTGCTCCTCGCTGCCGTGCCCAACGAAGTCTGTCAGTTGATAAAGTCCCGACACTCGCTGCCGTGTGAGCGGACCGAGGCCGCGCCGAAACGTCCGCAGCTCCTTGTGCAGATCCTCTCGTATCGGGTCATCTGGCATCAGTCATTTCCTGCAGTCGTCTTTGCCGGCTGTTTGTGGACAGCCCCAATAGGGTGTCAGTTTAGTGTCAGTGACGCCGCCTCTATGCCCCGCCATGCTGGAGGTACGGCTTTCGCTCAAGAGGGCGAACCGAATATCTAAGCAGGAAGGTATACCGATGTCTGAACTTATTCCTCGCCCAAGTGGCAAAATCACGCCCTTCAACGCTCCCGAAGGATTCTCCCGTTCGGAGGGCAAGTCGCTGCAGCGCCGTCAGAATACCGAGGTCGCTAACGGGCTTGTCACAGCGGCGCGTGTCCAGGCCGCAGGCTTTGTCGCCGCCACAGGCATGCATCTGACTAGCATGCTCAGCCGCGAGGCAGAGTTCCAGGCGAACGGCGACCCGCGGGCGGCCGAGCGGCTCAACTACATTGCCGATTCCTTCGCTGAGTATGCGGCGTGGGAAGTGCGCCGGTTCCAGCGGTAGGGAGGCGGACCGTGAAGCATGAATTTGCAAACCTGCTGAGCCCTGCTCATCGCACCGAGCCTCAGGTGCTGCAGCATGAGGCTGCTGTCCGTCTCTTCATCGGGCGGGCGGCAGCACTGGTGGATGAACTCGATAACGCTGCGAAAGTAATTGTGGTCGATTCACCAGCAACAGCCCGGCATCTTCGCCTGATAGCACAGCAGATCTCGGCAATGGCACTGACAGCACTCGAAACCTGGCCCAAGGAACCAGAGCGGCCATGACTGCGATCCTTTGGATTGCCATCCTGATCACGTGCGCTGCCTCCATTGCTGTGGCATACCTCGTCGCAGTGGATTTCTGGCGTGATCGGTCTCCATCTTCGCGCGATCGCGTTGCCGACATCACGAGGGAAGCCCACGATGTCACCCGGCGACTCGCAGCGCTGTATCACCAAGCGCTCAAGGATATGCGCCGCCACTAACGTTAGTGGCTCGTCCTAACCTCCATTTCAAACATGCCTCCAGAAAGGGGTTATTTGTCATGCCCGAAACCTTTACTCCGACAGAACTCGTCGATGCGCAGAGGCGCCTTAGTGACTACGTCCTTCATCAGGCTCATCAGATCGAACGGCGTCTATTCTTTGGCTGGGAGCCAGCCAGCGACGCTCCCGAGAAGTATAAGGAGCTGTGTGAGGCGTTCGCCGTTTCTCATCGGGAAGGCCGTCCGCTGCCCGTTTCCAATGAGAACAGCAGTAGCGTCGTGTTTGGATCACCGGACGTCAACATGGCGTACCGCTACGTCCATGACGTCGCCCATGTTGAACAGGGACTCAGTTTCTCGTCGCCGGATGAGTTCACGCTTGCCCGTTGGCTAATGCGACGCTTCGAGCGCGCCGGGTTTAGTCGCGATGATCTGGAATGGCATCTCTTTGAAGCGGATGCTGTCGGCCAGGTTGTGTTCTACGCCGTGACCAAGCAGTACGTGGGGGACCAGCTGCAGTTTGCGCTGGACTGTGTACGGCATGGTCTGAACACTGGCATTTACCTTGAAATGGAGCGGCAGCGGTGAGCGTTGATCCGACCCCTCGGTCATGGTTTGACCGAGCAATCGGAGCGTGTATGTCCGTGCTGTTGGCCGTGATTGCCCTTTACTGTGCAACGCAGGTACTGCAGTCGATTCTGCCGTTCCTGATCGTCTGCGTGGGTGTGGCGTCGATCATTTGGGCCGTGTGGGCAGTCATCCAGTACCGGCGCAACAGGTACTAATTCCATCGGCACTACACAGTAAAAGAGCTCTTCCAGTCGGTGTTGTGGTTTGCGCTAAAATGCTTGAACGTTCAACTTATTGAACGCATACTAGACCTCAGACATCGTTCAATTTGTTGAACGGTGGCGGCAAACCACAACACTGCAGGAAGGAGGGAAACAACTATGTCCATGAAAAGTAAGCCAAATCGGAGGCGCACGACTACGTCACACCGTGACGGCAAGATCGTCGTCCGAGGCGTGCAGCGCGATCGTCCTGACCTCCGGAAACTCAGCCGCGCTGTCATTGCGATGACTCAGGCCGAAGCTGAGCGGGAAGCTCAGATCCAGCACAAGCAGAAAAGCGCCGAGCATCGCCCGGAGGACACCGTCGATGAGTAGTCCTGAATCCGTCCTTCGGCAGCTGGTGTGGCAGGAGATCCACTGGCCGCGTCCGCTTGATGATGAGCAAGCTATCAACCTGCTGCGCTTATGGAGCGCGCAAAGTCACGCCCCGCAAATTATCTTGGAGGCCCGGGCTACTCGCCTTGGCATCCATTACCTTGTTGGTTCTCAGCGGCGACATACCTCGGCTATTCGTCGCGACATCGAACGTCTGGTCGCCGGAACAATCGTGGTTGCTGATGACGGCGAACGGTTACCGGCGCAAGCTGTTCGTCGAGTGCGCGTCAAAACGCCTGCCCAATCACTAGAACCTCGATCTCCGGAGGGCTCGACTCGCTCTCTCCTGGCGAGTCTGGCGGCCATTCAAGGCGACGAGAGGTTGGTGATCCAGATTATCCTCGGGCCGAGGTATGCGCCGCAGCTAACGCCTCGGACTATCCCGCAGGTCGACCAGGGCATCGCTTCCATGGTGCTTCATGGCATCCAGCCGGAGCAGCGCCGTGGTGTTTCCAGTGGCATTGAAAACAAGCAAGGTGAGCACGGCTTTGCGAGCTATGTCCGCATTGGCGTGAGCGCCAAAGAGGAGGACCGTCGCCGAACGCTTATTGTTGGCGTCGTTAGCGCTTTTCGCTCCATGGTGGCACCTGGGCTCCGTTTTCAGGTGGACTTTGACCACATCCAGAAGCTCAACCACCCAAGTTCTGAGTGGCCGCGCTTCGCCTTCGGGCAGCGCCTTTCTGCCGTTGAAGTCGGCATGCTCAGCGCATGGCCAATCGGTAAGGGGTCTGTGGCCTATCCTGGCCAGCCACCTGCACATCCGAGGCAGATCCGACCTTCCTTCGCGGCGGCCTCAACGGATCGCATCGTCGCCTTGTCGACGGCACCCGGCGCAAAAGATGTCCGGTTAGGTTTATCGCCAGCCGATAGCTGCCATCATGTCTGGGCCATGGGGCCGACCGGCGTGGGCAAGAGCTCCATGCTCCTGTCCCTGATCATCAATGACATGGCGGCGGGGCGAAGTTGCGTCGTGATCGAACCTAAGGACTTAATTCGTGACGTCCTCAAGCGCGTGCCCAGAGAGCGTCAAGACGACGTTGTCGTGCTCGATCCGCTCGACAGCGAGCCAGCCGGTATTAACCCGCTTGATGGTCACGGGCGCAGCCCCGCACTTGTCGCCGATCAACTCTTCGGCACCTTTCATGCGCTCTACGGTGACCAGCTCGGTCCGCGCAGCTCTGACATACTGCGGCACTCGCTCCTAGCACTGGCTCAGCGCAAGGACGCGAGCTTGGCTATGCTCCCGATTTTGCTCAATAACAAGAAGTTCCGGCAGTCAGTCACTCACCACATCGCCGACGGCGATCCTTTCTCGGCTGGGCCGTTTTGGCACTGGTATGAGCAGCTGTCCCCGGAGGCAACTGGCCAAGTCAGTGCGCCGCTCATGAACAAGCTGCGTCCGCTGTTAGACCCGCACCTACGCCATGTCCTCGCACAGCCGACGCCACGCTTCAACGTCCGTCAGGTGCTGACTGAACGGAAGATTCTGCTCGTACCGCTTCAAAAGGGGGTTCTGGGGCCCGAAGCTGCCCAGCTACTGGGTGCCATGGTTGTTGCTGAACTGTGGCAGGCCATACAAGAACGCGCCAGCCTTCCGACGAACGATCGCCGCCCGGTCATGGTCTACCTCGATGAGGTCCAGGAGTACCTGCGTCTGCCGACTGATATCGGTGATGCGCTGGCCACCTCGCGGGGCTTGGGCGCTGCCTTCCACGTGGCGCACCAGTATTTAGATCAGCTGCCGTCAAGCATGCGCACAGCATTTGAAGCCAATTGCCGCTCTCGCGTTTTCTTCCAACTTGCCGCACGTGACGCCAAGGCTGCCGCTGCAATGGCTCCCGGACTTGAACCCGAAGACTTCATGGCGCTGCCGGCACGTCACATTTACGCCCAGCTCGTTCGTGGTGGCGCGGTGACTGACTGGGCGTCCGGTGCCACGCTCAACGTGCCGAAACCAACGTCGTCTCCCGGCACGATCAGGGCGCGCAGTCGCAAGCAGTTCGGTCGGTCAACAGAAGCTATCGAGCAGGGGCTACGTAGTGTCCTTGATTCATCAGTGGAGAACGAGGCGACCGGTGGGCGGCGCAGAAGGAGTCAGGCATGACGTCAAAAGATGCACTACCGGTCGGCTACCCGTTCGCGTCAGATCCGGAAGAGGGATCGTCGCAGGTCGACGGCGAATCGCTGCCGTTAGTGGCGCCGAATAATGGTGCTTCCGCTAGCACCAAGCCCCACGCAGGCCCGCGTGTCACGCAGCGTCGTCTGCGGGCCATCGAAGCTCGGCTCAGTGACCGCGACCTTGCTGTTCTGGCGTCTGTCGAGCGCTTCCGGTTCCTGACGGCCGAACACATTGAAGCTTTGCACTTCAACGACCATGCGTCGGCAGAATCAGGTGGGCGAACGTGTCGCCGCGTCCTGGTTCGACTGCGACGAGAACATGTTTTGGGTGTCCTCGATCGTCGAGTCGGTGGGGTTCGGGCTGGCTCCCAGGGACTGGTGTACTTCGTCGACACAGCCGGGCAGCGTATCCAGCGGCAAGGGGATTCCAGCCGCCGGGGCCGACGCTTCCCAGAACCATCCGCGCGCTTCTTGGATCACACGATGACAATTGCTGACGTGGCTGTCGGCATCAAAGCTGCGGCTGATGCGCTAGGTGCGGAGGCAGTGCAGGTGGCGCCGGAGAAGGAGGCTCGCCGCCCATTCGTAGATCGTCTCGGCGGCACTCAGGTGCTGCGGCCTGACCTGTACATTGAACTCGCTGCCCGCCCTGGAGATGAGGACGTCCAAGCCTTCTTCGTTGAAATCGACCTCGGTCATGAAAGCCTGCCGACGGTGCTGCGGAAGTGTCAGCAGTACGAGGCCTATTACCAGGCCGGTATCGAGCAGCGTGATTTCGGTGGGTTTCCCCGCGTGGTCTGGGTAATGGGTGCCTATCGTCCCGACATCGCCGAGCGACGTCGGCAAACCCTGCAGGCCGCACTGGCGCGAGGCGTCAGGCTAACGCCGGAGCTCTACCGCGTGACTGCAGCGGAGGAGGTGGCGGCGCAGCTGGTCCAGGAGGTTCGCCATGGGTGAGTTGGTCAATGTTTTGTATGTCGGCGATGCCCTGGATGAACTGCGCAAGCTTCCGTCAGATTCGGTGGATATGTGTCTGACGAGTCCGCCGTACTTTCGACTGCGTGATTATGGCGCAAACGGGCAGCTTGGGCTGGAGGCCAGCGTCGATTTCTGGGCCGCGACCATCCGGGTGATTGCTGGTGAGATTCGCCGTGTGCTGGTGCCGACGGGCACGTTCTGGCTCAACCTCGGTGATACCTACGCCAATCACCCGCGCCAGGGGGCGCCGTCGAAAAGTCTGCTGCTGGCGCCGGAACGGGTTGCCCAACTCCTGCAGCAAGACGGCTGGATAGTGCGGAATAAGATCATCTGGGCCAAGCCCAACCCGATGCCGAGCAGCGTGGGGGACCGGCTGACCGCCACTCATGAGGTCATCTACTTGTTTGCCAAGCAGGGGCGCTACCACTTCGATCTGGACGCCATTCGGAGACCGCACCGTTCGCGTCCCGGTAAGCCACCCCATCCTGCAACTCGTCGCCCGAGTAGAGAGCGGTGGCGCGGGCCGAATGCTGACTCGACAACCGGCCTCGCAGCCATGAAGGCACTAGGCAGTGTCGGGCATCCCCTCGGCAAGAATCCCGGCGACGTGTGGACAATCGCCACGTCCGCAGGCAGGGGAAGCCATCACGCCGCGTTTCCTGAGTCACTCGCTAAGCAGTGCATCCGAGCCGGCACTCCTGAGGCTCGCTGCGCAATCTGCCGCGCACCCTGGCGGCGTCCGATTCTGCGGCTCGGTGCAACAGCCACACGGTTAGCTCTTCAGGCAACATGTGGGCATGCTGGCAATCCTGAGCCCGGCATCGTCCTTGACCCATTCATGGGGAGTGGCTCGACGGCGGTCGTCGCCGAAGCTTTGGGGCGGCACTGGGTGGGCATTGAGCTCAACCCAACCTTTGCCCAAGAAGCTCGGGCACGCATTGCCGCAGCGCGCCCACGATCACCGCCTCGGGTGTAGTTCGGTCGACACCTCATCGGTGCACCGCGGCTGGTGACGAGGATTCCAACCCGGAGTCTCGCCAGTCGCACACACCGAGGAGTTGTCATGACAACACCCATTGCTGGCGGGGATCGCCAGAACCCGGCAGGAATCAAAACTCTTGCCATCCGGCTCGAACCGGACGTCCATACCCAACTGACGCTGATTGCCCAGCTGCGGAACAGCACGATCACTGACGAGATCAGAAAGGCCTTGATGGCGCACATTGCTGGTATCAAGGGAAACGCCGATCTCAGCTCGCAGGCGGAATCCGCCTTGGCGGAGATCGATCGCGAAGCTGCCGCCCGTCGTGAGGCGATTGCGCAGTTGTTTGGCAGCGATCCGGAGGCGACCAAAACTCGCCCGGCTCGCGGACGGTAGTTCGGGACCGTCGGCAGGGGCAGCGTGAGCAGCACTCGTAAGAGCGCCTCCGCTGTCCCTGCCGGACAACACAATATGACCCTGGAAAGGGCAAGGAAGTCCTTCCTTTCTTGACGAAATTTCTGTTGTGGAATTCGCTTAAATCGTTGAAGGAATTGAACGGGCGATTCATAATATAAACAGAAATTGGAGATAGAAGAAATGCACGAAAAAGATATTCAAGGCTTGGCTGAAACTATTAGGAACCAGCGTAAGAAGCTGGGTCTTTCGGCCAGTGAGGTTGCTCGCCAAGCAGGTGTAGCGAAGGGGACCATCACGCGGCTGGAACTGGGACAGATTGCCAGTCCTCGTATGGATAACCTGCGCGCCATTGCCGACGTTCTCCAGCTTCCACTGACCGACATCCTAGCTGAGTCGAGCCTGCTGCGGAGCTCCGACCTACCGACCCTCAGTCCGTACCTCCGGACAAAGTTCAAAGACATGCCAGACATCGCAGTTCGCGAAATTGAAGAACACTTCCGCGATGTCGCCGCCCGGCATGGTATCGAAATAAATAACGGTCCAGCCCCTGGTGAGGACGAATAACCAAACGACTTCTCAGAAAGGAGAAAGCCATGACTAACGAACATATTCACAGATATATTGAACGGAGCGTCCTGGCTACTCTCCGAGGCCTCATTCCTAACCGGGAAGTCCGATCCCAGGCGGAGGCTAAGCAAGTCGCCGAACACCAGGCCACCCGCCTCTTGGAGCTCCACGGGATCGAGACCGGTCCAGTGCCGGTTGAGTTCATTGCCGATTTGCCCAAGATTGAAATCGAGCTGGTCGACGCGCCGGTATCAGGCGCCAGCTTCTGGAACGGTAACAGCTGGATTATTCAGCTGAACAAGCACGAAAACTATTACCGGCAGCGGTTCACTTTAGCGCATGAGTACAAGCACATCATCGACCACAACCGCGCCGACACCTTGTACGTTGGAACTCGCGACGCAACGCCTGCTGAGCAGGCAGAGCAAGCCGCCGACTACTTCGCCGGTTGCCTGCTGGTTCCCAAAAAGCTGCTCAAGCGTGCCTACTACGGCGGTATGCAGAAGACAACAGATCTCGCCGCGCACTTCCAAGTCTCCGAAGCGGCGATGACCGTGCGCCTGCGCCAAACAGGCATCGCCGAGCCCGCCCCACGCTGCACACCCCAGAGCACTCCCTTCTCCCGTTCGTGGCAGTACCGCATGAGCCGCCGCACCCAGATACAAGGAGTTTGACGATGACTATCGAAGAAGTCGAAGCGCTGAAACCGCGCAAAGCAGTGTTGTACCTGCGCGTCTCAAGTAAGAAGCAGACTGAAACTGCCATAGACATCGATAAGGATGGCAACTCCATCGCTACACAGCGTGACATCTGTAAACAGAAGGCTGAGGCCGTCAATGCTGACATTATCGAGGAGTTTGTGGAGCCCGGCGTATCAGCTCAGACAATCGAGAAGCGCCCGGTGTTTCAAGCCCTCCTCAAGTTCCTCCAGGACAACCGCGACGTGGATTACGTGATCGTCTACGCCCGCTCGCGCGCCTTCCGTAACTTCACGGATGCGGCTATCACGCGGCGACATCTCGATAAGCTCGGCGTGCGCTTACTGTCTGCTCGCGAGGACTTTGGTGAAGGTACTTACGCCGAAGCCATGGAGGCTGTCACCGACATTATGAACCAGGTGCAGAACCAACTGAGCGGTGAGGACATTCGCATCAAGATGCGAAACAAAGCCGTCAACGGCGGCACGTTGGGCAAGGCCCGGCTCGGGTATCTCAACATCCGCAAAGACATCGACGGGCGCATGATCAACAGTGTTGGGCTCGACGAGGTCAGGGCCCCGCTCGTCCTCAAAGCCTTTGAACTGTATGCCACCGGGCGATATTCGATCGAACAGTTGGAAGCGACGATGGAGGATCTCGGCCTGACTAATCGCCGGACCGCACGATTCCCCGAGGGGCCCGTCTCGGCCAGCAAGCTACACCAGATGCTGAAAGACCCGTACTACGTCGGGTATGTGATCTACAAGGGCGATGCGTATCCAGGACGGCATGAGCCGATCATCGGCCAAGACCTATTCGATCAAGTGCAAGAGATTTTGAGCTCCCGGAGTGGTGCGGGCTCGCGTGACCGTATCCACACCCACTTCCTCAAGGGCATGCTCTACTGCGGCAAGTGTCTCAAGCTCGGCCGACAGAGCCGCGTCATCTACACAGAGGCGAAGGGGAGAGGCGGCACCATTCACGAATACTTCTTTTGCCGTGCTCGTCAGGAGGGCAAGTGCGACCTTCCGTACCTGCCGGCCTATCTCGTCGAGGACAGTGTGTCGGACTCTTACAGCCGACTCGTTCTCGACGAGGACTTCAAACAGGATGTGCGCAGGCGACTAGAAGATGCCCTCCTGGGTGAACAGAAGGACATCAAGGAGATGTATGCGAGGTACACCAATCAACTGAAGGAAGTCGAAGCCAAAGAGAGTCGCCTCGTCGACGTTGCCGCTGACGGCATCCTGCCTGCTTCGAAGGTTCGCGAGAAGATGCACGAGCTGCGTGTGCAGCGTTCCCGTATTGAAGATAGTCTCGCCAATATCGGTGAAGAGATTGCCGTAGGTGGCCAGCTGCTTGCCAAGGCGCTCGATCAGATTGCGGACCCGAAGGCGTACTACGAGAAGGCGACGGACAAGGTTCGGAGGCTCCTCAACGAATCCTTCTTCTTGCGATTCTTTGTCTATCAAGACGGCGCGGTTGGCGCGGATCTCAACGAACCCTTTGACGACATCTTCGCCGCCCAGACGGCCTACCGATCGGTCAAATCTCTCCGGGCGGTATCGGTGCCAGGATCGACCCAATCGTCCCAAATCGGGCCGGTTTTGGACGTTTCAGGCGGACTTGCCGGGCAGTTCCCGGATACCAAAAATGGCGCCGATTTCTCGACGCCATCTCTGTTGTTCAAACTAAAGTCGGTTTACTCGAACCATGGTTCGAATAAAGCGACTCTGGTCGGGGTGACAGGAATTGAACCTGCGACCTCGTCGTCCCGAACGACGCGCGCTACCAAGCTGCGCCACACCCCGATGCTGCTCAGCGAACGTCAGAAACGGCTAGCAGAGCAACCTCTAAAGCGTACCCGAGCACACGAAGATGCAAAACTAGACGAGCGTTTCCTGCCAGGCCGCATGCAGGGTCGCGAAGCGCCCGTCGCCGCCAATGAGCTCTGCAGGGGTGCCATCCTCCACCACCTTGCCGTCGTGGACCACGAGCACCCGGTCGGCAATCGACACGGTTGACAGTCGGTGCGCAATGATCAACGCGGTGCGGTTGCCCAGCAGCTTCTGCAGACCCTCCTGCACCAGCCGCTCACTGGGAATATCCAGGGACGAGGTGGCCTCATCCAGGATCAGCACTGCAGGGTTCGCCAGGAACGCGCGGGCGAAGCTGATCAGCTGCCGCTGCCCCGAGGACACCCGACCGCCACGTTTGTTGACGTCGGTGTCATAACCCTCGGGCAGGGACCTGATGAACGTGTCGGCGCCCACCGAGCGGGCAGCCTCCTCGATCTCCTCGCGGCTTGCCTCCGGCTTGCCCAGGGCGATGTTGTCCGCCACGCTGCCGCTGAACAGGAACGCTTCCTGCGTCACCATGACGACGGCGCGCCGCAGGTCAAGGGGATCGACCTCCCTGATGTCGACGCCGTCGAGAGCGATGCTGCCGGAGGACACGTCGTAGAACCGGGCGATCACTTTCGCCAGGGTGGACTTCCCGGCACCGGTCTGACCCACCAGAGCGATGGTCTGCCCGGCCGGAATCTTCAGGTCCATGGTCGGCAGGATGACCGGGCCGTCGCCGTACCGGAACTCCACGCCGTCGAACTCAATTGCTCCCCGAGGGTCTTTCAGCGGCACCGGGTTTTTCGGTGGGCGCACCGTCGGCACCTCCTCGAGTAGCCCCGACACTTTCTCCAGCGCCGCCGACGCGGACTGGAACGAGTTGTAGAACATGGCCATCTGATCGACGGGCTGGAAGAACCGCTTGCTGTACAGCAGGAGGGCGAGCAGGGCGCCGACCGCCAGAGTGCCGTCAAGGACCCGGAACCCGCCGACCAGCAGGACCACCGCAACGGTGACGTTGCCGATCAGCACCAGACCCGGCTGGAAGACGCCGTTGAGGTTGATGGACCGGACGGTGACCTTGCGGTAGTCCTCGGCCAGCTCGTCGTACTTCGCGGCGTTGACTTCCTCACGGCGGAAAGCCTTGACGGCACGGATCCCGGTCATGGTTTCGATGAAGTGGACGATCAGCCGTGCAGACACCACCCGGGAGGCACGGAACGCGATCTGGGAGTGCTTCTGGTACCAGCGCGCCAGGAAGAACATTGGCACGGCGGCGACGAGGATCAGCAGACCCGTCCGCCAGTCCAGGACGAAGATGGTGATCGCGGTGAAGAGCATGTACATGACGCCGGAGGCGAGGGAGCTCACGCCCGAGTCGAGAAGTTCGCGCAGCGCCTCAAGGTCCGAGGTTTGCCGGGAGATGATGCGACCCGAGGTGTACTTCTCGTGGAATTCTAGGCTGAGCCGCTGGGTGTGCCTGAAGACACGCAACCGCAAATCCAGCAGCATCGCCTGGCTGAGCAGCGCCGTCGCCCGGACATACCCGGCCGTCAAAAAGGCGGTCAGGACTGCCGCGATCAGGTAGGTAAGGCCGGCGAGCCAGAGGTAGATCGGGTCACCGTCGAGCAGCGATGGCAGGGCGTTGTCGATGCCGAACGCGATGATTGCCGGGCCGGCGACCCGGGCTGCCTGCGACCCGACCACCAGGGAAATGGTCCAGATGAACTGGCGCCGGTTGGGTTTGATGAGAGACCCCAGCAGGCGGAAGGACCGCGAGCGGACCGACCTGTTCTGGGCCTTGGACAGGAGGACGTCGTCCTCGTTGGTCACGCCCGACGACGTCCCCCCGGTGGGTGCCGATCCGTTATTCGGCTGTGGTGATGTGCTCACGTGAGCGCCCCCTCGTCGTCGTTCTCGAAGTCTTCAAGCTCCGTGTCCAGATCGGTCGGGCCATCAGGGAGGCTCGCGATCACGTATCGGTAATGCGTGTTGCGTGCCAGCAGCTCGGTGTGGGTGCCGACGTCGGTCACCCGGCCGTCCTCGAGCAGGGCCACCCGGTCGGCGAGGGCAACCGTCGACGGCCGGTGGGCGACAATCAGGGTGGTGGTGTGAAGGAGAACCTTGCGCAGGCCTTCCTCCACCAGTTCCTCGGTGCGGACATCCAGGGCCGAGAGCGGGTCGTCGAGCACCAGCACCCGAGGTTTCGAAGCAATGGACCGGGCCAGGGCAATCCGCTGCCGCTGGCCGCCGGAAAGGCTCAAGCCCTCCTCCCCGATCAGGGTGTCGACGCCGTCGGGCAGCGAATATGCGAAGTGCGCCTGTGCGACCTCGAGCGCCTCAGCCAGGATCTCCTCGGCGTGTTTTCCATCCCGCGGCTCCGCGCCCATCAGGACGTTCTCTCGGACCGAGTTGGAGAACAGCGTGGTGTCCTCGAAGGCGACCGACACATGGGTGCGCAGATCGGCGATGGAGATGCTCCGCAGGTCAGTGCCGTCGATGGCGATGGACCCACCGGTCACCTCATAGAGGCGGGGGACTAGCTGCAGCAGGGTGCTCTTGCCGCACCCGGTTACGCCTACCAGCGCCATCGTCTCCCCGGCACGCATGGTGAGGTTGATGCCGTTGAGCACATCGGCGGTGCCCTCCTCAGCGTCGGGGTAGCGGAAGTGCACATCGGTGAAGGTCACTTCGCCGCGGGGATCGATCAGCCGGACCGGCTCCGTGGGATCGGTGATGGTGTTGACGGACTCCATGACCTCGTAGTGGCGGTCGATGGCCGTTTTGGCGGTGAAGGTCATGGCGAGCAGCGGGCCGATGAACTCAACCGGGGTAGCGACCACGGCGGCCGTCGCGAAGAAGGCCACCAGGGCGCCGATCGAGAGGTCACCGTTGGCGGCGAACAGCACGCCGACCACCAGTGAGGCGCCCAACGCCAGCTCGGGCAGCAGGGTGACGATCAACGAAAAGTTGGCCAGCGAGCGTGCCTTGTAGATCTCGGTCTGCCGGAGTTCCTCGGCCTGCAGGTTGAATCCTTCGAGGGCCTCACGGCTCCGGCCAAAGGCTTTCAGCACCCGGATGCCGTGGACGGATTCCTCGACGGTGGTGGCAAGGTCGCCGGCCTGGTCCTGGCTTTTCCGCGAAACCTTGCTGTAGGAGGTGCGGAACCGGAAGCCGTAGATCATGATCGGCAGCGCCGCGGCCAGGAAGATCAGGGCCAGCACCCACGAGGTGAGGAACATGATGACGACGCCGATGACCACGGTCAGCGACGTCACCACCAGCATGATCAGCCCGAACGCCATCCACCGGCGCATCAGGTTCAGGTCCGTCATGGCGCGTGAGAGGAGCTGGCCGCTACCCCAACGGTCATGGAAGGCGACGGTGAGATCCTGCAAATGGCGATAGAACGACGTCCGCATGTTGGTTTCAACGGTCGTCGCCGGGGCGATGACGAACTGGCGCCGCAGTGCAACGAAGGTTGCTTCGAGGATGCCCAGTAGCAGGACCACGCCAGCGGCAATCCAGACGGTCGACGTCGCGCCTCCGACGGCGAGGGCATCGTTGATCAGCACGCGGAAGACCTGGGGGATGGCAAGGGCCATCAGACTCGCGCCGAGCGCGCAGACGAGGCCCAGGATCAGCCGCGGCAGGATGGGCTTGATGTGTGGGTAGAGTCGGCTGAGCGATTCCCACAGGGTGGTTTGAGTCGGCATACTTCTGTCTTTGACATTTCAGAGGCGGATCTACCCGGAAGGGACATTTCGTGTCCCGTAGCAACTATCCTATGTCAGAGCTTTGCCGCTGCGTCAGCGGCCCCAAACTACCGTTCGGTGAGGGTCAGCAGCACTGCTTCGGGTCGGCAGGCAAAGCGGACCGGCGCGAACCGCGACGTCCCGATTCCCGCTGACACGTTCAGCGGTATGCTGCGTCCCTTGTGCTCCCAGTCAGTCAGGCCGCGGGCTCGCCAGGTGGGGAGGTCGCAGTTGGTGATCAGGGCGCCGTAGCCCGGAATGCAGACCTGCCCGCCATGGGTATGGCCGGCGAGAATCAGGTGCGCGCCGCCGTCGGTGAAGTAGTCCAGCACCCGCTGATAGGGGGCGTGCGCGACGGCGATCTTCAGGTGCCGCGCGTCGGAAGAAGTGCTGCTGCCCGCCGGGTAGCCGGCGTAGGAGTCGCGATCGATGTGTGGGTCGTCGACCCCGGTGAAGTCGAGCCGGAGGTTGCCCATGGCCACCGACTGCGACCGGTTGGACAGGTCGATCCAGCCTGCGTTCCCGAAGCTCCTGAACAGCTCCGCCCAGGGGAGTGCCTTCGGCTCCCGCCCGGTGCGGTGCTTCGACGGGCCAGAGAAATACCGCAGCGGGTTGTTCAACACTGGCGCAAAATAGTCGTTGGACCCGGGCACAAACACGCCGGGAAACTGCATTAGCGGGCCGAGCGCCTCAAGCAGCGGCTCGACACCCTTGTGGTGGCTGAGGTTGTCGCCGGTGTTCACCACCAGGTCCGGTTCCAGCCGGGCCAGTCCCTGCAGCCACCAGGTCTTGGCGGCCTGCCGGGGCGCCATGTGAATGTCGGAAAGGTGCAGGACCCTCAGCGGGCGGCTGCCCGGCGGAAGGATCGGCAGGGTCTCCTCCCGCAGCTGGAACAGGTTCCGTTCCACTAGGGAGGCGTACCCGAGGCCAGCTACGGCGACCGCTGCGGTTCCTCCCAACGCGATAGTAGTGGCGTCGAGCAGCTTCGATGAACCCAAGGGTTAGCCTTCGTCTTCGTTGTTGTCTGGGTCCTCTGGGCTGTTTCCCGGTGGGGGATCAGCAGGAGGGCCGCTGTTCCCTGGACTGCCCTGGTTATCCCCGGGCCTCCCGGTCTGGTTGCCGTTGCCTGGCTGGGTCTGAATGGTGGGACGCTGCGCGTTGAGCATCCGCTGCGGGGGGTCGGTGAAGGGTTCTCCCGAGTGCAGCCCAGGTATCTGCTGCATAAACCGCTCCCAGGACGGAGCCGCAATGAACGAACCATCAATTTCGGGGTAAATCTGGCCGCCGATCTGCAATTCGCCCAAGCTGACGCTGTTCGCCTTCCAGTTACCCAGCCAGGTGGCAGTTGCCATGCCCGAGTTGTACCCCATGAACCAGGTCTGGGACCGGGCATCGTTGGTTCCTGTCTTGCCGGCCATGGGAATGTCCCCGAACTCCAGGAGCTGACCCGAGCCTCGCTCCATGACAGCCTCGGTGGCGTAGTTCACTCCGCGAGCCAATTCCTCGGGAATCGCCTGTTCGCAGGCCGCTTCAGGAACGGGGAAGCTGGTGCCGTCAACGGCTACCACTTCAGTGAGCGCCCGCGGCTCACAGGTCATCCCCTCGGCCCCCAATGCCGCGTACGCGGTGGCCATCGAGAGCGGTGAAACCTCAGTTCCGCCGCCAATAAGGGCTGAAGGTGACACTGTCAACGGTGTGTAATCCCCGTCGGCGCTCTTTCCATCGTGGATACCTAGATCCGCGGCAATCTGGAACGGCATGCAGAGATCGATCTGACGTGCCGTCTCCATGGTGATGGTGTTGTACGACTGGGCCAGTCCTTCAAGGACGGTGTAGCTGCCGTAGTTGATGTCCCCGTAGTTCTGCGGTTCGTACCCGTCCTCATCAGGCAGGACGTACTTTCCGTCGGGATAGCAGCTTGCCTCCCACTCATCGAACTGGGGGTAGATCCTCTTGCGGCCGTCGATGGTGGTGTTCAACGCCCGGCCGTCTTCGAGCCAGGCAGCGACAGTGAAGGGCTTGAAGGTCGATCCGGGCTGGAATCCTCCCACACCGCCCAAGGGCTGGTTGGGGTCTCCGCCGCTGTACTGATCAACATTGAAGTTCAGCACCGAATCGCCCGGCTCGGTGCCAGGCATGTACCTGGTGTTCTGTGCCATCACCAGGATGTCGCCGGTTCCGGGTTCCATGCTGACCATCGAGTGTCCTACCGAGGGGTCGGTGGTCTCGCGGCCAGCGGTTTCATTGATGGCTGTCTGGGCAGCAGTCTGCGCCGCCGGATCGAGCGTCGTCGTGATCGTCAGCCCCGCGCGGTACAGGGTGTCCTGGCGTGCTTCAAGGGATTCGCCGTAGGCGGGATCGTTCAGGATCAGATGCGTGACGTAGTCGCAGAAGTACGGTGCCTGCTCCGCGCCGACACAGCCGCTCAGCGTGGGGGTGATGTCCAACCCGAGGTCGGTGGCGACGGCGGCGTCGTACTCTTCCTGGGTGATGTGGCTGTTCGACAGCATGGCGCCAAGCACCAAGTTGCGGCGCTCCAGGGAGCGCTCCGGGTTGAGTTCCGGACTGTAGAAGGTGGGTCCATTGACCACGCCTGCGAGGAGGGCCGCCTGCTGGATGTTCAAATCAGCTGCCTCGACGTTGAAGAAGTATCTCGATGCTGCCTGCACGCCATAGGTGGTGCCGGTGAACGGCACAATGTTCATGTAGCCCTCAAGGATTTCGTCCTTGCTGAGCTCCTTTTCGACGGCGATGGCCAGTTTTGCTTCGCGGAGCTTGTCGCCAAGAGTCTTGCCGCCGCTGAAAGTGACCGATCCGTCACCGCTCTGCAGGCTGGCATCAATCAGGACGTTGTTGACGTACTGCTGGGTGATGGTGGAGGCGCCGCGGGTGGTGTCGCTGCTGACGTTGCTCACGACGGCGCTCATGATGCCCTGCAGGTCCACGCCGCCGTGCTCGTAGAACCGGGCGTCTTCGATGGCGAGGAGGGCGTTCACCATGTTGGGGGAAACCTGGTCGAGGGTGACTGGCTGCCGGTTCTCCTCATACAGGGTGGCGATCAGCGTCCCGTCCGAAGCGAGAATCCTCGATGGCTGGGCCAGCGCCCCACGCTCGAGTTCCGCCGGCAGCTCTTCGAAGAACTGAATCGAGGCGGAAGCACCGGTACCCGCTGCCGCAGCAACTGGGACCAGTAGACCCGCAGCAAGCACCCCGCTCAAAGCACTGATTCCGAGAAACGCAATCATCTTCCCCAGGGTGGTTGCTGTGTCAAAGATCGGTGATTTACGAGCAGCCATTACTCCAGTTTACAAGCACGCGCTAGTCTGTGAACCATGACCAAATGGGAGTACTCCACAATTCCGCTCATCATCCACGCCACGAAGCAGATTCTGGACCAGTGGGGAGAGGACGGCTGGGAACTGGTGCAGGTAGTTCCCGGACCGGACGGCAAAGGCCTCGTCGCCTATCTGAAACGAGAGAAGAACCAGTCGTGACCAGCACCGACAACCCAACATCAGCTGTCGAACAGCGGCTGCTGGATCTCGGAATCACTCTCCCGGACGTCGTGCAGCCACTGGCTTCGTACGTCCCGGCAGTGGTGACGGGCAACTATGTTTTCACCGCCGGGCAGCTACCGCTTATTAACGGTGAACTCCCAGCTTTGGGCAAGGTTGGTGCCGAGGTGACGCCGGAGGCTGCGAAAGAGTACGCAGCGACCTGCGCGGTGAACGCCTTGGCCGCGATCAAGTCCCAGATCGGGGATCTGGACCGGATTAGCCGGATCGTGAAGGTGGTCGGGTTTGTCGCCTCCGATCCCAGCTTCACGGGCCAGCCTCAGGTTATTAACGGTGCGTCCGATCTGCTGGGGCAGGTGCTCGGCGACGCCGGTGCTCATGCTCGCTCCGCCGTCGGCGTCGCAGTGCTTCCCCGCGATGCGCCGGTGGAAGTCGAGATTATCGCGGAGTTTGTCTGATTCCTGTGGGCCACATTAGTAACCGCCTTTTTCCAGTTCCCGAAGACCAGTTGGGCGCAGCGCGAAGCTGGGTCGAACACGGCGAGCGGACGCCGGTCAAACCCCGCCTGGCGTCGTCGGTGGTCTTGATCCGCGATGCCCCTCCGGGGACTGAAACTTACCTTTCATACCGGCGTGGCGAATCCCCACTGGGGATCGTCGCGTTTCCCGGCGGCAGCATCGAGGAGTCCGACGACGACGACGTCGTCTGGTTTGGGCCCACCCCTGCCCAGTGGGCAAAGGCGATGGGGATCGATGACCTGTTTGTGGCGCGGCGCCACGTGGTCGGAGCCATCCGCGAACTGTTCGAGGAGACCGGTGTGCTGCTGGCTGGACCGGATGCCGTGTCCCTCGTCGACGGCAGTAGGAACCCTGAGTGGATGAAGGCCCGTGAAGACATTGCCACCCAGGAACGGTCATTCTCGGACATCCTGGCCCGCCGGGGACTGGGGCTCCGCACCGACTTGCTGAAACCGCTTGCGCACTGGCTCAGCCCCGATTACGCTCACCGCCGGTTCGACACCCACTATTTTGCGGCGGCCCAGCCGACTGGCCAGGAAGCTACGGCGCTCGCGAGTAAGGGTTTGTGGGGTGAATGGCGCTGCGCATCCAGGGAAGTCGCGAAGGCCGAAGCCACCACATTGGGCGATGAAGTGGGCCAGCCCAACACGGTGGGCCGTGCGCTGGATGAGCTGACCGTACCAGCGGTCCGTCTGATCCTGGAGAAGATTGGGTCTTCGAAGGGTTGCGTGGCTTATTTGAGTCACAAACGGCCCATGAAGGTTTATTACCCGCATCTGATGACACCCTCCGAGGAGGCGGATCCAATGCTTGAGGTCGCTTGTTCGGTGGCCACCGAGGGCGGATCCGGCCAACGCGGTCGTTAGCGTGGCCATCACCGCCCTCCCCTGGTCGGCTCAGGGCCGAACTGCCCTAGCGCGGCTTCCGGGATACCTTCGATTCCTCAAAGGGCTCATGTCCTTCCTCGATCCGCGCGAAGGCGGGGTCGTCAGCATAGGACTTCAGTCTCGCGATGCGATAAATAATCAGTGCGTAGACTGCTTTAGCCGCAATATCAGCGATGGAGTACCCGCCTTGCTTCAGGACCCATGCGTCGGCGCCTGAGATGCCAAGTAGCGGCAGCGCATATGCGAGCGGGTAGACGATCCAACTCGCGAGAAGCAGGATCCGAAGGCGACTGATGAGCTTCCGGACCTGCGGAGGCTGGCGATCAAGCGATTTCGTCAGTTCGACGAACAATACGTACAGGATGAAGATAAAGGGAATTGTGGAGAGGATCCCCCACAGGACTCTTACGCTGTCTGAGCTACTGATCTCTCCGGGGTATCCGAGCACGATCATCAGGGTCGCAGCGGGTACCAGTTTCCATAGCAGGCTGGTTTGCACTTTTCGGGCGAGGGCCAGAACTGCGATGAGTTCCACCAGCAGCAGTGGCACCGTCAGTAGCCAGTCCACATACCGGTACCCCTCGTTGAACGACGCGCCCTCAGCTTGCGCGTACGTCCCGCGTCCGCCGACAGCATCCGTGACGAATGCCTCCTTGAACGAGTCAAAGATCCGGAAGTAGTGGTAGGCAGCAATGCCGCAGACTATTGCTGCGATGACAAGTGCCTGCCGGTACCGGGGAAGGACGCGGGGAAGAACGAGGATGAGGAAAACGGCCGTGAATAGCTGTGAAGCAATAACCAGCGAGAGCAAGTTGTAGACAGTGTCGAACTGGCTCTGGGTCAGGTCATCAGGAATCATGGTTGTGCTCCTTTGCACAGAAGGTGAACCCCTGCATGGCGGCAGATGATGGAATTCATCCCGTTCCGCACGATGCGTGAAAGAATTCTACGCTGTGTAGAAACCCTAGCCAAGGCTTTTGTTCCAGCAAAAGGGAGCGTCCACATCGCGACCTAATAAAAGGCCACACAGAAAAGACCGGGAGCGTGGTGCTCCCGGTCTTTTCGTGGACTTATGAGGGTGTGATGCTAGCGGCTGCGCTGACGCAACCGCTGGATGTCGAGGATGACGACGGCGCGCGCCTCAAGGCGCAGCCACCCGCGCTGCACGAACTCCGCGAGAGCCTTATTGACGGTTTCACGGGAAGCGCCGACCAATTGGGCAAGCTCTTCCTGAGTCAGCTCGTGCGCAACGAGGATGCCGTCGGTGGCCGGACGGCCAAACCGGTCCGCCAGATCCAGCAGGGCCTTCGCAACGCGGCCCGGGACATCGGAGAACACCAGGTCAGCCAGCGACTCGTTGGTACGGCGCAGCCGGCGGGCCAAGGCCTGCAGCAGCTGGGCCGAAACCTCGGGACGCGTTTCCAGGAGGGTCCGCAGGTTCTCATTCTTCAATCCGGCGAGGCGCGTCTCGGAAACGGCGGTGGCCGTGGCCGTTCGAGGGCTGGGATCGAACAATGCCATCTCACCGAACAGCTCGCCCGGGCCAAGAATTGCCAGCAGGTTCTCGCGGCCGTCCTGCGCGGTGCGACCGAGCTTGATCTTGCCGGACACAATGAAATACAGCTGGTCGCCCTGATCTCCTTCGCGGAAGACAGATGCCCCGCGGGAGAGATCCACTTCGGTCAGCTCGTCGGTGAGTGCGGCGAAAACGTCGTCGCCCAACGAAGCGAAGAGTGGCGCGCGGCGCAGTACCTCGATGTCCATGAAATCTCCTGATAAATTGTCGGCTCATTCCATCTTGCCGTACATAACGAACTTGTGACACCTGCTACACGCGTGTTCGCCGTCGGAATAGCCTATTTGCCTCCCATTTGGGCGGAAACGCCCAGATTTCCCGCCCAACGGCCTGAAAAAAGGGGTTCAACATGCGCTCAGGAGATTGTCAGTACCGCCGGATAGACTCAGTCGGGTAACGGAGGCGTCGCGCCTCCCGATGATCAGGGAGAGCGCACGTGCCGGACTTCACCATCTTGGACATCCTGCTGGTGCTGGCACTGGTCGGGTATCTCGTTGCCGGTCTCCGCAACGGGTTCCTGGTGACCCTCGGCGGGATCGCGGGCTTCGTTGCCGGAGCGATAGCTGCGTTTTTCGCTATTCCTCTCGTCAGCGAATGGGTGCCGGACGACGCCTGGCGCCTTCCCGCCATCATCCTCACAGCATTCGTCCTGGTGGTCCTTGGCCAGGCCCTCGGCTCCCGGCTCGGTGGAGCCATTCGCCGTGCCCTCGATTTCCGTCCGATCCGGATGGTCGACCGGCTGCTCGGCGGCGTCGTGAATGTGGTGGTTGCTGCACTGGTGATGTCCATGCTGGCCTTCAGTATTGGCACGCTCGGCATGCCCTTCCTGTCCCAATCCATTGCCTCGTCACAGGTGATCAGGGGAATCGACAACCTTACGCCGTCGCCGGTTCGCACGTGGATGGCGCAGTTGCGCACCATCGCCGTCGACGACGGGATCCCCACTATTCTGGAAAGCGTTGCACCGGCTGCCCCCCTGCCAGTCCCCGAGGCGGCCGTCGACACCCCCGAGCTCGCGTCGGCTTCCCAATCGGTGTTGCGTATTGCTGGTACCGCGTTCCAGTGCGGCCAAAACCAAACCGGGTCGGGCTTCATTATTGCTCCAGGGCGGGTGGTGACCAACGCCCACGTGGTTGCGGGGGTCAACGAACCGGTGGTGGAGATTCCCGGTGGGGGAGCGCTGCCCGGCCGTATCGTCCACTTCGACGCCGTTCGGGACATCGCGGTCCTCGCCGTCGACGGTCTGGACCGTGCGCCCCTGCCCCTCGGTGAGGATCTCGCCACGGGGGACACTGCGGCTTTCGCTGGCTACCCCGCCGGTGGCCCCTTCCAAATCCAGCCCGCCAGCATCCAGAATCGCAGCGATGTCCTGGTCGCCAACATTTACGGCGCGGATCCGGCGTCAGTCAACGTGTACAGCCTGGCAGCGAATGTTCAGCAGGGTAACTCGGGCGGGCCGCTGCTGGACATGCAAGGGCGGGTGACCGGCGTGATCTTCGCAAAGTCCACTCAGGATGCGCCGGTGGGATACGCGCTGACCCTGGCAGAATTGCAGCCCATTGCCGAGCAGGCCAGCGTCTTCACTGACACGGTGTCAGCCGGTCAATGCAACAACCGCTAGGCCTTAGCCAAGCCAGTCGAGCGTCTGCCCGTGTCCGCCAGTGCGTGCTGCCGGGCTCCCATTGTGGGCGAGGACAAACAGCCGGTCCACCTCCACCTCGGCCTTAGCCATCGCACCCTCCACTCCTGGCAACACCCCGTACCCTTCGGATCTCGGCGGGCTACTGCGACGGCGGCGCGGAGCCGGTCCCGCCGTCGCACATGTTCCGGCCAGATCAGTGCTTCCAGCCAGGCGACGTCGTCGTCCTTTGCGACGTCGAACGGATTCAGGTCGAGTACGGCGCGGAAGCTGATGAGAGGTAACGACGTCGGCAGCGGCGGGTGGCCGGTGGTAGCGCAGTCCATCACCAGGGCGCCGGGCACCACTCATCATAGGTGGGGGAATATCCGCGGGTTTCGACGAGCGCGAACCGCCGGTACCACGCGGCCGTGTCGAGTTGCTCAGCCATGCCAATCCCTCCACACCAATGGGTCAACCGTCACCCTAGCGTGCTCTTAGGGGGACGGCCAGTCGACAACGCGTGACCAAATCGTGACCACATCTGTGAGGTAAATCCCATCTGAGGACATCCCCGGGGTTAGGCTCGTTCCACAGATTGCTCCGCTCCGGCGAAGCCGTCAGGGCATCACGTTACGTGCGCTGCCTCCCCACTCGTACATGAGGAGCACAACATGCAAGAAAGCGCCACACCGCCGCGCAGCTCACGCCCCGCAAAGAAGCGGGCAGCTGTGGTGACGGCCGGATTGGCAATCGGTGCGCTGTTGCTTTCCGGTTGCGTCGAAAGCCAGCGGGATGAAGGCACTGCCGACGGTGGTGAAGCGACCGTCGACTCGACGTTCGTCTTTGCTGCGTCGTCGGATCCTGCGTCCCTTGACCCCGCCTTTGCCAGTGACGGCGAGACCTTCCGGGTCAGCCGTCAATTGTTTGAGGGTCTCGTCGGGGTAGAGGCCGGCACGGCCGATCCAGCTCCGCTGCTCGCCGAATCCTGGGAAACCTCCGAAGACGGCCTTTCCACCACCTTCGCGCTGAAGGAGGGCGTCACGTTCCACGATGGCACCGAGTTCAACGCGGAAGCCGTCTGCTTCAACTTCGACCGCTGGTACAACTGGACCGGTGTCGCCCAGGCGCCTTCGGTGTCCTACTACTACAACAACCTGTTCCGCGGCTTCGCTGACTCGCCCGACGCAGCGGTCTACGAATCCTGTGAGGTGAACGGTGACCTTGAGGCGACCGTGACGCTCGCGCAGCCGTTCGCCGGTTTCGTCCCCGCACTGTCGCTGCCGGCGTTCGCCATGCAGAGCCCGACGGCGCTCGAGGAGTTCGCCGCCGATGACATTGGCGGTTCAGCTGAAGCGCCAGCGTTGAGCGCTTACGCCGAGGGTAACCCCGTGGGTACCGGGCCGTTCAAGTTCGATTCCTGGTCGGTGGGCGAGCAGTTGCAGCTGTCCACCTACGAGGACTATTGGGGTGAGCAGGGCGATGTGGAAACCATCATCTTCCGCGTCATCGACGACCCACAGGCGCGCACGCAGGCCCTGCAGGCCGGCACGGTCGACGGGTTTGACCTGGTCTCGCCCGCCGATATCCCCACCCTCGAGGGCGAAGGCTTCATGATTGTGCCTCGCGATCCCTTCACGATCCTCTACCTGGGTCTGAACCACGAGGTGGAGGAGCTCAGCGATCCACTGGTACGCGAAGCAATCCACCACGCCATCGACAAGCAGGCACTGATCGACCAGACGCTTCCTGAAGGAACGCAGCTGGCCACCCAGTTCATCCCCGACGTCGTTGACGGTTACAACGAAGACGTCACCACCTATGACTATGATCCTGAACGGGCCATGGAACTGTTGGAAGAAGCCGGTTACCCTGACGGCTTCGAGGTCCAATTCAACTATCCGACGAACGTATCCCGGCCGTACATGCCAACCCCCGAGCAGGTCTTCACCAACCTGACCGACCAGTTGGCCGCCGTGGGTATCACCGCAACGCCAGCGCCTGACGTCTGGACGCCTGACTACCTGGACAAGATCCAGGGAACAACTGACCATGGCATCCACCTGCTCGGCTGGACCGGTGACTACAACGACACTGACAACTTCATCGGTGTTTTCTTCGGCCAGGAGAAGCTCGAATTCGGCTTCGACAACCCCGAACTGTTCGCGGCGTTGGACGAAGCCCGTGGCATGACCGACCGTGAAGAGCAGACAGCGGCGTACGAGGAAATCAACGAGCAGATCGCCGAGTTCAACCCGGCGATCCCGTTGGCTCACCCCGCGCCGTCACTGGCCTTCGCCGAGCGTGTCACGTCCTACCCGGCAAGCCCCGTCAATGACGAGGTCTTCAACATGATCGAACTCAACGAGTAACAACATCAGATGACAGGAGAGCCTGGCCTGCGCGGCCCGGCTCTCCTGTTGTTCGTTGGACAGTGTTTGATTCCTGTGTGTTTGATCCGTTCCTGAAAGGACCCCGTGCTACGCGTCATTGGTAAGCGCCTCGCGCTGCTGGTACCCACGTTGATCGGCTTGTCGATCCTGTTGTTCCTGTGGGTGCGCAATCTACCCGGCGGCCCTGCCACTGCCCTGCTGGGCGAGCGGGCCACCCCTGAAGCGGTGGAACGGGTGAACGAGCTCTACGGCTTCAACGAGCCGATTGTCTCTCAATACTTCACCTATATGGGCAAGCTCCTGCAGGGTGACTTCGGCACCTCGATCAACACCGGCCGTCCGGTGCTGGAGGAGTTCGCCACCCGGTTCCCCGGCACCGTCGAACTCACTGTCGTCGCTCTGATCTTCGCCATCGGCATCGGCATTCCCCTCGGTTATCTGGCCGCCCGCTACTACGGGCGGTTTGTGGACCACGGTTCGGTAGTGCTGAGCCTGCTCGGTATCACGGTGCCCGTCTTCTTCCTGGCGTTCATCCTCAAGTATCTGTTTGCCATCCAATGGCCCATTCTTCCTCCGGACGGTCGCCAGGATCCGCGAATGGACGCCACCCACGTGACAGACTTCTACGTGTTGGACGGAATGCTCACCGGTGAGTGGGACGCAGCCTGGGACGCGTTCCAGCACCTGATCCTGCCGGGTATTGCGCTCGGCACCATCCCCTTGGCCATCATCGTACGGATCACCAGGGCTTCGGTTCTTGAGGTCCAGAATGCCGACTACGTCCGCACCGCCCGAGCCAAGGGCCTACTTGAGAAGACCATCCGGAACCGCTTCATCCTCCGCAACGCGATGCTTCCCGTTGTGACCACCATCGGTCTGCAGGTGGGCTTGCTGATTTCCGGGGCAGTGTTGACCGAAACGGTCTTCGCTTTCAACGGGATCGGCAGATTTTTGCGTGATGCGATCTTCGGACTCGACTACCCCGTCCTCCAGGGGTTCATCATCATCATTGCCATCCTGTACGCAGTGATCAACCTGATCGTTGACATTTCCTACAGCATCATCGACCCAAGGGTGCGTGTGAGTTGAGTACGACATTGCCGCCAACTGCCGGTGACGAGCCGGCGCCCACCGAACCGAGCATCCCCGACGGAGCCGGAACCGGACTCTGGAAAGACGCCTTCCGACGGCTCAAGAAGAACCCGCAGGCCATCGCCGGAGCCGTCATTGTGGGCTTGTTCCTGCTGGTGGCCATTCTGGCGCCGGTCCTTGCTCCCTACGGCGGCGATGAACTACCGGGACGTACCGAGATCACGCCCACCAACATCCCGGGGCCGGGGGAGTTGGACGCTTACCCACTCGGTCTCGACCGATTCGGTGGGGACCTACTGAGTAAGCTCATCTGGGGTGCTCAGGCGTCCCTGTTGATCGGCGTCGTGTCCACCACCCTAGGGCTGGTCGGCGGCATGATCCTCGGCCTGCTCGCCGGTGGACTGGGCGGCTGGGTGGACAGCCTCATCATGCGGTTCGTCGACATTCTTCTTTCGGTGCCGAACCTGTTGCTGGCAGTCAGTATTGCAGCGATCCTGGGTCAGGGGCCCTACGCGGTCATGATCGCGATCGGTGTCTCGCAGGTGCCGATTTTCGCCCGCCTATTGCGAGCATCGATGTTGTCCCAACGCGGCTCGGACTACATTCTTGCCGCCCAGACGTTGGGTCTGAGTCGGTCCACCATCACCATGAGCCACCTGCTGCCCAACAGTGTTGGGCCGGTTATCGTCCAGGCGACCCTGACCCTTGCCACAGCAGTCATTGACGCGGCTGCTCTGTCCTTCCTTGGACTGGGCGGTGGGCGCCCGCAGACCGCGGAGTGGGGGCGGATGCTCACCTATGCGCAGGCCGAGCTCGCCAACTCGCCGCAGCTGGCGTTCCTGCCGGGTATCTGTATCGCTGTGACGGCGCTGGGCTTCACCCTGCTGGGCGAGTCGTTGCGGGAGTCGCTCGATCCCAAGACCCGCAAGAAGTAGCCAGCTTCGACTGGAGTAAAGAAGATCCCGGCACCGATGGTGCCGGGATCTTCTTGTCTGCCTGCGGTTCTAGGCGATGTTCAATTCGTTGCCAGGGATCGCCGAAAGCAATTGCCGGGTGTAGGGGTGGCGCGGATTCTGGAAAACTTCCTCGGAACTAGCGGCTTCGACCAGCTCACCGTCCTTCATCACGCAGACGTAGTCGGAAATGAGACGGACCACGGCGAGATCATGGGAGATGAACAGGTAGCTCAGACCGAGCTCCGACTGTAGGTCCCCGAGCAGCTTCAGGATCTGGGCCTGAACCAGAACGTCCAGCGCGGACACCGGCTCGTCGCAGATGATCAGTTCGGGCTTCAGCGCCAAAGCCCGGGCGATAGCCACCCGCTGGCGTTGCCCGCCCGAAAGCTCCGACGGGTACCGGCGCAGGGCGGTCTGCGGCAGGGACACCTGGTCCATCAGCTCGCGAACCCTGGCCCGCCGTTCACTCTTGGAGCCCCGCTTGTAGGCGTTGAGTGGTTCCTCAATGATCCGTTCAATCGTGAACATGGGATTCAGCGACGAGTACGGGTCCTGGAACACAGGTTGAACCCGCTGCCGGAAGTCAGCCAGCTGTGCTTTGTTCAGTGTTCCAACATCCATGCCGTCGAAAGTCATCGTGCCCGACGTCGGCTCAATGAGCTTCAGGAGCATCCGCGCGGTGGTGGTCTTCCCTGAACCGGACTCACCCACAATGGCGACGGTCTGTCCCCGTGGCACATCAAGGGTCACGTTCTTCGCCGCGTAGAAGTCGTCCGAGCTGCCCCGACGCTTGTAGATCTTGGTCAGGTCCCTGATCTCGACAATGTTCTTGCCCGGATCAGTGGCAGCCGGCGCCGCTGGGGCGTGGGCCTGGTGTTCCAGGAAGACCGCTTCTGCTGCCTGGGCCCGCTTCCCCGCGTCGGCGTGGTACGTCCCCGGCTGGAGGCGGACTGCTGCCACGCTGGGCGCAGCGCGGACGAGGGATTGGGTGTACGGGTGCTGGGGGTCATTGAGAAGCTGCTGCGCCGGCCCGGCCTCAACTACCCGGCCGCGGTGCATCACCACGAGATCCGAAGCGCGTTCGGCGGCCAGCCCCAGGTCGTGTGTGATCAGCAGCACCGATGTTCCGAGCTGTTCGGTCATCAGATCGATCTGGTCCAGAATGGTCCGCTGCACCGTCACATCCAGTGCGCTGGTCGGTTCGTCAGCGATGAGCAGCCGCGGCTGGCAGGCCATCCCGATCGCGATCAGGGCACGCTGCCGCATGCCACCCGAAAACTCGTGAGGATACTGTTTGGCCCGTTCACCGGCGTCGGGCAGTCCAGCGGCGGTGAGGACCTCGATGACGCGTTCCTTGACGTTCTTCTTGGTCGCCATCCCGTGGACCAGCAGGGTTTCGGCCACCTGGGTGCCGATCTTGGTAACCGGATTGAGGTTCGACATCGGGTCCTGCGGGACCAGCCCGATGGCCCGCCCGCGGATGGCGCGCATCTTCGTTTCAGAAATGGTGGCGAGGTCCTGGCCTTCGAACAGGATGCTGCCGCTGGTAATCCTGCCATTGGACGGCAGCAGGCCGATGCAGGACATCGCCGTCGTCGACTTTCCCGAACCGGACTCGCCAACAATCGCGAGGGTTTTCCCGCGTCGCAGGGTAAAGCTCGCATTTTCGACGGCGATCACATCGCCGTACGAAGTGCTGAACGTTACGGCGAGGTCCTTGACCTCAAGGAGCGGGGCATCGCTGGGGACACCGTCAACGGGTGTGATGTCGATCATGCCTCTATCGTCCCTCATGAGGGGGCGTAACCCACGGATCCGGAGGAGAGTTTTTCGATCAGGAAATCGACGGCGTACCGGTAGCCACTGATTCCGGCGCCCACGATCACGGCTTCCGCAACAGCCGACAGGTAGGACTGGTGCCGGAATTCTTCCCGCCGGTGCACGTTGCTGATATGCACCTCTACCGTGGGAAGGCCGACGGCGGCAATTGCGTCGCGGAGGGCGACGGAGGTGTGGGTGTAGGCGCCGGCGTTGATGACGATACCGTCGGCTGCCCCTGCCGCAGCCTGGATGGCGTCGACCAGTTCGCCTTCATGGTTGGACTGCAGGCACGTGACGGCCCAACCGTGACGCCCCGCGGCGTCTGCGGCGAGAGCCTCGACGTCGGCGAGGGTTCCTGTGCCGTAGGTGGCCGGTTCGCGGGTGCCCAGGAGGTTGAGATTCGGTCCGTTGATGATCAGGAGCGTGTTGGTCTTCGGCATGGCTTAACTATGCCCCACACCCGGGCGCACCAAAAAGCAGCTGTGAGTCTTGCAGCGGCTGGTCTGGGACTAGCTGACATCCACCACGGGCTTGGATGTATCGATAACTTCCCGGGCCAGCTCGTCCTTGAACTTCTGGCTAAACCGGCGACGCGATGCAGACATACTGCAGATCTCACTTTCAGTAGAAACCTCAGTTTGAGAGGTCCCACTGTCCGAAATCCCTAGGCTGCTCAGTTAGCGGAGGCCGCGTTGTAGGTCTTTTAGGGCGGTGGTGTGATCGCGGTAGGCTTTTCGGCCGGCTTTGGTGAGTCGGAAGACGGTGTGGGGTTTTTTGCCGAGGAAGGACTTGTTGATTTCCAGGTAGCCCTTGTCTTCGAGGATCGTGGCGTGTTTGGACAGCAGCGCGTAGCTGGTCCCGAGTTCGTCTTTCAGGGCCTGGTAGGTCGCGTTGTCCACGGAGGCTAGTGCTGCCATGATCGCGAATCTCACCGGTGAGTGAACGACCTCGTCGAGGCGGTTCATGGCATCTCCAAGGCTCACCTGCCGCGTACCGCCAACCATAGTGAGCAACCAAGTAGGGGAAGTGCCAGCACGATCGACGCGAGGACCGCCGTACTCAGGGGTACTCCGCCGGTTTCGGAGCCGACCGGGCTCAGAACCTGATAGGTGATTCCGCCGCCTACTCCCAACCAGAGGGCCGAGAGTCCTTCGATCAAGGTGAAATGTCTGGGCCGAACGGTACGGGTCCGGGAGCGGACGAAAACAAACAGAATGGCCAGCAGGACCAAACCGCCATAGACCACAACGGCACTTGTCCCGTTCACCAGGTCGGCGCCGGTGTGAAAAAACATGGCCATAAACAGCCCGCCGAACACCGCCCACACGGCGAGGACCACTGCCTCCGGCCCACTGGAAACATGGCGTTTTCTGGTGGCAGGCCTGGTTACAGCCGAGGGAACGCCGGTGCCTCGTTCATCATCCATGGTTCCAACGTATTGACAACTCAACGATTCGTCAACAAGCTGGCGCGCGGTAAAAGCCCCTCACAAGAGGAACCTCGATGTGTGGCGGTGCTCAGGCTGACATCGGTGCGACGTCGGCTGGCCGGGTGAGGTTGGCTGTCCGGCGGAGGCGGAGGCGGACGGCGGCCAGCGCCCCAGCAACGGTCACCAGGCTCATCACCGCAAGAACAATTCCGGGGTGCCACCAGGCGCCGTCGGTAGCTGTACCGAGGACCTGGGTAATGGAAGGAGCGAATCCGGCGACAATCGCCGCCAGGCTATAGGCGAAGGACAGAGCGGTGAACCCGGTGCGGGGCTCGAAAATGTCAGCCATCAATCCGCCAAGCGCGGCCCAGCTGGCGGTCGGCAGGATGCCGCCCAACAGGATGGCGGCCACATAGGTGGGCGCATCGGCGATGCTGATCACCCAATACAGCGGGAAAGCGATGAGGGCGGTGCCGATAGCCCCGCCGGCGACCACCTTGGCCGAGCCGATCTTCATGGCCAGATAGCCGAACGCGGGAATGGTCAGCAGTTGCAGGAGCGATCCGATCAGGGCCGCGTTGAGCACGGTCTCCTGGCTGAGTCCCAGCCGTTGGGTGCCGTAGGCCTGAGTGTAGGAAACCATGAGGAAGTAGGAACCGATACCGAGCACTGCCGCTGCGGCCGCGACGGCGATTGCCGCAGGCTGCCGCCGGATGACTTCGAAGAACGGAATGCTGGCGCGCGACTGTGTCTGCACGGTCTCTTTGAACACCGGCGTCTCGTCAATGGCGAGCCGCAGGTACAGGGCGATGCCCAGGAACGGGAACGCGAGCAGGAAGGGGATACGCCATCCCCAGGTGGTCATGACGTCGGGCGCCACGACAGCGAGGATCAGGAACACCAGGGAGATGAGCATGGTGCCGACGGGGGAACCGAGCTGGGGAATCGAGGCGTACAGCGCGCGTTTACGCGGTTCGGCGTGCTCGGTGGCGATCAGGATGGACCCGCCCCACTCGCCACCGAGGGACAACCCCTGGAGAAGACGGAGCACGGTCAGCAGGATGGGCGCCCAGACGCCGATCACGCTGTAGTCCGGGAGCAGGCCGACGGACCCGGTGGCCAGGCCCATCAGCACGATGGTCCAGATGAGGGTCTTTTTGCGGCCGATCCGGTCGCCGAGATGACCAAACAGGATGGCACCCAGGGGGCGGGCGACGAAGCCCATCGCGAAGATCAGGAAAGCCGAGAGGGTGCCCGCGAGGGGATCCTGGGCGGCGAAGAACACCTGGTTGAAGACCAACGCAGCAGCGGTTCCGAAGACGTAAAAGTCGTAGGACTCGAGGGTGGTGCCTACAAACGAGGCGGCCGCGGACTTACGGGCCATCTTGCGGTTGGCGGCCGGGGACGGGCCAGCGGTCGCGGGGGCAGTGGTAGTAGACACGTTTCGAAATTGTCCTCGTGCCGCAGGCCGAGGCGCCACCCCTGCCGGGCAAGATCACAACCCCCCGGGATGCACATCACACCGCCCGGAGGAGCCATCCCGGGGCCGCCTGGGACCCGGGATGGTTCCTCCGGGACCCAGGCGGGGAGTTACTTCCTCAGGGACTGAGCGATCTGAGCCATGATCGTCGGGTCGGACAGGGTTGACGAGTCGCCGACTTCCCGGCCCTCGGCAACGTCCTTGAGTAGGCGGCGCATGATCTTGCCGGAGCGGGTCTTCGGGAGCTCGGGCACCACCAGGATGTTGCGCGGCTTGGCGATCGGCCCGATCTCCTTGCCCACGTGGTTGCGCAGGGTGGTGACGATGTCGTCGTCGTCGACGGCCGAGCCACGCAGGATCACAAACGCGACCACTGCCTCGCCTGTCGTCTCATCGGAGGCACCGACGACGGCGGCCTCAGCCACCGACGGGTGGCTGACCAGCGCCGACTCGATCTCGGTGGTCGACAGCCGGTGACCGGAGATGTTCATCACGTCGTCCACGCGGCCCAGCAGCCAGATGTCGCCGTCCTTATCGCGCTTGGCGCCGTCCCCAGCAAAGTACATGTTGTCGAAGCGGGACCAGTAGGTGTCCTTGAACCGCTGCGGGTCGCCCCAGATGCCGCGGAGCATGGACGGCCACGGTTCGCGGACCACCAGATACCCGCCCGAACCGTTGGGCACCGATTCGCCCATCTCATCCACGACATCCACCGAGATCCCCGGCACTGCCACCTGCGCGGAGCCCGGCTTGGCGTGCGTGACGCCCGGCATCGGGGCGATCATGTGCGCACCGGTTTCGGTCTGCCACCAGGTATCCACGATCGGTGCACTGCCCCCACCGATCATTTCCCGGTACCACATCCACGCCTCAGGGTTGATGGGCTCACCCACGGAGCCCAGCACGCGGATCGAGGTGAGGTCGTATTTCTTGGGGATGTCGCGGCCCCATTTCATGAACGTCCGGATCGCCGTCGGAGCCGTGTACAGGATGGACACCTTGTACTTTTCCACCAGTTCCCACCACCGGCCCTGATGCGGGGTGTCGGGGGTGCCCTCGTACATGAGCTGGGTGGCGCCGTTGACGAGCGGCGCATAGGCGACGTAGCTGTGCCCGGTGACCCAGCCGACGTCGGCCGTGCACCAGAACACGTCGGTCTCCGGGCGCAGGTCGAACGTGTTCTTGTGGGTGAAGGCCGTCTGTGTCAGATACCCGCCGGTGGTGTGGAGGATGCCCTTAGGCTTCCCGGTGGTGCCCGAGGTGTACAGGATGAACAGCGGGTGCTCCGAGTCGTGTCCGACGGCGGTGTGATCGGCTGATGCACCGCCGACGGCGTCACTCCACCAGACGTCCCGACCTTCGGTCCACTCCACCGGCTCGCCGTTGCGCTTAACCACCACGACGTTAGTGACGGTGTGCCCCTCGCGTTCCAGGGCGCCGTCGACGGCTGGCTTCAACGCGCTGGGCTTGCCGCGACGGTAGGTGCCGTCCGCCGTGACGACGAGCTTGGCTTCAGCGTCATCGATCCGGTTGCGCAGAGCCTCGGCGGAGAAGCCGCCGAAGACCACCGAGTGCACAGCACCAATCCGGGCACAGGCGAGCATGGTGATGACTGCCTCGGGGATCATCGGCAGGTATACCGCCACCCGGTCACCCTTCTCGACTCCGAGCGAGAGGAACGCGTTTGATGCTTTCTTGACCTCTTCCGTGAGTTCCGCATAGGTGTAGGAGCGGGTGTCGCCGGGCTCGCCTTCAAAATGGATGGCTACACGATCCCCTCGGCCGGCCTCAACGTGGCGGTCAAGCGCGTTGTAGGCGGCGTTCACCCGGCCTCCGACAAACCATTTCGCGAAGGGAGCGTCGGAGAAGTCGAGAGCCTGGGTGAAATCTTCGTCCCAGGTGAGCAGGTCGCGTGCCTGAGCGGCCCAGAACTCCGGCCCGGCCTTGCCTTCCTCATAGAGGGAGGGCTGAGCTACGGCATTCGCCGCGAACTCCTCGGTGGGAGGAAAGCTACGCTCCTCCAGAAGCAGATTCTCAAATGCGTCGCCTTGCGTGGTCTGGGTGTTCTCAGTCATGTTCAACCCTTCATCGTGCCGGATAGCGTTAGGCGGCGAGCCACCCGGTTCGAAACCGGCACGCAGCACCGCGATACTGCTGACCAGACTAACCGCGCGCACCGACTTTGTGTGGGCGCGCTCACATCCGCAAATGTGAATGGTCGAATTTCTGCGGTGAGCGGCGGTGAGAAGGGCGCGAGTGGACCCGGATGGCTAGTGGAGGAGGGGCGGGTTGACTACTCTGGTGACAGGAAGCAAGGCTGGCCACTGCGGCCCGCCCGGCCGCTGCGACGAATGGAATCCCGAAATGACACATCCGCACACCGATCGGTTCGCTGGCAGCAGCAGCGACAGTTCACACCGCGCCAGCGAGGCGGTTCTGGGCCCATTCACTCTCCGCGAGGCGGTGATCGGCGGTTCGGTGTTGCTGATCTTCATCGGCTCGCTGCTTCCCTTCTTCGAGGCCAATGACTGGTTCGGCAACCTGTGGAACGCGTCCTCCCTCTTCTTCCTCGGAATCGGTATCATCCTCCCGGTAGCAACTGCGGGCTTGATTGCCGCCCGGCGGCTCGGGACCGACCTGCGGATCGGTTCGCTTTCGGTCGACCAGTTCGCGTCGGTGGTGGCCGCGCTTGCGACGACCTTCTTCTTCCTGCAGACGGTCACCTCCTTCCACATTGGGCCGCTCATCTGCCTCATCGGCGGGATTGGCATGCTGGCCGCCACCGTCGGAGGCCCGCATCTGCCGATGTTCGCCCGAGATTTTGCAGGCCGTCCCAGCTCAAACGCCCACCTGATGGCCCGTAGCATCCTGCCAGCCGCACCGAAAAAGCCCAAAGCCTCCGAGCCAGTTGCGGCCGAGCAGGTTACCGAGTTCACTCCCCAGCCAGGCTCGACGGCGGCGGCAGGTGCCAGCGCAGCAGCAGCGGGCTTCGGCGCAGGTCACGCCGGGACCACATCGCAACCTGCCGCGCAGAAGAAGAGCCCAGGCATTGCCGGCAAGTTCGGATTCGGCGCCGCAGCGAAGTCCTCTTCGGGCGACCAGGGCCCGAGCAGGCCCGAGGCGCATCTGAACAGCGGGGTGGGGGCAGCAGCGGGGGTCCAGGACAAGGAACTGGCTGACGCCGATTCATCCGGCTACCCGCGGTTCGCTGATGAGGATTTCGCCCCGTATGGCACGTCCCCCGACTCGGCACAGTCGCCAGACTCTGCACAGTCCCCTGACCCGGCTCAGTCCCCTGACGCGGCACCGTCGCCCGACTCCGCCCAGTCGCCCGACGGCAACTCCGACGCTGGTGTCAGCTCACCGACCGCGGATCAGGCTCCGGTGGATACCGGCCAGCAGGCAACTGCAACCCGGAAAGCCGCTACCCCCGAAACATCCTCCGCAACAACTGCTGCAACCGCCGCCGCGACAACTGCGCAGCCGGTCGTGGAACGCCAGCCCAGCGAGTCCCAGGACTCTATCTCAGCGACCAAGGACGCGGACGACGACGCCCCGGTGGTGGAAGCCTTCTGGTTCGCCGTCGGTTCACCCCGCCCGGTGGTCGACGAGGCCTCGGGTGTCGAACTCTTCGTCCTGCTTCCAGGTGACTGGGAGGTGGGCATCGAGGACCGTGGCGAGGAATTTCTGGTGCAGGACAAGCGCACGGGCCGGATCGGTGTCATGCGGGATCTCACCAACATCGAGCGCGCACCGAGCGACGGCTAGGCACCGACAGTGGTCGGTACGGTCTCCGCGGGTTCCCATGATCCGTCGCCGCTCGCCATCAAGCGGCGGGCCCGCAGGATTCATCGCAGGCTGGCCGAGGAATACCCCTACGCCGTTGCTGAACTCGACTTCACCAATCCCTTTGAGCTTCTCGTAGCGACAGTCCTGTCGGCCCAGACCACCGATGTCCGGGTCAACCTCACCACCCCGGCCCTGTTCGCCAGGTACCCAGACGCCCGCCGTCTTGCTGAAGCCGACGAAATGGACCTGCAGGATCTGATCCGGCCCACCGGATTTTTCCGCGCCAAGTCGAAGAGCCTGCTGGCCTTGTCCAACCGCCTCGTCGATGAGTTCGATGGGGTGGTCCCACCACGCCTGGAAGACCTTGTCACCCTCCCCGGAGTGGGTCGTAAAACCGCCAACGTGGTGCTCGGTAATGCGTTTGGCATCCCCGGGATCACTGTCGACACCCACTTCGGCCGGCTCGCGCGGCGCTTCCGTTGGACCGAGTCCGACGACGCGGTCAAGGTGGAGGCCGACGTCGCCCGCTTGTTCGACCCGCCGGACTGGACCATGCTCTCCCATCATGTGGTGTTCCACGGTCGCCGGGTCTGCCATGCACGCAAACCAGCCTGCGGCGCATGCCCCCTGGCCGCCCTCTGCCCCGCCTATGGTGACGGCGAGGTGGACCCGGTCAAAGCCGCGAAGCTGCTGAAGTACGAGTTGGCGCCGGGGCGGGAAGAGTTGCTGCAGCTGATGCGCGGGGGCGCCACACGGCGCGAACTGCAGGCCGCCGGATACAGCCTCGGAGCATGAGTGCCCGTCAACAGTTGCTGGATCTGGCGAAGCGGTCGGTGTCGCAGCCGGGGACGCTGCGCGGCATCGACCCGGCAGAGGCGCGCCACGCAGCGGTCCTGATCCTCTTCGGTATCCTCGATGACCGGCCAGCTGAGTTCCATGCGGGCGCCGTGCCCGATGACCTGGACGTCCTGCTGGTGCTACGTTCAGGGTCGCTGACGGACCATCCAGGTCAGGTGGCGTTCCCAGGGGGCCGGATCGACGACGGCGACGACGGCCCGGTGGCGGCGGCGCTTCGGGAGGCGTGGGAGGAAACCGGCGTCGACACCGCCGGGATCGAGGTGCTGGGACCGCTCCCCGAGTCTGGGCTTCCGGTCAGTAACTTCCTGGTCACACCAGTGCTCGCCTGGTGGGCCGACCAGTCACCGGTCACGGTGGTCGACGAGGCGGAGTCCGAACACGTCTTCCGGGTACCCGTGGCGGACCTGCTCAACCCGGCGGGCCGACGTTCCGTGATTGGGCACCGCAACGGCGTCACCTGGACCACCCCGGCTTTCCTGGTCAGGGACGTCACGGTGTGGGGATTCACTGCGCTACTTCTGGACGCCTTGTTTGATGACCTGGGGTGGACCCTGCCGTGGGACAAATCAGATCAGATCCCACCACCGCTCTGACCGACCAAGGCACCCTATTTGGCGTCCGCGTAGGAATCCACCACCACCACATTGACCGCAAAGTCGATGGGTATGTCCCCGAACATCAGCCGGGTCGCCGACTGTGCCGCGTCGGTGACCACCCGGCAGACCTCGTCGACCTGGGATTCGGGGACATGCAGCATCACCTCGTCGTGCAGAAAGAACACCAGTAGGTCAACGGGGGCTGGAACTGCCTTCGCGCGCAATTGACGCCGCAGTTCCGCGAGCCAGCAGAGCGCCCATTCGGCGGCGGTCGACTGGACCACAAAGTTGCGGGTGAACCGGCCACGCGATCGGGCAAGACCTTCCGCACGACGCTGCTCATCAGCGGTGGAGCTTTGCTGCGACGCCAGCCACGCGTCAGTTGCCGGGGGGCAACCGCGTCCCAGGTAGCTGCTCACCACACCACCGGCCTCGCCCGTGCGGGCAGCACTCTCCACGACCCCGATAGCCTGCGGATAGGTGCGGGCCAGTTGGGGCATCAACCGGCCAGATTCGCCGGTAGTGGCGCCGTACATCGCGCCCAACATCGCAAGTTTGGCCTTGGCCCGGTCGCCAAAGCCCTGCTCGGCAATCCCCTGATACAGGTCTTTCCCCCGGGCCGCAGTTGCCAGCGCCGAATCACGGCCGAGCGCTGCCAGCACCCGGGGTTCCAGCTGCGCTGCGTCAGCCACCACAAACCGATAGCCCGGATCGGGTCGCACCGCGTCACGGATCTGTCGAGGAATCTGGAGGGCGCCGCCACCCCTCGAGGCCCACCGCCCCGATACCACTCCACCCACCACATACTCGGGTCTGAAGCGGCCGCCCTGCACCCAGGCATCCAACCAGGTCCACCCATTGGCGGTCAGCAACCGGGAGAGCTTCTTGTAGCGCAGCAGGGGTTCAATCCCCGGGTGCTTGTGCTGTTCCAGCTCCCAGGACCGCGTGCTGGTTACCTCGATGCCTGCCCGGTGGAGCGCTCGCAGCAGCTCCTGCGGTGAGTCAGGGTTAAAACCGGGGTTGTTCAGGTGCACCCGTAGCTCACCGGCTATCCGCTCCAGCTCAGCAGGCCGCACGCCTTCACGGGGGCGGGGACCCAGCTGCGATTCCAGCAGCTCCTCATGGAGATCACGACGCCACGGTATTCCTGCGTTCTCCATCTCGGCGGCCAGGAGGGCGCCAGCCGATTCAGCCGCTAGCAGCAGCGACAGCCGTTGGGGAAACCGCCCTTCCGCAACAGCCTGCTGCTGGTCGCGGAACTCGGTGAGAACCTCGTCCGGCCCGGGTCCGCCGGGGGCGGAGGGGGTCTCGAAGAGGCTGAACTGCCCTATCGATGCGGCAACCGGGGGAAGTTGCCGCGCGGGGGCCTGATCCTGTGCGTCGGCGCTGTCCTGCAGCTTGGTGATGTAGGGCAGGTCAGCTGCGAAGCGAGAGTGCCGCAGGATGTCCCGGCACAGGCTCAGGTCATGGCACCGCTCGACGCTGATCTTTTGGTGCAGGAGCTGCGGGTACCAGTTGCGGGTGGCATCCCACACCCAGCGCACCTTCTGCGCCTCAAAGTGGCGGACGGCCGCGGCAAGTTCGTCGTGCCCGACGACGACGGCCGCACCAGTGGCCGATCCCGACGCATCCGCGGGCTGCAGCACGGCGACGGCGTCGTCTGTCGACCCCCCAGCCGGCCAGGCAGGGCTGCCTGGAGCGGGCGGTGAGGACACGACAACATACATGGCTCTATTGTCTCCCGCCCCACAGACAATCCTGGTCGGGCTCGACACCCCGCAAACCGCTCCTGTGGAGGCACCCGTCCTCCACAGGAGCAATTGTCGGACGCCTGTCCACATACGCCCGCTAGACTGCCCGGGCATCAGCTCCGGGGCCCCACGCTTGACCCATGACAGAAGGACGTCCCTGGCTCCCGGCTTCCGGGCGGGCAGGCGTAGCGTTGGTGACCAGCTCGCAACGCATCCGGGATGAAACCGCGAGGGTCGCGGCCGCGGCAGGGCTGGAGCTGACTGTGACGACCACGCTCCCCGAAGCCCGCCAACTGCACCCCGCCGTGCTGCTCGTGGGCAGCGACAGCGCCGAAACAGGATCAGCAACTGACGGTGAGCTGATCCTGGTGGGCCTATCTGGGGAAGACGGTGCAGTGTGGCAGACAGCAACCCGCCTCAACGCCTCCCAGGTTGCCCTGCTACCCGCTGCTGCCGGCTGGCTGGTGGAACGCTTCGCTGGCCTTCGGGCAAGCGGCCCGCGCGGTCACGTCCTCGGCGTGATGGGCTGCACGGGCGGAGTCGGAGCCAGTTCGCTGAGCTGCTGGCTCGCACTCGCCGCGGCCCGGTCCGGTCGGTCGTGTCTGCTCCTCGACGGTGATTGTGCGGGCGGGGGACTGGATCTCGCCGTATCTGAATCGCTCTCCGGTATCCGGTGGGAAGATCTCGGTGAGGTCAGCGGCACGCTCAACCCAGATCAACTAGTGGATGCGCTCCCCGTGGTCAGGGGTGTATCAGTCCTGGCCATGGGAGGTTCGCCGGCGATTGAGGCAGGGATACTCGGCTCTTCAGCTGTTAAGTCAGTGCTGGACGCGGTTCGAAGCGGTTTTGACCTGACGATCGCTGACCTTCCGTCCGGGTGGCCCTGGGGCGGACCGCTGCTTCCCTTCTGCGACGAACTGGTGCTGCTCGTCCCGGGGCGCCGTCGCCCCCTCGCTGTGGCTCATTCGATCGTGCAACAAACCCAGTTTCTCCCCGTCGGTCTCGTGGCCCGCGGCCCATTCGCTCAGGGCCTGGATCCGCACCGGGTGGCCGAGCTGGCGGGTGGGCCCCTAATTGGGCATCTTCCGCAGCTACGCGGCGTCCCCACGGCTGAACGGCAGGGACGACTCCTAACAATTGGCAAGCACCGCCGGGTGCAGGCCCTCACCGCGCAGGCGTTGGCCACGGTGCCTTTCCATGCGAGGGGAGCCAGGCCGTGAGCGATCTGACACGCAGCCGACACCGTGACAATACGCACCGTGACAATACGCGCCGAGACAGCGCGGGCCCTGACAGCGCGGGCCGTGATGATGGGAACCGTGGTGCAGCCGCGGCGATGGTGAGCGAAGTGCGCCAGGCGGTCCTTGCCGACCAGCTACCGCTCACCGGGGCTCGTCTGGCTGCCGCCGTCCAATCGACGGGCAAGCTGCTGGGGGCCACCGGAATGCTCCGGACCGTTGACCAGGTGCAGGCGGAGCTGCAGGGGTTGGGGCCGCTGCAACACCTTCTCGAGGACCTCTCCGTGACAGACATCCTGGTCAACGGGCCCGATGAGGTGTGGGTCGACGGGGGCGCCGGACTGCGGCGAACCTCCCTCCGTTTCCGTACCGATGCTGAAGTGCGTACCTTGGCAACCCGGCTCATTTCAGCCGCTGGTAGACGTCTCGACGACGGCAACCCGTGCGTCGACGTCCGCCTGGCTGCATTTCGCGTCCATGCTGTCCTGCCACCGGTGTCCAACCGGGGCACCCTGCTGTCTATCCGCGTTCAACGCCATCGTGAGTTCACCATGGACGAGCTGATCCAGTCGGGAACCCTTGATCCGCTGATGGCCGAGGTGTTGCACGCGGTAGTGGTGCGGCGGCTGAACTTCCTGGTCAGCGGTGCAACTGGCACCGGCAAGACCACGCTCCTGTCGACGCTGCTGGCCCTGAGCGCTTCCTCTGAGCGCCTGGTGACGGTTGAGGATGCGGCTGAGTTGAACCCGCGTCATCCCCACGCAGTATCTTTGCAATGCCGCCACAATAATGCGGAGAGCTCCGGTGCAATCGACCTGGCGGAACTGGTCCGACAAGCGATGCGGATGCGTCCCGACCGGCTGATCGTCGGGGAGTGCCGTGGCGCGGAAGTCCGGGAACTCCTCGCGGCGATGAACACTGGTCACTCCGGTGCCGGCGGCACGATCCACTCCAACTCAGCTGAAACCGTCCCCGCACGGTTGATGGCCCTGGGATCCCTGGCCGGCCTGAACCGTGAAGCAATCACCCTGCAAGCCGCCAGTGCGCTGGACGTCGTGGTGCACCTGGTACGCAGCCCGGGGGGACGGCAGGTTGCGGTGATCGGCCTGGTGGAACTTGACGACGCCGGCGCGCTAAGAGTTCGCCCCGCCCTTGTCCGGTGCGGCGGTGGATGTGAGGCGGCGCCGGGCTGGGCGCGGTTGCAGGATCTGCTCAGGATTGGACCACAGTCATGACGGGATTCGCCGTCGGCGGGTTGATGCTTGTGGCCTTTCTCATCCTCGCCGTAACGGAGGTCCGGAGGGAGGGCCAGAACAACGCTGGGGAGCCAACCGGGGTCGGGAACCGGATCGCAGCGACGCGCAACCTGACCCGACCCGCCCAAGTAGCCCCGTCGGAGCTGCCCCTGTTCGTGTACCAGCTGACAGCGCTGCTGCAGGCGGGAAGGGCGCCGCACCAGCTATGGCAGGACATGACCGTGGTGTATTCGGCGGCCGGCAGGGAACGGATCCCGGGTTCCGGTCCTGGGTTCGAACAGGTTGCGCTGCCAGTTGTTCGCGCCGCCCAGCAGGCAGCAGCAATCGGGGCTGGGATCCCGGAGGTCCTCCGGCGCGCAGCAGCTGATCCGCACGGACGCGAACGCTGGCGCCTTAGCCGAGTCAGGACCCCACCAGCGGACTGTTCAGGCATGTGGCGGGACCTGGCGGTATGCCTGGAAGTATCCGAGCGAAGCGGCGCGCCACTGGTCGAAGTCCTGGGCCGGTATGCCGCCCAGTTGGAGCAATCACTCAGCGCCGCTGCGTCACGGGCAACGGCGCTGGCCGGGCCAGCCGCCACCGCGCGTCTCCTCGGCTGGCTCCCGATCTTCGGACTTGGGCTGGGCTACCTGACCGGCGCTCAACCCCTCGCTATCCTGTTCGGGTCGCTTCCCGGGCTGGTGTTGCTGTGTACAGGGAGCCTTCTGATGGTGGGCGGACGAGTCTGGTCCAATCGGCTTGTTGCCGCTGCGGCCCGGGACGGCTGAGGTGACCGGGCTGCTGGTCTTTAGCCTGACGGGCGCGGCTTTCCTCCTGCTGACAGCGTCCCAGGGGCTGGTTGGTGTGAGGTGGGGTGACAGGGAGGTTCCCGGGCACCGGACAGGTGCACCGCCGTGGCGGTGGCGCCGCGGCGGTGCGCCGCACGCGAAGAATCAGGACGCAGACGTCCTCGACACCGCATTGATGATTGATCTTCTCGCCGCAATTCTGACCGCCGGGGCGCCAATCGGAGTTGCTCTCACATCACTCGCTGGCTCCTGTCCACCGTCGTTGGCACGTGGCCTGCGAGCCGTGGCGAGTGCCCTGTCACTAGGCGCTGATTGGGACGTGGCGTGGAACTCAGCCGTCGCCCGCTCAGATGTCCGGACGGGGGAAATCCTCGTGGTGCTCAGCAGCGCTTTGCGGTTCGCTGCACTCACCGGTGCCTCGTCAGCCGGAATTGTCCACACCCATGCATCGCAGCTCCGGCGCCGCAGAAATAGCGAAGCAGAGCAACGAGCGGCCACGCTCGGCGTCCGGCTCGTGGTGCCTCTGGGTCTTTGTTATCTCCCGGCGTTCATCTGCTTCGGGGTGCTTCCGGTGGTCTTCGCCCTGGTTCCGGAGTGGTGACGCCAGTGAATACCGATCTACTGAGACTTGTCCACATAACCCGGTTGCGGCGCCCAACGGCCGGGCACTGCCGGGCAGAGTGTGAAGAGGGCGTCCTGGCGCCCACCAACAACCTCCCAGATACCCACAGTCGGAGAGGACGGCGCAGTTCGCCGGTGCTGCAGCATACGAATACTAAGGAGAGAGATATGTCGTCAGTAAGAGGGTCAGGTTCGCAATGGAGACGTCGGGTTGCCGACCGGTGGCACCGCCTAGCCAATTCGGAGGCCGGGATGGCCACCGCCGAGTACGCGATTGCCACGCTCGCCGCGGTGGGATTTGCTGCCCTCCTCGTGGCGGTCCTGTCGAGTGGGGAGGTCAGGGGAATGCTGATGTCCCTCATCAGCTCGGCCCTGAGTTTCGGGTAGCTGGCTGATGCCAGGGATCAGGCCGGTGGTGATACGGCAGCGCGGTGCGGTGACGGCAGAAGTCGCGATTGCGCTGCCGTCGCTGGTTTTGCTCCTCGCGCTCCTCCTGGGTGCCGCAACCGCGGGACTGACGCAGCTGCGGTTGGAGGAGGCGGCCCGCGCAGGTGCCCGGGAGGTCGTGCGCGGCGAGTCAACGGGTCAGGTGCAAACGACGGTGCGGCGCCTTGCAGGTGGGAATGTGCAACTTGATCTAGTGAGCGACGGTGGCTGGTCAACGGTGACAGTCAGCTCACGTCTGGCCGTCCCGTTGCTGGACCAGTTGGGGTGGGAGCTGTCAGCGTCAGCAACGGCGCGCTCCGAGCTGCAGAGCGAGGAGTCCGCACCCACTCAGACCGGGACAGCCGGGCGTTATCACCTACAACCCGAGGCCCCGATCGGACCAGACGCGCCGCGGATAGGCCCGGTAGGCCCCGTAGCGACGGCAGGTAGGACATGAGGAGTCTGTGCGTCGCCAGGAGCCCCCACGCTGAAACCGGCGCCGGGGCGCACGCTGAAACCGTCGCCAGGAGTCCCCACGCTGAAACTGGCGCTCAAACCGGCGCTGAAACAGGGGCCGGGACCGCACTGATCTGTGGGTTCGCGCTGGTGGTTCTCACCCTGATTACGGCAGTAATCTTGTTGGCCCAGGTCGGTACGGCAGCGGCACGGGCAGCTACCGCCGCTGATCTCGCGGCCCTGGCCGCCGCCGACGCGTCGCGTGGATTGACCGCGGGAGATCCCTGCACTGTCGCGATGGAAACCGCTGCGGCCCATGGCGCCTCCGTGCAGGCCTGTGCCCGGGAGGGTCCCGGGGGCACCATCGTGGAGGTGCGCACTTCGTTCACGGTGAAGGTGGTGATTGCCGGGTACCCGTTGCTGCCGGATGCAATGGGTCGGGCACGCGCCGGACCGCCGCCCTAGATCCGAATCCGCATCCGAATCCGAATCCGGAACGGAAACAGGAACCTGGACAAGGACAGGGAAGCGCCGGTCGCCGCACCTGGCCAGCGGTCCTAGCGGTGCGACGGGTTGGGGTCCTGCGCCAGGATCAATGCCAATAGTGTTGCGGCGCCGGACTTACTCAGCGGGTTGTTGCGGTTGCCGCACTTGGGCGACTGCACGCACGAGGGGCAGCCCGTGTCGCACTCGCACGCATCAATGGCGTCGAGGGTCGCCTTGACCCAGATCCGGACGGCTTCGTAGCCCCGCTCGGCAAACCCCGCCCCGCCGGGATGGCCGTCATAAACGAAGATGGTAGGGAGCATCGTGTCGGCGTGCAGTGCGGTTGAAACTCCACCAATATCCCATCTGTCGCTGGACGCCACGAGGGGTAGCAGACCGATGGCGGCATGTTCCGCGGCGTGGAGGGCGCCCGGCAGATCGGCCGCGGTCAGGCCGCTGCCTTCCAGTAGCTTCTGGTCGAACTCGAACCAGACACCCTTCGTGTGAAGATCCCGGGCCCCGAGTTCGAGCGGCTCTTCACCAAGGATTTCGTTGGAGACGAAGGCCTTCCGTTGAAACGACACCACCTGCGTGGTCACCATTACCTCGCCGAACCGGATCTGTAACCCGCCCCAGTCCTGTGTCCGGCTGGTGCTGATCACTTCAATCTCGGTGATATCCCTGGCCTGGGTGTAGTAATCCGGGTTGGACCGGGTCACCATGGCGCAATGATCCTGTTCGTTGAGCTCGTCGACCACGTAGGTCTGCCCTTGATGCACATAGATCGCACCGGCATGCGCCTGATAGTGGCTCTGCGGCGAATCCATGGTGCCGAGCATGGTCCCGGTCCCGGTCTCGACAATGCTGATCGGGCCGCCACCGTCGGCGCGCAGGCTGACCATCCCGGCAGCGCTTTGCGGGTGCGTCCAAAACCATCCGGCGGGCCGCTGGCGGAGGAACCCCTGGCTGACCAATTTCGCGAGCAGGTCCTCAACCCCGGAACCGAAGAGCGCGAGATCAGCCGATGTCAGCGGCAACTCGGCGGCGGCTGCGCAAAGGTGTGGGCCGAGCACATAGGGATTGGTGGGGTCAAAAACGGTAGCTTCCACCCCGACGTCGAACACTGCCTCCGGATGATGCACCAGATACGTGTCGAGTGGGTCATCGCTCGCGATGAAGGCTGCGAGCGCGTCCTGCCCCGACCGTCCGGCCCTGCCGATCTGCTGCAGGAGCGAGGCCCGGGTGCCGGGCCACCCTGCTACCAGAACGGCGTCCAGCCCGGAGATATCGATACCAAGTTCAAGCGCGGGCGTGCTGGCAATACCGAGCAGCTGCCCGCTGCGCAGCGCTGACTCCAGTTCCCTGCGCTCCTCGGGAAGGTAACCCGACCGGTACGCAGCAACCCTGCCGGGCAGGCTGGGATGAACCTCATGGAGCAGCCGCTTTGACATCGCGGCGATGCTCTCCGCTCCCCGCCGCGACTTGATGAATGCGATCGTCCGGACCTGTGCGGAGACCAAATTGGTCAACAGGTCAGACGTCTCAGCGATGACGGTCCGGCGTTTGGGGGCACCGTTCTCTCCCCGCAGATCAGTGAGTTCTGGTTCCCAAAATGCTACGGTCGTTGACCCATGTGGGGAACTGTCCTCCACTACCGGCGTCGCCTCACTGCCAATCAGTTTCCCGAAGGAGGCACCAGGATCGGCCGACGTGGCGGAAGCGCCAATGAAAACGGGGGAGACGCCGTAGTACTCACAGACGCGCCGCAGACGACGCAGCAGATTCGCCACGTGGGAGCCGAAAACCCCACGGTAGCTGTGGGCTTCATCGACGATCACATACTTCAGCCGACGAAAAAACCTGGCCCACCAGGAATGGTTGGGCAGGATCCCGTAATGCAGCATGTCTGGGTTCGCCAGCACCAGGTTTGCGTGGTCTCGGATCCACCGGCGGGCTGTCGGATCGGTGTCGCCGTCGTACGTTTCCGCCCGGACCGTCGGAATGTTCATGGCCTTCACTGCCGCCAACTGATCTGCGGCGAGTGCCTTGGTTGGTGCGAGATAGAGAGCCACCGAACCGGTGGGCTCCAGCGAGGTCCGGTCCCCTAACGCGGTCCGGTGAATCTCGTCGAGCACCGGCAGCTGGTAGGCAAGCGATTTCCCGGATGCCGTGCCGGTGGCCACAATGGTGTGCCGACCGCTATGCGCAGCGTTTGCTGCGATCACCTGATGCCGCCAGGGGGTAGACACGCCCAACGACGCATAGGCAGCGACAATATCGGGGTGGGCCCAGTCCGGCCACGGCTCGGTGACGGCCTGCCGGGCGGGAATCTCCCGAACGTGAACCAGCTGCTCCGGTTCGGCGCCCCCACCAAGTAGGGGAATCAGGGAGTCATGAAGGGCCACCTTGCCATTGTGTCACTCCGGCGGGTGCGGAAAACCAGAAAAGGTAGGTTAGGCGCGAACCACGAAGACGTCGGCGAGATGCTGCCAGCCCAGGTACTGATACAACTGCTGGCCGTCAGCCGACGCCATGAGCAGCCCGTGTTCCACATCGTCTTCCAGCACCGCCGAGGTAAGCGCACGCATCACGTAGCTGCCGAGCCCGCGACGACGGAACTGTTCACTCGTCAGGATGCGGTCATAGACGGCGAAGCCCTGTTCCACTGCGACTGATCCGCGGGCCGCCTCCTCACCGTCGGCGGTCACGATGACCCGGCGACAGGTTGGCTCACGAAGGTGGGTAATGGAGAACACCTCATCAGGCGGGCGAGGGTCCTCGACGTCCTGACCGTCCATGTTCACGGTCATCAGTGCCTGATGGTTGTCAATCACCCTCAGGCCCAACGGGCTGAGTAGGCCGAGTAGTTCGTCCATCCGGGTGGTCACCACGGTGAGGAGACGATTCGGGTCGGCTCTGGTTTCAGCTGCGAGCGAGAGTGCCAATTCGTCGGTGGGTTCATACAAGAAGTGCTCCTGCTGATTGCCGTGATCCGTGAGGGATACGGACACCGTGCGGCCGTCGTCGTGCGGCTGATAGCTCCGGCAGGAGGACCAACCGGAGATCCACGTCTTCAGCAATTTTTCGGAGAGATGTGCACTCATGAAATGACCTTAGGCTTTGTGGCTGGTATTGAACATAGGACACCGAAGCCGTAGTCGATTCGAGACCTCACCGAGGGCGGACCGTTATGCTTGACTGCGTGTCCATGAACCGCATTGTGCTGTATTACGCTTTCACCCCGCTACCCGATCCGGAGGCCGTCCGACTCTGGCAGCGGGCACTCTGCGAGAAGCTCGGGCTCCGGGGCCGAATCCTGCTATCGAAAGACGGGATCAATGGAACCGTCGGCGGCGAATTGAACGCCATGAAGCAGTATGTGAAGGCAACCCGCGAGTATCCGGCCTTCAAAAAGATGGACATAAAGTGGTCCGAGGGCGGGGCAGCTGACTTTCCCCGGCTCAGCGTCAAGGTACGAGACGAAATCGTGTCTTTCGGCGCCCCCGCGGAGCTCAAAGTCAACGAGGACGGCGTTCTGGGTGGCGGCACGCACCTGAAACCCGCGGAACTGCACCGCCTGGTGGATGCCAAAAAGGCCAGTGGTGAGGAAGTGGTCTTTTTCGACGGTCGCAACGCGCTGGAGGCGCAGATCGGCCGGTTCAAAAACGCGATCGTCCCGAATGTCGCGACCACCCAGGACTTCGTCAATGAACTCGACTCTGGTCGGTATGACGACCTGAAAGACAAACCGGTGGTCACCTACTGCACTGGGGGGATCCGCTGCGAAGTTCTGTCCAGCCTGATGATCAATCGCGGCTTCACCGAGGTGTACCAGTTGGATGGCGGAATCGTGCGGTACGGGGAGGAGTACGGTGACTCGGGCCTCTGGGAGGGGTCCCTGTATGTTTTCGACAAGCGCATGCACATCGAGTTTTCACAGGATGCAAAAACCATCGGCAAGTGTGTTCGCTGTGAGACACCGACGAACAAGTTCGAGAACTGTTCCAACCTCGCCTGCCGCAATCTGACCCTGTACTGTGCGGACTGCGCCGCTTCCCCATCGACGCTGCGCTGCCCTCAGGGCTGCGAATCCGATGAGGCCGAGGCAACCGCCGCGGGTGCTGCGTGAGGCATGCCGAGTTCACCAGCGATGTCCCTGATGCACCGCTCAGCAGTGACAAGGCGCTCCTGGCGGCCCTCACCGCCGACCTTCAGTCACTCAATTACACGCCCGACGGCGTCGCCGGGCTCATCGGAGTCGAAGCCTGGGAGTCGCTCGAGAAGGATCAGCTGATCCCCGCGCTCCTCGTCTGTCGGCAAGCGGACACCGCAGCCGGGGATGAACCCACTGCTGCGGTGCTGCTGTGGCTGCTCGGCGAAACGGTACCCGAAGCCCAACTCAGCGAAGCCTTTACCCGAACCACACCAGTCGGGCTGGGCCAGCTGGGGCTGGCTGAACGGGATGGTGCGGACGGCTGGCGGGCGGTTGTCGACCTCCGCCCCTACACCTCCGACGCCGGGGGCGATCTGTGGGTGGCCAGCGACCTGGGCCAACATCAGCGGCCCGGGGTGCTCCGCCGCGATCACGTCCTCGGTATCGGCCAGGCTTCTCGCACCCTGGCCCAACTGACGGTCCGGCCTGTCGTGGACCGTGCCCTGGATCTCGGCACCGGGTGCGGCATCCAGACCTTCCACCTCCTTGGCCATGTTCGGCATGTCACTGCCACCGATATTTCGGCTCGAGCGCTTGCGTTTACCCGTTTCAACCTGCTCCTGAATTCTGAAGCGTTGGGGCTGGACCCCGATGACCTCGGAAACCGGGTCACCCTCCGGCAAGGCAGCCTCCTCGATCCGGTAACCGGCGAAACGTTCGACCTGGCAGTTTCCAACCCTCCGTTCGTCATCACGCCCCGTCGCCCGGGGGAAACCGCTGATAGCCAGTTCACCTACCGTGATGGCGGGCTGCCCGGCGACGATATTGTCTCGACACTGTTCAGGGAACTACCTTCCGTCCTCACCCCGGGTGGCACGGCCCAGCTGTTGGGCAACTGGGAAATTACCTCCGGGGCGAGATGGCACGATCGGATCGAGTCCTGGCTTCCCGCCAGCGTGGACTGCTGGGTTCTGCAGCGGGAACAGCTGACGCCGTCGGGCTACGCGCTGACCTGGCTGCGGGACGCCGCCGAAACCCGTGATCCGGACGCGTTCGTTGACCGCTACGCGGCCTACGTCGACGACTTCCGGTCCCGCAACGTTGAATCAGTCGGCTTCGGCGCGGTGCTGCTTCGTACGCAAGGAGTGCCGCGCACCGGCCAGCCCGCCATCCACCAGGCTGCCTCAGCACCGGAGGTGCCGCTCCGTCGGTTCGAGGAAATCACGCACGCGCTGGAGCAACCGATTGCCCCGCACTTCGCCGCCGGCATGGGCAGGTACGACTGGGCCGTCGAGCACGCCGGTGACCTACCCGAGCAACATTTGCTGGTGGCCGACGACGTCACCGAGGAACGCCACCAGCGCCCGGGCGCCGAACATCCCGGAGTGATCCTGCTCCGGCAAGGTGCTGGCTTCCGGCGCACCAACCTGCTGAGCACCGAGTTGGCGGGCTTCGTTTCCGCCTGCGACGGTGACCTCTCGGCCGGTCAGATCGTGATGGCTCTCAGCGCCCTCCTTGGCCAGGACGACGACGCCTTCCGGGCCGCGCTGCTGTCCGACGTGAGAGAGCTTGTCCTGGACGGATTCCTGATTCCGGCAGCAGCCAACTAACGCCGGAAGGCCACCGATCCCGGCCGCCAGCCCGGGTGCCGGGCAGCCCCGGCGAGGAGAGGTTGTGCACAGTTATCCCCCTTTTGTGACCACCGGTACACCGAAGCCGTTACCCTATTGCAGGAAGGCATGCCGCATACTGTGAAGGGTATGGGGGCTCATAGCCTGAGCCGCCCCGTTACGAAGACCGCTGAAACGCCATCAGCTCAGCGGACCTATATATAGGAGAGAAGTGCCCACTAAGGCAACGGACAAGAAGCCCGGCCGCAAGCTCGTCATTGTTGAGTCACCCGCAAAAAGCAAGACCATTGCTGGTTATCTCGGCGAGGGCTTCGAGGTCACGGCGTCCATGGGGCACATCCGGGATCTTCCCCAGCCCTCAGACCTGCCCGCCGAGCTGAAAAAGACCGGTGTCGGCAAGTTCGCGGTGGACCTCGACAATGACTTCGAGCCCTACTATGTGGTCTCGGCCAACAAGAAGAAGACAGTCGCCGAGCTGAAGGCGGCGCTCAAGGGCGCCGAAGCCCTCTACCTCGCAACTGACGGTGACCGCGAGGGTGAGGCAATCGCCTGGCACCTGCTTGAGGTGCTCAAACCCAAGGTCCCGGTCTACCGGCTGACCTTCCCCGAAATCACCAAGGAAGCCATTCAGCGGGCGCTCCTGGAAATGCGCGAACTCGACATTCCGATGGTCGACGCCCAGGAGACCCGGCGGATCCTGGACCGGCTGTACGGCTACGAAATCTCACCAGTACTGTGGCGCAAAGTGGCTCGCGGTCTCTCAGCCGGCCGGGTACAGTCGGTCGCCACCCGGCTCGTCGTCGAACGCGAGCGCGAACGGATGGCCTTCCGTGCAGCGTCCTACTGGGACCTTACCGGCACCTTCTCACCGCAGAGCGGTGACGAGCGTCAGTCCTTCGCGGCCAAACTCGTCAGCCTCGACGGTTCTCGGGTGGCGACAGGCAAGGATTTCACCGACCTCGGAGAGCTGAAGTCATCGACGGTGGCGCGGCTCGACGCCGAAACCGCTGAATCGTTGGCGGCCGAACTGCAGGACGCAGAGTTTGCGGTCCGCTCGGTCGACACCAAGCCCTACACCCGCCGGCCGGCAGCGCCGTTCACCACCTCGACCCTGCAGCAGGAAGCAGCCCGCAAGCTGCGGTTCTCCTCCCGGGTCACCATGCAGGTTGCCCAGCGCCTGTACGAAAACGGCTACATCACGTACATGCGAACCGACTCGCCAGCCCTCTCGGACCAGGCCGTCAACGCTGCCCGCCGCCAGGCATCCGAACTGTACGGTGCTGAATATGTCCCGGACGCCCGCCGCGTGTACAAGGGCAAGTCCAAGAACGCCCAGGAAGCCCACGAAGCGATCCGCCCCGCCGGTGACTCCTTCCGCACCCCAGCGCAGGTCGCTGGACAACTTCGCGGCGAAGAATTCCGGCTGTATGAACTCATCTGGAAGCGCACGGTCGCTTCCCAGATGGCTGATGCAAAGGGTTCGACGGCGACCCTCCGGTTGGGAGCCCTCGCGGCCGGCCCGGACGGAAAGACGCGTGACGCTGAATTCTCGGCCTCCGGCACCGTCATCACCTTCCGCGGCTTCATGGCTGCCTATGAGGAAGGTAAGGATGCCGGGCGCAATGAGCAGGATGCCTCGGCCGATGGCGGGCAGGAAGCAAGGCTTCCCAACCTCGCCGCGGGTGACAAGTTGGGGGCGGAGGAGGTCAACGCCGTCGGGCATGAAACCTCACCGCCGCCTCGTTTCACTGAAGCTTCGCTGGTGAAAGTCCTGGAGGAGCTGGGTATTGGCCGGCCCTCAACCTACGCCGCAACCATCTCCACCATCATGGATCGTGGGTATGTGCGGACCCGCGGGCAGGCGCTGGTCCCCAGCTGGATCGCTTTTTCGGTGGTCCGGCTTCTGGAAGAGCACTTCCACGACTACGTCGACTACGACTTCACTGCGGAGCTGGAAGAGGACCTGGACCGCATCGCCCGCGGTGAGGCTGGCCGGGTCGACTGGCTGAACCACTTCTATTACGGGGACCGCAAGGTCACCGGGCTCCACACCATCGTGAACGACCTCGGCGAGATTGACGCGCGCAAAATCAACTCCATTGAGATCGCCGAAGGCATCACACTGCGCGTCGGCAAGTTCGGGCCCTACCTGGAGAAGCCGCTCCCCGCTGATGCTGAAGAGGGAACCGAACCGCAGCGCGCCAACGTTCCTGAGGACCTGGCCCCCGATGAGCTGACTGTCGAGAAGGCCATCGAGCTGATGAACACCTCCGGCACTGAGGAACGGATCCTCGGCGAGGATCCGGACACGGGGCGCTCCATCGCGGCACGGGACGGCCGGTATGGTCCCTACGTGATTGAGCTCATCCCGGAGGTCACCGAAGAGGAGCTCGCCAAGCAGCCGGTCGAGTATTACAAGAACGGGAAACCGAAGCCGCCGAAAAAGCCGACCAAAGAGAAACCCCGCACTGGGTCCCTGTTCGCTTCAATGTCGCTGGACACGGTGACTCTCGAGGACGCCCTGAAACTCATGAATCTTCCGCGGGTTCTTGGCGTTGACGCCGAGGGCAAGGAGATTACCGTGCAGAACGGCCGGTTCGGTCCGTACCTGAAGAAGGGGACCGATTCGCGATCCATCGGGTCGGAGGAGGAGATTTTCACCATCACGCTGGAACAGGCGCTGGAGATCTACTCGCAGCCCAAGCAGCGCGGCGGGAGGACGGCCGCGCCGCCGCTGGCCGAGTTCGGCGATGATCCGGTGTCCGAGAAGCCGGTAGTGGTCAAAGACGGCCGGTTCGGCCCGTACATCACCGACGGGGTCACGAACATCACCGTTCCGCGGTCAATGGCCATTGAGGAACTGACCCGCGAACTGGCACTCGAGCTGTTGGCGGACAAGCGGGCCAAGGGGCCGGCTCCGAAGAAGACTGCCAGCCGCGCGCCCGCCAAACGCAAGGTCGCTGCACGGAAGTAGGACCTGATGGCGGGCCCTTCGGGGTCCGCCACCAGTAATAGGACGCCGTGGGGCGCGTCGTCAACGAAAGTATCGACGAGAATAATGGAATCATGCGTCTAGGCGTCTTGGATATCGGATCAAATACTGTGCATCTGCTCCTGGTGGATGCCCACGCCGGGGCACGCCCGGTGCCTTTTGCGTCCCACAAGCGGCCGCTCCAGCTTGTCGCTCACCTCGACAGCGAAGGCGCCATTAGCGATCGCGGTCAGCGTGAGTTGATCAATTTCGTCAAGGATGCACGAAAGTTCGCGAGCCGGCATGGTGCTGAGGACTTCCTCGCGTTCTGCACCTCAGCAATCCGCGAGTCGGCAAACGGTGAGGCCCTGCTGCAGCGGGTCAAAGCGGAAACCGCTGTGGTACTCCAGGAACTCTCCGGCGATCAGGAAGCGGCAATGACCTTTCAGGCGGTTCGCCGCTGGTATGGCTGGAGCCCCGGGTCCATCCTCAACCTGGACATCGGCGGCGGCTCATTCGAGATGGCGATGGGCGAGGACGAACTGCCCGAGGTGGCGATTTCCGTGCCCCTGGGAGCTGGCCGGCTCACCCGCGACTGGCTCAACGATGACCCCCCGACAGCCAAGAGCGTGAAGAACCTCCGCCGCTACATCCGCGCAACCATGAAGGACGCCGCGGCCGAATTCAAGTCCCTCGGAGAACCGCAACTGGTGGCAGGCACATCGAAGACGTTCAGATCACTTGCCCGTCTGGCCGGAGCCGCCCCCTCAGCGGCCGGACCGTTCGTCCAGCGCGAACTCCGGCTGGAAGACCTGTCCCTATGGACCAAGCGATTGGCGGCCATGTCGGTAAAGGACCGGGTGAACCTCGACGGCGTCTCGGAGACCCGGGCGCCGCAGGTCCTCGCGGGTGCCCTGGTGGCCGAGGCAGCCCTGGAGGTGTTCAAGGTCAACAGCGTCAAGATCTGCCCGTGGGCCCTGCGTGAGGGTCTGCTGCTGCGCCGGTTCGACACCTTGATGTTCGAGGCGCAGGAACCGATGCCCGCCGTCGGCGTCGGGCACGTCCAACTGAGTTCCGCCCTGCGGGACGAGCCATGGGCAGGATGAGCGGCGCTGTGAACGAGGGGACCGCGCCGGAGGGGACCCAGGGGGTGCGCGTGGCGCTGTCCAGCGCGTCAGTCTACCCACTGGCCGTCCATGAGGCTTTCGCGGTGTCCCGCAGCCTCGGCTACGACGGGGTTGAGGTGATGGTCACCAACAACCATGTGAGCCAGAACCCCGACAAGCTCAGCGCACTCAGCCGGCAGTATGACCAGCCGATCGTCGCCATTCACGCACCAACCCTGCTGCTGACCCAGCAGGTGTGGGGCAAGGCATGGACGAAGGTGGAAATGTCAGCGGCGATGGCGGCCGAGGTGGGTGCTGGGACCGTCGTGGTGCACCCGCCCTTCCGCTGGCAGAGTGGCTACGCGGAGAACTTCGCCGAGGGGGTGCAGCGCATCACTGCTGAGTACGGGGTCACCGTTGCCGTGGAAAACATGTACCCGTGGCGGGTCCGTGGGCGTGAAGCGAAGGCGTATCTGCCGCACTGGAATCCGGTGCCGCAATCCTATGAGGCGATCACCTGGGACTTCTCGCACGCCGCAATAGCCGGGATGGACTCGTTGGAGGAAATGCGGACACTCGGCGACCGGCTGTCGCACGTCCATCTGACCGACGGCACCACCAACGGTAGAGACGAACATTTGTTGCCCGGCCAGGGGACTCAACGCTGCGCGGAATCGCTGGAGTTTCTGGTCAATTCAGGTTTCACCGGGGTTGTGGCGGTCGAAGTAAGCACGAGAAAAGCGAAAGGTGCCGACGAGCGGGACAAGTGGTTGGGGGAAACACTTGCTTTCGCTCGACGGCACCTGGGTCAGGCCAAGGAAACCTGACGGTTCATCACTCGCACCTCTAGGAGGTGTTACCAACATTAGGCCCGCTAGTTGTGAGTTAGCCGGGAGGATGCTGGTAGCCGGGTGTGTGGACGGCGGATCCGGCCCAGGGTGCGGGAGAGCTTAAAGGACGGTGCCGGTGAGCTGTCCAGGAAAGTGGGGGGCTAACCTGTGTCGCTCACCGGCACCTGAAGACCAGACCAAGGAAGTCCGGTCGTCATCTCTCGCACCTTTATGAGGTAATAACGAGTGTACTGATATTTCGCCGAAAAAGTGGCGCCGTTAGCTGGGATAACGCTGGGAATTTGTCCGTGGCAGGATGGAAACATGACCAACGTGACTGAACCAACGATTTCCTTCCTCGGCTGTGGCTCTATGAACGAGGCGATCCTCGGCGGTCTGCTCGCCGGTGGCGTGTCACCGGAGCGGGTGACGGCGACCGTCAGGAGTGCCGAACGTGCGGCCGAACTGCGCCGCGTGCACGGCATTACCGTGTTGGCGACCGCTGAGGACCCTGACGCCAACCGCACTGCAGCCGCGGGGGCCGACGTCGTCATCATGGGGGTCAAGCCGGTCGGAACGATCGCCCTGGCCCGGGAAATCGGTCCAGCGCTGCGGCCGACGACGACGGTCATCAGCGTTGCGGCAGCCATTTCCCTGGCGATGCTCGAAGCTGCGCTTCCCGAGGGTCAGCCGGTGATCCGTTCGATGCCCAACACCCCATCCCGGCTGGGCAGGGGAGTGCTCTCCATCTCGGCCGGTACCCACGCGGACGCCTCACTCATGACGCAGGCGCGGGACATTCTCGGCTCCGCGGGTACCGTCGTCGATATCCCTGAGGACCAGGTGGATGCGTTGTCAGCCGTCAGCGGCTCGGGCCCGGCCTATGTGTTTTATCTGGCGGAGGCTATGGCCGCCGCGGGTGTGGAACTGGGGCTTGACCCAGGGCTGGCGAAAATCCTGGCCACAGAAACGGTGGCCGGCGCCGGGTACATGCTCGCGGAGCAGGATGCGGACCCCACCGCCCTGCGGCGAGCCGTCACCAGCCCCAACGGCACCACCGAGCAGGCCATCGCGACATTCGACCGGTTGGATCTGCCGGTCATCATTGCCGCCGGAGCCCGGGCCGCCAGCAACCGTGCCCAGGCCATCACCGAGGAGTTGGACTCCTAGCAGGCCCACGCCCCGGGCCTAAGGGCGGGCAGCGAACCGTTCCAGCAGGTCAACGTGGCCCGAAACGATCAACATGTCCCGGCTGCTCACCTTGGTGTCTGGCCGGGCGTAGGTGAAGTCCTCTCCTGGCGACTTCACGCCGACAACGGTGACGCCGTACTTGGACCGCACCGCCGATTCGCCCAACGTGAAACCCTGGGTTTCCTTCGGCGGGTACATCTTGACGATCGCGAAACCGTCGTCGAACTCGATGAAGTCGAGCATCCGCCCGCCGACCAGGTGAGCTGCACGCACACCGGCGTCGGCCTCGGGGTAGATGACGTGGTTAGCGCCAATGCGTTTGAGGATCTTGCCGTGCGCCGGGGTGATCGCCTTGACCCACAGATGGTCGATACCGAGGTCCACGAGGTTGGCGGTGATCAGCACGCTTGATTCGATCGAGGTGCCAACGCCGACGACGGCGGCGCTGAACTCCTGCGCGCCGAGCTGGCGGAGGGCATCGATATTGGTGGCGTCCGCCTCAACGACGTGGGTGAGCACCCCCGACCACTTCTGGACAAGCTGGGTGTCGCGTTCGATCGCCAGAACCTCACGGCCTTGCTTGACCAGCTGGTCGGCCGTCGCTGAACCGAAGCGGCCCAAGCCGATCACCAGTACCGGTGCGTTATGTGCTGGTCTCTCAGCCAATGATCGGCCTCTCTTCAGGGTAGTGGTACAAGGTGCTGCGCTGCCGGAGGGCCAGTGCAGATGCCAGGGTGATGGTTCCCATGCGGCCGGCAAACATCAGTGCGGACAGGACGTATTTTCCTTCCGGCGGCAATTCAGCACTGAGGTTGGTGCTGAGCCCGCAGGTGGCGAACGCTGAAATCACTTCGAACAGCACCCGGTTAAGGTCCTCCTCGGTCATCCACAGCAGAACCCCCGTGGCAACGAGGACCAGGGTCGCGCCCATAAAGATCACTGAGATGGCCACCCGCATGACGCCTTCGGGAATCTTACGCCCGTAGGCCTTCACATCCGAGTTGCCGCGTGCCTCGGCCACGATGGCGAGGAACATGACGGCGATCGTCGTGACCTTGATGCCGCCAGCGGTGGAAGCGGACCCGCCACCGGCAAACATGAGTGCATCGGTCAGCAACATGGTGGCCGACCCCATTTCGGCCTGGTCCACCAGGTTGAACCCGCCCGATCTGGTCATCACCGAGGCGAACAGGGCATGGATCACCTTGTCGCTGTTGCTGAATCCGCCGATGGTCCGGCTGTTGGACCATTCCATTGCGCCCCAGGCAATTGCCCCGGCTACCAGCAGGATCAGCGAGACGTTGACGGTCAGCTTGGTGTGCAGGCTCCATTTACGGACCCTGAGACGGTACTGGATGAGGACCAGGATGACGGGGAAGCCGAGGCTGCCCAGAAACACGCCGATCATGATGGGTATCAGAATGAAAAGATCGGTCTCGTAGGGGACCAGGCCATCCGAGTGCGGCGTGAACCCTGCGTTGTTGAAAGCGGAAATCGAATAGAACACCCCATGCCATACGGCGAGCCAGAACGGTTCTCCAAGCACCATGAATCGGGGGATCAGCATCAGGGCGAGCACAATCTCCACGACCACCGATGTGGTGATCACGATGCGCAGCAATGTTCCCACCTCGCCGAGGCGGGAGGCGTTGTTCAGCGCGGACTGGGCTAGCAGCTTCCCACGCACACCGAGCCGCTTGCTCACCATCAGCGCGAGCAGCGATGCGAGAGTGAGGGTGCCCAGGCCGCCGACGAAGATGGCGATCAGGATCACCAGTTGCCCGAAGAAGGACCAATAGGCGGCGGTTGAAACCACTGTCAGACCGACCACGCAAACCGCCGAAACCGCGGTGAACAAGGCATCGTGCAGCGGAGCGGCGACGCCGTCGCTGGAAGCGACCGGCAAGCTGAGGAGCACGGTGAAGATGAGGATGACGCTAAAAAAGATGATCAGGGCGACGCGAGCGGGGGAGCTGTTGGCCACTCCATCGATGAAATCCCGGATGCGAGCCAGCACCCTCAGGTATACGCTCTGCTCTTCCTGCAGCCAGGATGGCTGTGATCTTGCCATTGCGCTCGCTTTGCCCCGGTTCCGCGGTCTCGACTTCGGATGGATCGCTCCAAATGCCCTCCGAGTAGTAAACCACTTTCATCGGGCCAGCGTGTCCAAGCGCCCACTAAATCACGTAGCCTGTGAGTGATGAGTAGCGAATCCGCGTCGTTCCCCACCAGTGTTGTCTGGGACGAATCCATGCTGGCGTACAACTTCGGTCCCACGCATCCGATGAACCCACAGCGGCTGGCCCTTACGGCGCGCCTCGCGTCGGACCTGGGTTTGTTCGACCGGGATGGGGTGACGGTCGCTGAACCATTCGTGGCGACCGACGGGGAGTTGGGAACCGTTCACAGTTCCCACTACATCACCGCTGTGCGGACTGCTGATACCAATCCGGATCAGGCCGATCAGGCACTGGGTCTGGGAACGGCAGACAACCCGGCGTTCCCGGGAATGCACGATGCGAGCGCGCGTTTGGTCGGTGGGTCGCTGGCTGCCGCCGACGCTGTGTTGTCCGGGCGGACAGTGCATGCGGTGAATTTCGGCGGCGGCATGCACCACGCGAGCCGGTCGATGGCCAGTGGATTCTGCATCTACAACGACGCCGCCGCGGCGATCCAACGCCTGCTCGACGCTGGCACGCAGCGGGTCCTGTATATCGACGTTGACGCCCACCATGGGGACGGCACGCAGAACATTTTCTACGATGACGCACGTGTCATGACTATCTCCCTTCACGAAACGGGGATGAGCCTATTCCCCGGGACCGGGTTCGCCAATGAAACGGGCGGCGTAGGGGCGGAGGGCTATGCGGTGAACGTAGCGCTTCCGACTCTTGCCGGGGATGGTGGCCTGCTTCGGGCCTTCCACTCGGTGGTCCCGCCACTCGCCGAAGCTTTCCAGCCGGAGGTCATTCTGAGCCAGCACGGTTGTGACAGCCATGTGGACGACCCGCTGACCAATCTCAGGATCAGTATCGATGCGCAGCGCGAGATGGCAGTCAGCATCCGTGACCTCGCGTCCCGCATTTGTGAGGGACGGTGGATTGCCACGGGGGGAGGCGGATACAACGTCACCAGTGTCGTCCCCCGGGCATGGTCCACTCTGATTGCCGTTGCTGCCGGGGTGCCGATAGGGCCCAAGACCGCGGTCCCGGAATCGTGGCGTTCCTATGTGCTTGAGCACTACGGTGCCGAGGCGCCGCTGTTAATGGGTGACGGCGCCGACACCTGGTGGCGGTCCTGGGAAGTTGGCTACGACCCGAACGATGACCTTGACCGCACCGTGATGGCCACCCGTAAGGCGGTTTTCCCGCTCCACGGACTTGATCCATGGTTCGACTAGCACCGATTGCGTATATGTCGTTAGGGTAATGGAATGGTAATCGAGGATGTGTTCGCAGTCGTGGCTGAAGGTACCCGCCGCGAGATTCTCGGGTCGTTACGCGCCGGAGACAAAGCGGTCGGTGAGCTGGTGGTCGAGCTCGAGGTCAGCCAGCCCACGGTATCAAAGCACCTGAAAGTCCTGCGTGAAGCGGGCCTGGTCTCAATGCGTGCGCAGGGGCAGCGCCGCTTCTACTCCCTGAACCCGGCTCCGCTGCGCGAAATAGAGTTATGGCTCGGATCGTTTGACCTTCCGGCCCAGCCATCGATAGCCCCTGAACTGGCGGTCGTTCCGCCTCGCCACTCGGGAGTCCTCGCAGCAGCCGTTGATCCAGCGGCCGATCCAGCCATCGACCCTGCCGGGCAGCAGGCCTTCGGCCGGACAGTCGGTCGTGCGGGCCAGCGGGCAGCCGACCTCTTCGCGCAGTTGCCGAAGCTGCGTCGACGCCGCGACTAACCGGTTGGTGGTGCGCCAGGATGATAGCCCGGCAGCACTTTCACTTTAGCCACAGCAGCCACTACAGTATGAGGCAGCGGTAAACCTTCGAATTGCAAGACGGCACGCCGTGTGACTGCCAAGTGGTTAGTCTCAGATTGCACACGTTGGGGGTGCAGACCTCAGTGTAAGGAGCAATGTGGGATGGTAGACGCGAGCAATTTCTCAGACGTCAAATTTCTGACCGTCGCCGAAGTGGCCGACATGATGAGAGTTTCCAAGATGACTGTGTACCGCCTGGTTCACGCAGGCGAGATGCCGGCTGTGCGCTTTGGCCGTTCCTACCGGGTCCCAGAATCGGCTGTTGAACAGTTCGTTCGGGGTGCGGCGGTGGAGGGTCAGCCCGAAACCGGATAGCCCAACGGGGCCGGTCGGGGCCGCGGCTAATTAGCGGTACCCTGTTAAGGAGCGTTTTACGCGCTATCGGCTGTGCGCCTTAGGGCGAGAAGGCCGATCCGCGTAGGTAGTTGCGTTATTGTCAGCATCCGATCGTCGTGCCCACCCGGGCCGTGTATCGGAAACCGAAGATCAGTTTGTGAGGACTTTATGGGTTCAGTAATTAAGAAGCGCCGCAAGCGTATGGCCAAGAAGAAGCACCGCAAGCTGCTTCGCAAGACTCGTCACCAGCGTCGCAACAAAAAGTAAAAACAGTTTCATCGTTGGGCCTGCCACCTCTGTGGCGGGCCCAACGGCGTTAACGGGGGCTGGTCAGTTTCCGCGCATCCGGGTGAAGCCACGCCAGAGCCCGTACACGGCGCCCGCCCCGGTGGCTGCTTTGAGTCCAAGGGTCGCGGCCCGGCGGCCGCTGCGGAAATCGTAGATCGGCCAGTTATTGTCCCGTGCATGATGCCGGAGTTTGCGGTCCGGGTTGATCGCCACCGGATGCCCCACGATAGTCAGGAGGGGAATGTCGTTGTAGGAGTCGCTGTAACCCCAGCACCGTTGCAGGTTCAGTCCCTCTTTCTCGGCGAGAGCACGCACTGCAACGGCTTTTGCAGGACCATGCAGGAACTCGCCCACCAGCTTCCCGGTATACAGACCGTCAGCGACCTCGCCAACAGTGCCGAGTGCGCCGGTGAGTCCGAGACGGTTGGCGATCACGCTCGCCACTTCCACGGGAGTGCCGGTGACCAGCCATACCCGGCGACCCGATTTCAGGTGTTGCTCGGCCAAAGCGCGAGCGCCGGGCCAAATCTTGGACGCGATCATCTCGTCGTAGACTTCCTCGCCGAGCGCTTTGACGTCCTCGTGCGCGATCCCGATCGCGAAGGCCAGAGCCGCGTCGCGTACAGAGTTGATGTCGGTCATATTTTCGCCGCGCATCACGAACCGGAGCTGTTTCCAGGCCAAGCCGCTGGCGAACCTCAGGGTGAACGCTTTCCGCTGATACATTTTCCGGGCCACATGGAACAGACTCGCGCCCCGCATCATCGTGTTGTCGACGTCGAAAAAGGCGGCGTCCCCTCCCGGGCCGGGAAGGGTGGCGGCTACCCCTGGAACGGTACGCAGGGGCCCGGTACTGGCAGCGGACATAGTGTGAGTCTAAATCAATTGCGTCGCGGCGTGCGGCCCGATACCGAGCCGCACCGGATGAGGCGGTAGCTTGGATGACATGGTTTCTCCTCCCCGGCCGGAAATGCCGACAGACGGTGCGGTGAGCCCCGTCGTCGAGCTGTTGACGAAGCCCGATTGCCACCTGTGCGCTGCTGCGCGGGCGGTGGTTGCTGCGGTCTGCGAAGAGCTGGGAGTGCCCTGGCACGAATTGTCGACAGTTGATGCACCCGACCTGTTGGAGCGGTTCGCCGAGGAAATCCCTGTCCTGCTTATCGACGGGGTACAGCGAGATTTCTGGAAGATCGATGAGGCGCGCCTGCGGAGGCTGCTGACCCAGTGATCGGCCGGGAAGCCAGCTTTGTGTCGCGGGCGCCGCACCCTAAGGTGAAGATACTCACGGTGTCGGCCGGTCCGGCGTCGTGCAGACCTGCCGTACGGCGGCTGGCGGACAGCAGACGGAGTGATAGAGAGTGACGACGCCTGAACTACCAGAGCTACACCTGTCAGGGGCTGGCACTGCCGCACGGCAGATCCCGTCAGCGTCGCTGACGCGCCTGACCGTCTATCTGCGGGCACTCACCTCGTTGCTGGCGGAAGGCACCGAGCGGGTGTCCTCTGACCGGCTGGCTGAAGCGGCCGGCGTCAATTCGCCCATCCTGCGCAAAGACCTGTCCTATCTGGGGTCCTATGGCACCCGGGGTGTCGGCTACGACGTGCAATACCTGAACCGGCAGATCTCGGCGGCGCTCGGCCTGACACTCGACTGGCGGGTCGCCATCATCGGCGCGGGCAACCTGGGGCGCGCGCTGGCTGGTTACTCCGGTTTCGAATCCAGGGGATTCGAGATTGTTTCGCTGTTCGACGCCGACCAGTTGGTTGTTGGAGCGGAGGTGGGCTGGCTACGGGTGAGCCCAATCACCGACCTGGAACAGGTCCTGGAACGGACCCGGGCCAACATGGCGGTACTCGCGGTTCCCGCAGCAGTGGCACAGTCACTGTGCGACCGGTTGGTTGATGCAGGAATCACCAGCATCCTGAGCTTTGCGCCGGTAGTGCTGCAGGTGCCTGAAAGTGTCCAGCTCCGGAAGGTGGACATGGCCACCGAACTGCAGATTCTTGCCTACCACGCACAACGGGCGCAGGAACCGGACCTTGCTGCCGACGCCCGCACCCGTTCGGCGCAGTAGGTTGTGCAGGCGCTTTGAGCGCCTGGCGTGAGGGCCTAGAACTGGCCCGGAACGATCTGCTTCTGGAAGTACGGGCGGGCCGGCTTCAGGAAGGTCATGACGACGCCAGCAACGCCGAGCAGCGTGACGATGATGGTGAGAACAGTTTCCAGCGGACCCGGAGTCATGAGTTCCTGCCCCTGCAGCATCTCGTTACCTTCGAGCATCGAAGCGGACAGCAGTCCGAACAGGTAGGACAGGACGGAGAGGGCAGCCAACACGGTGGCTGTGATCCTGGCCCAGTTATGTCCCTTGCGGATGAAGATCGCGAGGAGAATGTAGACGCCCGTGAGCACCGTTGCAAACACCAGCACGAGCGCGGTGGCGACCCCGGCGCCCGCCCCTGACACGGGGGTAGTCATCACGCTCAGGATGCTGGCGAGGAAATTGAGCACGCCGGCGGCGATGATCAGCCAGAAGGCCCGCTCCACCTCTTTCGGCGCAGGGCCCTTCTCGGTGACCGACACCTGGTTCATATTCCCCGGGTAGCTGTAGCCGGAGGGTTGCGCATTCTGGTAGCCGTAAGGGGCTGGCTGTCCGTCGGTGGGGTTCTGTCCGACGGATGGCTGCTGTGCTCCCGCGTTATCGCGTGGTGGCAGGTCCTGGCCGGGATGGGGGTCATTGGGAGGTGTGCTCATTGCCGTTTCCTCTTCACTTGAGACTGGTTGATACAGACCCTGTGGGGCCACATAGCCAACCCTAGCGCGGAGCTTTGTGCAGCCGGGGGATTAAACAACAGCGGCTGCCGAACTCCAGAACGGAGTGCGGCAGCCGCTGGCTGGGGAGGTCTACTTGGCTGGAGCTACGAACGCTGCATCAAGGTTGATGGTGACTTTGTCGCCGACCAGAACGCCGCCGGCTTCGAGGGCGGCATTCCAGGTCAGGCCAAAGTCCTTGCGGGAAATGACGGTCTGACCGGAGAACCCGGCGCGGGTTGCGCCGAAGGGGTCAACTGCCACCCCGTTGAATTCGGTTTCGAAGACCACCGGGAGGGTTACGTCGCGGATCGTCAGGTTGCCTGAGAGCTGGTAGGTCTCACCGGAACCTTCGATGGAGGTCGACTCGAAAATCATTTCGGGAAAACGCTCGACGTCGAAAAAGTCCTCGCCGCGGACGTGGCCGTCGCGGTTGGCGTCGTTGGAGTTGAAGGAAGCAGTCTTGATGGTCGCGGTGACCTTGGAGTCACTGAGTGAGGACCCGACATGAAGTGCTGCGTCGACGGTGTCGAAGTTGCCGCGTACCTTGCTGATGCCAGCGTGGCGCACGGTGAAGCCGACCTCGCTGTGTGAGCCGTCGAGGGTCCAGGTGCCGTTGTTCAGTCCTGTAGGAATTGCCATGGTGGATCTCCTGATGATGGTGCGGTCTGGGTTATGGGTAGGTGGCAGCCGGAAGGCCGTCACCTATAATAAACATGCATTTGCATCGATTATTCCCGAAGTTAGTTAAATGTTCAAATGAATCTGCGCCGGATCGGCTTCGGCGGATTTAGCTGACCGACCGAACTCTGAGAAACTGGACCTATGTCCCTAGCTACTGTCCACCTCGTCCGTCATGGCGAGGTCCATAATCCAGAGCGTGTACTTTACGGGCGACTCCCGAATTTTCACCTCTCGGAGCTGGGCCAAAAGATGGCTCAGCGGGTTGCAGGTCACTTTGCGGCCCGGGTTGCCGGCGGGGCGAGCGTTGTCCGGTTGGTAGTGTCCCCACTGACCCGGGCGCAGGAAACTGCCGCTCCGATTGCCGAACGGCTCGGCCTTGAAATTGTGACGGACGACAGGGTTATTGAGGCCTACAGCCGATTTGAGGGCATGTCCCAGGTGGCCCAGCAGTTGCGGAACCCCCGGCACTGGCCGTTGCTGGCCAACCCATTCCGGCCATCCTGGGGTGAGCCGTACAGCCAGCAGGTAGAGCGCATGATGGCCGCAGTGGGTGATGCCCGGCGGGCCGCCGTCGCGCTCGCTGAAGCAAATGGGTCGGCGGGTCCAGCCGAAGTAATCCTGGTGGGCCACCAACTGCCCATCTGGGTGTCCCGCCTTGCCGCGGAGAACCGGCGGCTATGGCACGATCCCCGAGATCGCGAGTGCACCTTGAGCTCGATCACGTCCCTGGACTTCGACGGCGGGCGCCTGATTGGGGTGCGCTATGAAGAGCCAAGCGCGGACCTCCTGCCCGGTGCGGCAAACCTGCCGGGAGCGTAGTAGTATTACTACACGTTGTAGAACTGTGGAAGAAGCTGTGAAAAACTCTGACCGATCCGCCCGGCGCCCGAAAAGGCTCGGGACAGCACTGGCTATTGGGCTGTCCGCCGCGATTGCCCTTTCGGCGTGTGCCGCTGACGATCCGTTGGCTCAGCAGGCGGCCGTGGGTGACAACAAGAACTACATTGCCGGCGACGGCTCGGTCACCGAGTACGCCGTGGGCGACCGGGGTGAACCTGTCACGCTTACCGGCACGAAATACGATGGCACCGTCGTCGACTCGGCGGACTGGGTGGGGGATGTGACGGTGGTGAACTTCTGGTACGCGGCCTGTGCGCCCTGCCGCGAGGAAGCACCGGACCTGGTGGCGCTGCACGACGAGTACCAGTCGGCGGGGGCCCGGTTCTACGGGGTCAACATCCGGGATACGGAGAAGACCGCCGAGGCTTTTGAACGGAGCTTCGAGATTCCCTACCCGAGTCTCGATGATCAGGACGGCGGGGTGCTGCTGGCGATGACCAGCTATGTTCCCCCTCAGGCAGTGCCCACCACGCTGGTCATCGACAAGGAAGGTCGGGTGTCAGCGCGGATTCTCGGGCTCGCCGACAAGACCACGCTCGGGGCTCTCATCGAAACAGCACTGGCCGAGTAACTGACAGTGAATCTTCCCCTCCACCTGAGTGCCGTCGTCGGCGGCTCCCTTCCGCTTGCCCCCAGCAACGCCTTCGCCGATACGGTGCTGAACGGCTCAATGCTGCTTGCCCTGCCGGTTGCACTCCTTGCCGGTCTGGTGTCCTTCGCATCGCCCTGTGTCCTCCCGCTGGTGCCCGGCTACCTGGGCTATGTCACGGGACTGACCGGTGTCGACCTTGAGCAGCAGAAGCGCGGCCGGATGCTGACCGGGATCGCCCTGTTTGTGTTCGGATTCTCGGTGGTCTTCATGGCGTACGGTGCCCTGTTTGGCCAGCTGGGAGCCTGGATGGTTGGTTCCGAAAGCTGGCTTATCCCTGTCATGGGACTGGTGGTGGTGCTGATGGGACTCATCTTCATGGGTGGATTCTCCTGGTTCCAAACCGAAAAGAAGTTGCAGACCAGGGTGCCTACCGGGCTGTGGGGGGCGCCGCTGCTCGGCCTGACGTTCGGGTTGGGCTGGGCCCCGTGCATCGGCCCCACTCTCTCTGCTGTGCAGTTGCTCGCGTTCTCCAACGACGACGCCAGCGCGGCGAAGGGCGCAGCACTGACCTTCGTGTATTGCCTGGGTCTGGGCCTTCCCTTCCTGCTGATTGCTCTCGGCGTGCGACGTGGAATGGGAGCGATGGCCTTCTTCAGGAAACACCGGCTGTCCCTGCAACGGTTCGGCGGCGGGATGCTGGTGGTCGTCGGCTTGCTCATGGCTACCGGGGTCTGGACCCTGTGGATCAATGAACTGCAGAACTGGCTTGGCGGGGTGACCCTCCCCATCTAATGACAACTGATCCCAACGAAAGGGGGCAGACAATGACCCCCGACACTCCCGAAGGCGGAAAGCCCGACGTCGCGCTGCCAGCGCTCGGCTTCCGCGGCAGCCTCCGCTGGGGCTGGACCCAACTGACCAGCATGCGCACAGCCCTGTTCCTGCTGCTCCTGCTTGCTGTCGCCGCCGTTCCGGGGTCCCTGTTCCCGCAGCGCCCGGCAAACCCCGCAGTAGTCACCCAGTACATCCAGGACAACCCCGACACCGGGCCGATCCTTGACTGGTTCCAGCTGTTCGACGTCTACTCCTCGGTCTGGTTCTCGGCCATTTATCTGCTGCTGTTCATTTCCCTGATCGGCTGTGTCATCCCGCGCACGCTGGTTCATGGCCGCGCGATGAGGTCGAAGCCGCCCCGGACGCCCCGGAAACTATCCCGGATGCCGATCTACGGCACCCTCGTGCTGCCCGCCGGAGCGCAAGCCCATGGCTCCCGGCTCACCGCGGCGTCCGCCGCCGCCGACGCCGCAGCCTTGCTGAAGAAGCGCGGTTACCGGGTGGACCTCCGGGACGCAGAATCGGCTCAGCCCTCGGTTGGAGCCGAACGCGGCTTCCTCAAGGAGGTCGGCAACCTCGTCTTCCACTTCTCCCTTATCGGTGTTCTGGTGTCAGTCGCCGTCGGCGGCCTGTTTGGCTACAGCGGGCAGAAAATCATCGTTGAAGGTGACAGCTTCGTGAATACCCTGGTTGGTTACGACGCGTTCACCCCCGGGGCCAATTTCAGCGCCGGCCAGCTTGAACCGTATTCGCTGCGACTGGACAATTTCGACGTCCAGTTCGACCGGCAGGAAACTCACTACGGCCAGCCGCTCGACTTCACCGCCAACGTCACCACCAAGGATGGGCCGGAGGCCGACGAGGTCGAGCAGGTCCTGAAGGTCAACTCGCCCCTGAAGATCGGCGGCACGGGTGTCTACCTGGTCGGTAACGGGTACGCGCCGATAGTGACGGTCCGTGACGGCAACGGAGACATTGCCATGCAGGGCCCGGTTGTCACCATCCCGCAGGATGGGCTCTTCACCTCCCTCATCGTGATCAAGGCTCCCGACGCCGCCCCGGACCAGCTGGGGTTTGTCGGCTTCTTCCTCCCCACCGCTTTTGTCGGCGAGGACGGCGTCGCCTTCTCCCGCGACCCGGATCCGTTCAACCCCCAGCTCAACCTCAACTCCTACTACGGCGATCTTGGCCTCGACGACGGCGAACCGCGCAGCGTTTACGTGCTCGACACCGAGGACCTGACGGAGCTCAACAGCCGCACCAGTGACGAAGGCGGAATCGTCCTCGGCGCCGGCCAGACTTATGACCTGCCGGATGGCAGGGGGTCCGTCTCCTTTGACGGCCTGGACCGCTACATTGCGGTCGACATCCGCCACGATCCGGGCCAGCTGGGAGCCTTGGTTTTCTCCTCCCTGGCACTTGCGGGTCTAAGCGCGTCACTGTTCATCGGACGCCGCCGGGTCTGGGTGCGCACCGGCACCCATGAGGACGGTCGCACCATGGTCGAGTACGGGCTGCTGGCCCGCGGCGAAGACCACCGCCTGACCGGCGAGGGCGCCGCAATCGAAAAAGCGCTTCGCGCGCAGTGGCTGGTGGATGAGCCGACCAAGGAGCAAGATGGATTCACCAAGCCATCAGGCAATGGCGAAACCACCACTTACGCGTCAGACAGTACGGCCACCGAACACGCATCACACCAGGTAGGAAACGGTAAGGACAGCTAATGCAAACAATCAACCAGGCTCTGGGTGAGTTCAGCGAGCGTTTCATGCTGCTCGCGGCCCTGACCTACACGGTCGCTTTCATTGTCTTCACGCTTGACCTGGTGAAGAGCAGCAAGCGAATCCGGGCGGTCGAGGAAAACCTCGCCGCTGCGCAGGAAGCTGACCAGATGGCGCTGGTGGGCGCAGACCGGAGCAGCCGCCCAGGCGTCCGTGCCGGTTCAGCTGGCGTTGCCGGTGACGCCACCGCCGATGACACTATGGACTACGCGGGTCGACGGAAACTCGCGAGAATCGCCGTCGTGCTGACGGTGATTGCGGCACTGATCCACGCCGCCGGTGTCATCTCACGGGGCCTTGCGACGAACCGGGTGCCCTGGGGCAACATGTACGAGTTCTGCACCACCGGAGCGCTCGTCGTAGTGGTGGTCTTCCTGCTGGTCCTGATCCGTAAGGACCTCCGTTTCCTCGGGACCTTCGTCGTCGGCCTCACCCTGGTGATGCTGTGCGCGGCGACGATCGGTTTCTTCACACCGGCAGGCAACGTGGTTCCCGCCCTGCAGAGCTACTGGCTCGTCATCCACGTATCGGTCGCGGTGGTGTCTTCTGCACTGTTCACCCTGACGTTCGCCATGTCGGTGTTGCAGCTTATTCAGACCAGCCGGATCCGCAGGCTCGCCGCCGGGGGTACCGACCGCGCCCCGTTCATGCGCCTGGTCCCGTCGGCGCTCAGCCTGGAGAACCTGTCCTACCGGATCAACGCCGTCGCCTTCGTGATGTGGACCTTCACCCTGATGGCCGGCGCAATCTGGGCGGAAGAGGCCTGGGGCCGGTACTGGGGCTGGGATGTCAAGGAAGTGTGGACCTTCGTCATCTGGGTGGTATTCGCGGGCTATCTGCACGCACGGGCCACCCGCGGCTGGACCGGAACCCGCGCAGCCTGGCTCTGCATCATCGGGTACCTGTGCATCGTCTTCAACTTCACGATCGTGAACATCTACTTCTCGGGCCTGCACAGCTACGCCTAGACCGGGTCCGCAAGGGCGCAACCAGACAAAAAGTGCAGCTACGCCCACGGCGTAGCTGCACTTTTTTGTGTGCCGTCGGTCGTAGCGGGGCCGGTGTGGTGAGCAACCTGGCCTGGGGCGCGACCTGGGGTGGTGAGCAACCTGGGCCAGCGGGGCCAACCTGGACATCGGTGGGGGGACATGTTGCCCTCGAATGTCTTGATTCCTGACCGATCCGGTCCCGACGCCGGTCCCGACGCCGGTCGCTCGCCGTCGCAGGCCGTCGCAGGCTGGTCCCGACGCTGGTCCCGACGCCGGTCGCTCGCCGGTTGCGAGCCGACCGCGGGGCTGCTGGGCGTGCCGGGACGGGTGTCAGGCGGTCTGGCTGCCCGGTTCGGAGTCGGTGTCGCCGTCGTTCTTCTGCTTGTCTTCGCGGGCCTTCTTCTCCTGCGCCGCGCGGAGTTCCTGCTCCTTACGGCGCAGCTCCTTCTCGCGGGCGTCCTGCCGACGCTTCGCCTCAAGGTTCCGAAGGAACTGAGGGTCGTCATCCGGCGCGGTGGGATGCCTGGGCGCGGGGCGGGACCGTCCACGGGGGCTGGTGGGGCGGGAGCGACCGAACAGGAACCAGAGCCCTGCCCCGAGCAGCGGAACCAGGACGATCGTCACGATCCACGCGGGTTTGGAAAGGCTGCGCACCGAGTGCGCCTTGGTCATGATGCAGTCGATCAGTGCGTAGACGATGACGGCAACTGCAACGAGGATAAGAAACAACAACAGGCGAGGCATCTATCAATTGTAGGCGAGTAAACTTGATGAGTGCCCTTCTTCAAATTCACTGCCCTACGCCTCGGCCTCGTCGTGGTTTTCTTCGTCATTTCCTACTGGCTCGGCCTTGGCGCCATCTTCTCCGCGGTTGTCGCGGCGATTCTGGCCTGGTGCGTGACCTACCTCTTCTTCCGGGAAATGCGTGACGCCGCATCGGCGTCGTTGCAACGCCGGTTCAGGGACGGTGCGCCACCGCAGCGCAACCTTTCCGAGCTCGACGACGCCGCCGCCGAGGACGCCTACGACCCCAACGCCACGATCAACGCAGACCGCAAACCCCGCCCTTGAGCGATGCCGCCACCGGGCGCCTGCCGGGTAGATACGCCCGCTGGCTCTGTGGGCTGTCCGGCGCTGCAGCGAGGCCAGCAGGAGTAGCTAGCCCAGCACAGCAGCTAGCCCAACCCAGCGGGTAGCCCAGCACAGCGGTCAAGCCAGCACAGCGGTCAAGCCAGCACAGCGGTCAGGACCACTCCGGCCCCGAAAAGCACACTGAACCCGAGATTGATCAGCCCGGTCATCTTGAGGACCGGGATCAAGCTTCGGCGTTTTTTGCCCTTGAGCATCAGCCAGCTCGGCATCAGGCAAGCGGGGATGAGCAATAGCACCAGGAGCACCCAAGGGTAGTCGTAGACCAGGAACAGGGGCAGCAGGAGTGCCACGGCGAGCATCATCACGTAGGTGATCCGTGCTGCGGTATCGCCCAGCCGGACGGCGAGCGTGATTTTCCCGGCTTCACGGTCTGTCGGGATGTCCCGAACGTTGTTGGCCATCAGGAGTGCCATGGCAATGATTCCGGTGCTGATGGCGCCGATCCAGGCCACAGCGCTCAGCTGGCCCGCCTGCGTGTAGGTGGTTCCGAGCGTCGCGACCAGACCGAAGAACACAAACACAAACACATCGCCCAGCCCCATGTACCCGTATGGGTTGCGTCCGCCGGTATAGCCCCAGGCAGCAGCCACGCAGCCCACTCCCACCAGCAGCAGGAACCAGGTCTGCGAAAGCACAATCAGGCTCGTCCCAGCGACCATGGCCAGGGCAAAGCAGGCAAAGGCAGCCCACTTCACCTGCCCGGGACGGGCGGCGCCGGAACCGGTGAGACGCAGGGGGCCCACCCGATCGGCGTCGGTACCTCTGACGCCGTCGGAGTAGTCATTGGCGTAGTTGACGCCGATCTGCAGCATCACAGCGACCAGTGCGGCCAGCAGGGCGTTGACCGGTTTGAAGGCGCCAAGGTCGAACGCTGCAGCGCAACCCACGATCACCGGGGCAATCGCCATGGGGAGGGTTCGCGGGCGGGCGCCCTCAAGCCATTGTGCGGCAGTAGCCACAATGCAATCCTTTTCGTCGGGGGAGTAGTGGGTTACGCGCTGGCGCGTTCGAGCAGAGCCCGAACCGCCAGCCGGTCGGGTTTACCGTTGGGCAGGAGGGGAAGCGACCCGAGGGTCAGAATGATCCGGGGCGCCGCGTGCGACCCGAGGGCCGTCTTCGCGTGTTGGCGCACCTCATCCGGGTTCACGTGGCCGACGACGACGGCGGCCACCTCAGTGCCCCACTCGGCGCTTTCGATGCCCAGCACCAGTGCTTCCTGAACGCCCGGGAACCCTTCGATCGCTGACGCGACGGCTCCGGCCGAGACCTTTAATCCACCGGTGACAAGCACATCGTCCACCCGTCCGGTAAGGCTCAGCACACCATCGGTGATGGCACCGGCGTCGTCGGTCTTGAACCAGCGGCGGCCGGAATTGAACTGGAACCGGTCGGCGCTGAGCTCGGGCTGCCCCAGGTAGCCATCGGCGAGCACCGGTCCGCTGATCCACAGCCGGCCATCCTCGGAGAGGAGGTCCACGCCTTCCAGCGGGACGCCGTCGTACACGCAACCGCCGCAGGTTTCACTCATGCCGTACGTGAGCACCAGGTTCAGTCCGTGTTTGCGCGCTTCGCTGCGGAGGGTTTCGGACGCTGGGGCGCCGCCCAGCAGGATGGCGTTGAACCGGCGCAGCACCTGGAGCGTTTCAGGACGTGGGTCCTGGAGCAGGCGGTGCAGCTGGGTGGGGACCAGCGACGTGAACCGGACCTTGTCGGTCAGTTCGCCGGCGGCCGCAGTGAAAGCCTCCGCGCTGAACGGGGCGGAGAGGTCCATCGCCCAGGGCCGGGTGCCGGCGTAGAGCGACCGGACCAGCACCTGAAAGCCCGCCACATAGTGCACGGGCAGGGTGAGGAGCCACTGGCCCTCAGCCTTCAGCGCGAGGGCGGTCCCCATCGCCGAAGCGGCGAGCGCATCGACGCTGAGCATCGTCTGCTTCGGGACGCCGGTCGAACCCGAAGTGCTGAGCACGGCGGCGATCTCGTCGTTCGACAGTTCACCGTCGAAGCGCTGGTCCGGGTCGGCATGGGGCGCGACGGCGGGGCCTTCACCGGCCAGCGCAGCGGCCAGTGGGGTGAGGAGGGCATGAGGGTCAGCCTCGGGCGGGGTGTGGATCGGTAACAGTTCCATGATTGGCCTAGAAATAGTAGGGGTAAGCGGACCAGTCGGGTGCCCGCTTTTCCAGGAAGGCTTCCTTACCCTCGACCGCTTCGTTGGTCATATACGCCATCCGGGTCGCTTCGCCAGCGAAGACCTGCTGGCCCGCGAGGCCGTCGTCGGCCAGATTGAACGCGAATTTGAGCATGCGGATTGCCTGCGGGCTTTGCCGGGCAATGTCCGCTGCGTACTGCAGTGCCGTGTTCTCCAGTTCGTGGTGGTCCACGGCCTCGTTGACCGCGCCCATCGCGACCATTTCTTCGGCTGAGTACTCCCGGGCGAGGAAGAAGATCTCGCGAGCCTTCTTCTGCCCGATCTGGCGGGCCAGCAGCGCCGAGCCATAACCGGCGTCGAAACTTCCCACCGTGGCATCGGTCTGCTTGAACTTGCCGTACTCGCGGGAGGCGATGGTCAGGTCAGCCACCACATGCAGACTGTGCCCGCCGCCGGCCGCCCACCCATTGACGACGGCGATGACCACCTTCGGCATGGTCCGCATCAGCCGCTGCACCTCAAGAATGTGGAGCCGGCCGGCCCGTGCGGGATCGACGCTTTCACTGGTCTCGCCGTCGGCGTACCGGTATCCGTCGCGGCCGCGAATCCGCTGGTCGCCGCCCGAGCAGAACGAGTGGCCGCCGTCCTTCGGGGATGGCCCGTTGCCGGTGAGCAGTACGGTGGCGACATCGGAGGTCATTCGCGCATGGTCCATCGTCCGGTACAGCTCATCGACGGTCCCGGGGCGGAACGCGTTGCGCACCTCGGGCCGGTTGAAGGCGATCCTCACCGTTGGCAGGTCTTTGACCTCCCCGCCGGGGCCCCGTTCGACCTGTCGGTGGTACGTGATGTCCTCGAGATCGCCGAACCCGGAGACGAGTCGCCAGCGGGCAGGGTCGAAGAGGTCAGAAACCTGTGGGGGAAGGTCGATAGTCACCCATCGAGTCTAGCTTTGTGCCGAGCGGTTGGCATGAAGAGGGTCCGCCGTTGGCCAGCGGTCTCGTTATCCCGGGGCCCTGGCGTATTTTTTCGGTGTTTGGTTAGCTAAGCCAATGCTGGCTGCCAGAGGGGCGGCCGCCGAAGGGAGAGCCGTGAAAGTCACCAAGATCCTGGCAATCGTTGCAGTCTCGTCTTCAACCATGTTCGTTGGCGCGTCGACCGCGATGGCAGCAACGGACGACATCGTGTTCGTCCCGTTCGACCAGGCGACGGTAGTAGACCCGGACACCGTCACCTTTGTCACCGGGGGCGTGATCGCAGCCGACGGTACAAACCTGTGCGCGGTCAACCCTGGGTCCATCGTGTTCCCGGATGGAACGTACCCCTGCTTCATCGATTTTCGATCCCCCGACCCGGACCCCGCACCTCAGGTGGGCCAGATGCCGGTGGGCGGCGTCGACACCGGGGTGGCTACGCCCGCCGGTCGGCTAGCAGCGGCAACCCCTGCCGCGGCGGGCATCGCCGCTGCTGGTGGTCTCGCTGCAGCCATCGTGTTGTTGCGTCAACGCGCCGTTCGGAGCTAAGAGTCCTCACCCGAGGCAGAACTCATTGCCCTCAGGATCGACCATCGTGTACCAAACGTGGGGGCCTTGGTTCGCCTGGTAGAGAAACTGGGCACCCCGGCCCTCAAGCCGGGCCCTGAGCTCGTCTTTATCGTCACAGTCGAGGTTGATGTCCAGGTGGCAGCGGTTCTTGACAGTCTTCGGTTCAGGCACTGGCTGAAATAGCATCCGTAGCCTGCCCTTGTGGCTATCCTCCCCGGGGCGGCAGATGGCTGCGCCGTCGCGCCACACGCGCACCCCTTTGTGCACAATGAGCTCATCCGGCTGGGCCCAGCCCTTGGCCAGCACATCGTCGATGAAGGTCTGATCGGTGGGTTCCACCACCCACCCGAGCGTTTCAGCCCACCAGTCCGCCTGATCGTGGGTGTTGGTGCAGTCGAGGGTGATCTGGATGTTGTAGGTCATGGACCGACTTTAGGGACGGACGGGGGCGGGCACTACCTCATCGCGGTCAGTAGCTGTCCGTGTGAGGCTCTGCTTTGGCGGTTGTTTCGGCGGTTCTCCAGTTTCTCGACGCTGAGGCGACACCCGGGACGCCCTGGGTGATGACCGCGGCGTAGCCGCTGATCAGAGCAGTCGCTTCGAGCACCGTGACCTCGAGCGTGCTGGGCCGACCCATCTCGATCCCTTGACGGATCGTGAAGCTCGCGCCCGCAGCTATCCGACCCTGAGCCCTCAGGTACCCGGCGAACGCTGCGGCCGCGGCACCGGTAGCGGGGTCTTCAACCACCCCGCCCCAGGGGAATGGATTCCGCGCCTGCCAGAGGCCGGGACCGGCGGGAGCTATCAGGGTTACCGTGATCCACGTATGCGTCCGACAGAGTTCCTGCAACGCAGCGAAGTGGTAGTCCAGAGTGCCAAGCGTTTCGGCATCCCTGACGACGACGACCGGATGGAGATTGCCACCAAATCCGATCCCGGGAAGATAATCGGGATGGAGCACCTCCCCTGTCCACCGCAGGCTGCTCAGGAGCAGCTCAAGATCGGTGGCAGCCAGCGGTGAGCAGCTGATCGGCGGGCTCTCCAAAGATCCCAGAAAGCCTCGACGGTCGCGTGAAGCCCTGACGTTAACCGGTCCCACCTTGGTATGCAGCGTATAGGCGCCCAGTCCCGCGTCTTCCCCCAGTGCCACCGCCGTCGCGATTGTCGCGTGACCGCAGAAGTCCACTTCGCCCATCGGCGCAAAGTAGCGGATCGGAATCGGGGAATCGGCGGTGATGGGTCCGGTGAGGAAGGCCGTTTCGCTGTAGCCGACGTCGGAAGCTATAGATTGCATTTGATCGTCAGAAAGATCCGCGGCCTCCATCACCACCCCGGCCGGGTTACCTCCCGCGGTTGAGGTGCTGAAGGCTGAGTAGCGTCGGACGGCAGGCGATGCGGATATCACTGATGGGGGGTGCTTCGATTGGTGGTCACACCCACATTTTGTCGAAAATCCACCGTCAGCGCGACAAGGCAGCCGGGGGCGTGCCCCGGTGAGGTTGACGGCTTGCCCACACCGGGGCACGCTGGAGCCATGAGGAAGTAGCCTTGCACCTGCCTGTTCGGCCGGCGCCAACCGCCCGCTTCGAACCCGCGCGCCGCGACGCCTGCGCACTTTCCGATATCGCGAGGAACTCCTTTGACCGAACATATCCAACTTTCCGACGTGTCCCACGGCTATGGGGACCGCCTGCTGCTTGACCACGTCGACCTGACCGTCGGCCGTGGCGAACGGGTGGCAGTGGTCGGGGAGAACGGCGCCGGCAAGTCCACGCTGATGCGCCTGGTGGCCGGGCTCGAAACCCCCGATGGCGGACACATCTCAGTGCACGGAGCGGTCGGTCACCTGCCGCAGACACTTGACCATGCGCCGTCCGACACCGTCCAAACCGTGATTGACGCGGCCTTGAGCGGAATCCGGGCCCTCGAGGCGGAGCTGAGGAGGCGTGAAGCCTCCCTGGAATCGGCTGATTCAGACGAGCTGGAACACTACGGGGCACTCCAATCCGAATATGACCTGCATGAGGGCTACGCCGTCGACTCGCGGGTTGACGCAGCCCTCAGTCAGCTGGGGCTGGGCGGCCTGGAACGGGGCCGCACCCTTGACACGCTCTCCGGCGGAGAACAGGAGCGCCTTGCGCTGGCTTGCCTGCTCGCCGACCCGGCCGTCATCCTCCTGCTGGACGAACCCACCAACCATCTTGACGACGACGCCGTCAGCTGGCTGGAGCGGGAGCTCGCCGCCCACCGGGGCGCGGTCGTCGCCGTGTCCCACGACCGATCGTTCCTGCGCACCTTCGCGACGACCATCATTGAAGTGGACGGCGACCGCAGGGAACTCCGGCGGTATGGCGATGGATACGAGGGATACCTCCGGGCCAAGGTTGCTGAACGCAATCGGTGGGAACAGGAATACCAGCAATGGCTGGACGCCAAGGAAGCCGAACGAATGAAAGCCGCAGCGGTGGAGGGGCGGATGGGTTACGGGCGTCGACGCGACGGCGACAAGATGGGCTACGACTTCAAACAGGGCACCGTGCAGGAAGCCATCACCAGCCAGAAGCGAAACGCGCAGGAGCGGCTGCGGCGGCTGGAGGAGCGGCCGGTGGATCGACCGCCTCAGCCTTTGGCGCTGTCCGCCCAGTTCGGCGGGCAGTCACTGACCGGGCCGGTGATCACTCTTGAGGGCGTCGCGGTCGGTGATCGTCTGGCAGTGGGTTCGCTGACGGTAGGAGCGGGGGAGAACCTCCTGGTTACCGGTCCCAACGGAGCGGGTAAAACGACTCTGCTTGACGTCATGGCCGGGCTTTGCCCGGTGCAGGAGGGCACAGTGGTCCAGCGGGGCAGGCTCGGATACCTTCCGCAGGAGCTGCCCCCGCACCCCCGCCCGTCGATGCGGCTCCTGCCGGCCTTCGCCTCGGGTCTGCAGGGCGACCTGGACGAACACGCCGACCGCCTCCTCAACCTTGGCCTGTTCCGCAGCGCCGACTTCCTGGTTCCCGTCGGGACCCTTTCCGCGGGCCAATACCGCAGGCTTGCACTGGCTCGCCTGCTGGTGGGGCGCTACGACGTCATCCTGTTCGACGAACCCACGAATCACCTCGCCCCGGTGCTGGTGGGGGAGCTCGAAGAGGCTCTGGCCGGGTACGACGGCACCCTCGTCGTCGTCAGCCACGACCGCGAACTCCGGAGGTGGTTCACCGGCCTCCCCGGCGCGAAGGAGTTGCGGCTTGAGGCCGGCCGGGTCGCGGGTCCGCCGGAATAGTTGCGGCACCGCACACAAGCGGTGGGGCAACGCCGGCTTTGCGGGGGAGCCACTTTTCCGGACACATCTGTAATATAGAACGAACGGTCAGTAATTAGGCTGACCGTGTGACTTACACAATCGTTGATGATTCTGGAGGCAGGCATGGCCGAGGCATTTCTGGTCGGCGGGGTACGCACCCCGGTGGGACGCTACGGCGGAGCGCTTTCCGGGGTCAGGCCCGATGACCTCGCAGCGCTCGCGATCCGCGAGGCGGTGGCCCGCGCAGGTATCGACCCCGGGGAAATCGACGAAGTGATCTTCGGCAACGCCAACGGCGCCGGCGAGGAGAACCGCAACGTCGCACGCATGGCCTCGCTGCTCGCCGGACTCCCGGATACCGTTCCCGGAATCACCGTCAACCGGCTCTGCGCCTCAGGGTTGTCAGCCATCATTATGGCCTCCCACATGATCAAGTCCGGCGCCGCCGACATTGTGGTCGCCGGCGGCGTGGAATCCATGAGCCGTGCGCCCTGGGTGATGGAGAAGCCGGCCAAGGCGTTCGCCAAGCCGGGGGACGTGTTCGACACCTCGATCGGCTGGCGGTTCACCAACCCGTTGTTCGCGGCACAGGACAAGACCACCTACTCCATGCCGGAAACCGCAGAGGAGGTCGCCTCGGTGGACGGCATCACCCGCGACGACGCCGACGCCTTCGCCCTGCGGTCCCACCAGCGGGCACTCGCCGCGATTGAGGCGGGCCGCTTCCGCGACGAGATTGTGCCGGTGCAGACCCGCCACGGCAAGCGCGAGGTCACCGTCGACACCGACGAAGGACCCCGCGCCGAGACCACCCTCGACGTGCTCGCCGGACTTCGCCCGGTCGTCAAGAAGGACGGGGTGGTCACCGCAGGCAACTCCAGTTCACTGAACGACGGTGCCTCCGCCGTCGTCGTCGCCTCCGAAGCGGCAGTGAACCGGCTGGGCCTCGCCGCCCGCGCCCGCATCCTTGACGGTGCATCGGCGGGCGTCCCGCCAGCCATCATGGGCATCGGCCCGGTTCCGGCCACGCAAAAGGTACTCCAGCGCACCGGGCTGAGCATCAGCGATCTGACCTCCGTCGAACTCAACGAGGCCTTCGCCACCCAGTCCATCGCCTGCATCCGCCGGCTCGGACTCGATGAGGAACTGGTGAACCGCGACGGCGGTGCTATCGCTCTCGGCCACCCCCTCGGATCGTCGGGGTCCCGGCTCGCGATCACGCTGCTCGGCCGTCTGGAACGCGAGGCACGCGGTGAGGGCCGGGCGATCGGGCTGGCCACCATGTGCGTCGGTGTGGGGCAGGGCACCGCCATGCTGCTTGAGCGCGTCTGATGGACCAGTTCACCACGCTGCGGGTCACTGACGACGGCGACCGCCTCACCGTCCAACTGCACCGCCCCGAGGTCCGTAACGCCATCGACCAGACGATGGTCGATGAACTGCATGCTGTGTGTGAGGTGCTGGAGAAGCGGCCGCGGATCCTCATCCTCACGGGAAGTAACGGCGTGTTTGCCTCAGGCGCCGACATCGCCCAGCTGCGGGAACGACGCCGGGACGATGCGCTCGCCGGGATCAACTCCACCCTCTTTGCCCGCATTGCCCGGCTCCCCCTGCCGGTCATCGCCGCGTTGGACGGGTATGCCCTCGGCGGAGGCGCCGAGTTGGCCTACGCCGCTGACTTCAGGATCGGCACGCCCAGCCTGAAGCTCGGTAACCCTGAAACCGGCCTCGGAATTCTGGCTGCCGCGGGCGCCACCTGGCGGCTCCGGGAACTGGTCGGCGAGCCACTGGCGAAGGAAATCCTCCTCGCCGGGCGGATCCTGGGCGCCGATGAGGCCCTCGCTGCCAGGCTGATCACCGAAATCCACGAACCCGAGGCCCTCCTCGCGGGCGCCAATGCGCTCGCCGACCGGATTGCACGGCAGGACCCACTGGCCGTCCGCATCACCAAATCCGTGTTCCACGCCCCGCCCGAGGCCCACCCGGTTATTGACCAGTTAGCCCAGGGCATCCTGTTTGAATCCGAGGCGAAGTTCGACCGGATGCAGGCATTCCTCGACAGGAAGAAAAAATGACTACAGCAATCCCCAGCGCAGCCCGCATCCCCGACATCGTTGGCGTCCTGGGTGGCGGCCGGATGGGCGCGGGCATCGCCCACGCCTTCTGCACAGCGGGTGCCACCGTTGTCGTCGTCGAGCGCGACGACGACGCCGCCGAGGCGGCACGGCAGCGGGTCCTCGACGCACTCGGTAAAAGCGTGCAGCGCGGAACCACATCGGAGGATCTCCAGACGCTCTCGGCGCGGGTTTCCGTGTCGGTTGACTACGCGGCGTTCGAAACCTGCGGGCTGGTAGTGGAAGCGGTCCCCGAGGACGCCGAGCTGAAGGCAGCCGCCCTCACAGCGGTCGAGGAACGGTTGACGTCCAACGCATGGCTGGCGACCAACACCTCGTCCCTGTCGGTGAGCTCACTGGCCGGGAAGCTCCAACGGCCGGAGCGGTTCTGCGGGCTGCACTTCTTCAACCCGGTGCCCGCCTCAACGCTGATCGAGGTGGTCCTGGCACAGCAGACCTCCGACGAGCTCGCCGACGCAGCGCGCGGCTGGGTGGAACTGCTCGGGAAAACCCCGGTGGTCGTCAAGGATGCGCCCGGCTTCGCCAGTTCCCGGTTGGGCGTCGCAATCGCCCTCGAGGCGATGCGGATGGTCGAGGAGGGTGTCGCCTCGGCCGAAGACATCGACACCGCCATGGTGCTGGGCTACAAACACCCGGTGGGTCCGTTGCGGACCACCGACCTGGTGGGCCTGGATGTCCGGCTCGGCATCGCCGAATATCTCGAATCAACCTTGGGGGAACGCTTCGCGCCGCCGCAGCTACTGCGGGACAAGGTGGCCCGCGGCGAGCTCGGCCGGAAGTCAGGTAAGGGGTTCTTCGACTGGACCGAGTGAGCCGGAACCGGTCGAGGAACACCCCTCCGCCGGCGTCCCGGCGCTACCGCCACAGAGTATTCAGGTTCACTGCGCTGCGGATCGCTTTGAAATAACCGGACTCGTATCCCTTGGCATTCGGGTGCAGGTCGTCGATGGCGGTGAACCCGGTATACGTGATCCACGGATCCCGGGTGCCAATACCGTGGCCCGTGAACCTCTTCGCCACGTCCACATACTGCAGTCCGTTGGCTTCGGCGGTGTGCTTGATGACCGCGTTGAGCGCATCGGTACCGTCATTGAACAACCGCTGCGCCTCGGTACTGAGCAGTACCTCCGATCCGGACTTTGGCGAGAACAGGTGCGGGTACCCGGTGACCACAATTGTGGCGTTCGGCGCGGCAGTGCGCAGCTCCCCGTACAGGTCATCGAGTGCCGCGGCCAGGCTGGTCTGCGCCTGGACCGTGCGGCCGTCGATTACCATTTGGCAGATTTCGAGTACCTGCGTGGCACACGCCCCCACTACGCCCCCAAAATCCAGGTCGTTGCCGCCCGCCGACACCGTGACGAGGTCCGTCTCAGCACCGATCAGCTCGTTGAAAACGAGTCCTGCCAGCTGCTCAGGGACGTCGGGTACCGCATCGGTGGGGTTTGCTGCGGCCTTCGCCCCGGAACAGGTGGCGTTGTAGGTCAACTCGATTTTGCGTTGCTCGTCGAGGAGCCACGGCAGTCCCAGAGGTGACTGCCCGCACGCATTGGCGTAGAAGCCCGCGCCGAACCCGGCAGCGTAGGAATCGCCCAGGGCCACATAGTCGGCCGGGACCGGGGGTCCTTGGCTATGAGCGGCGGCGGGGCCCGCGATCGTGCTGGCCAACAGGCCGACCGATAGCGCCGCAGCAGCGGCAGAACGTCCGAACAGGGAGTGACGGGGAGTTTTCATGGCTGAAAGATACACCTGCAGTAGCTTTCTGGAAACAGGCCGGGAAAGAAGCCTGCACCCGGACTGGCCGCAAATTGTTAGAGTGTGGTCATGACCTCCCAGCCGGGCCACACCGCTGATCCTGCCGCGGCCGAAGCCCGTGCCGTCCGGTGGGACGGCGCCGTCAACGCTCGGGATCTCGGCGGTCTCGGCGGGGTAATCCTACCCGGCCGCATGTACCGGATGGGGCGGCACGAATGGCTTTCCTCAACCGGCTGGCGACAGGCGTACGACGACGGCGTCCGCACCGTGGTCGACCTGCGCAACCCCGGCGAGTTCGGACGGCGCCCCGGTGACCCGGCTGTCGCTGCTGACAGTCTGACCCGCTTCACGATCGTGAACCGTCCCACCGAGGACCAGTCCGACGCCGACTTCATGGAACTGGTTGGGCCGTACCTGAGCTCGCCTGAGCACTACCGGGAGAACCTGCGACGCTGGCCCGAGAAGATCGCCGCCGTGGTGCAGACAGTGATCGATGCACCCGACGGCGGCGTGATCATCCACTGCTCAGCTGGCCGGGACCGCACCGGCATGGTGACAGCCGTCATGCTGTCGGCGGCGGGCGTATCCGCCGATGAGATCGTGCAGGACTATGCCCTGGGAGTCCGCGGAATCAACCAGTTCTTCGCGACGCAGGAGACGCCGAAGGAGCCGCCGGCGTCCAAAGACGAACTGCAGAAGCGGCTGGACCGGTCCGCAGCGCACCTGCATCAGCTGCTCTTCCAACTCGACGCGGCCCAGTACCTCCTGGACGCCGGCCTGACCCCGTCGGCAGTGGCGGCGTTGAGGAACCGGTTGACTGCGGGCGCCTAGCGGCGGTCGATGATCAGATTGGTGATCCGCAGGCTGCACAGCCGCGCGCCGTCGTCGTTGGTCAGCACCACCTCGTGGGTGGTGAGGGTGCCGCCCAGATGGATGGGGGTCGCTGTGATGGTGACCAGTCCTTCGCGGGCGGACTTGTGATGGGTGGCCGACACGTCGACGCCGACGGCGGTCTTTCCCATGGTGCTGGCGTGGATGACTGCCGCCCAGGACCCCACAGCCTCGCCGACGGCGAGCGACGCGCCGCCGTGCAAAAGCCCGAAGGACTGCCGGTTGCCTGCCACCGGCATGGTGGCGACCACCCGCTCAATCGACTGCTCGAGGATTTTCACGCCCATCTTCTCGTCGAGTTCGCCGAGCTGGATCTGCCAGGTCTGGTGAGTCACCGAAGGGCTCCTTTGAGGGATGTGGAAAGGCCAGTTAATGTACGCTGGACATATTACCGAACGTCCGTTCAGTTATCCTCCTCACGGAGGGCGGGCGCCGCTACCCACAGGTGAAAGGCAAGTCGACGATGACTTCAACAGCCGTACGCGTGCAGACAGTTCCCAGCTTCATCGAGGATGCCTGGTGGACGCCAGACGCTACCTCCCTGACAGAACGCAACAGCGCCGAAGTCCGGGACGCGAGCACCGGTGAGACGCTGGCGGTGGTCAGCACCGAGGGACTCGACGTCGCCCGGGTAGTCGACTATGCCCGGTCCACCGGGCAGCAGACCCTCGGCAAGTTCACCTTCCACCAGCGCGCACTGATGCTCAAGGCGCTGGCTCAGTTCCTCAACGACCAGCGCACCTCGCTGTATGAACTGTCGGCCCGGACCGGTGCGACGAAAATTGATTCCATGGTCGACATCGACGGCGGAATCGGGGTGCTCTTCACCTTCGGGTCGAAGGGCCGCCGCGAGCTGCCCAACTCCAACGTCGTGGTGGATGGGCCGCCGGAAACCCTCTCGAAGGACGGCACCTTCCTCGGTGAACACATTTACACGCGCATCCCGGGCGCGGCCGTGCAAATCAACGCCTTCAACTTCCCAGTCTGGGGCATGCTCGAGAAGCTGGCTCCGGCCTTCCTTGCCGGAGTTCCCACCATCGTCAAACCGGCGACACCAACCGGGTACCTGACCGCCGCCGTCGTGAAATTCATCATCGAGTCCAACATCCTCCCGCAGGGCGCGCTGCAGCTGATTTCCGGATCCGCCCGGGACCTGCTCGACTACCTGGACTACCGGGATCTGGTCTCGTTCACGGGGTCGGCGTCGACCGCCAACAAGCTGAAGTCCCACGACAACGTGGTGCACGGCGGCGTCCGCTTCACCTCCGAAACCGATTCGCTCAACGCGGCCATCCTGGGCGAGGACGCCGTCCCGGGCACCCCCGAGTTTGACGCCTTCATTAAATCCCTCGTCACTGAGATCACGGTCAAGGCCGGACAGAAGTGCACGAGCATCCGCCGCACCATCGTGCCCAAGACCCTGGTGAACGACGTCGTCGCCGCCGCCCGGGACCGCATTGAACAGCGCATCGTGCTCGGCGACCCGCGTGCCGAGGGCGTCACGATGGGCGCCCTGGCCTCCCTGGACCAGCTCAGGGATGTCCGCTCCGCCGTCGAAACCATGATCGCCGCGGGCGGGGAGCTCGCCTACGGCACGCTTGACGCGCCCCGTGTCACCCGCGCCGACGGCACCGTGGACACCGCCGTCGAGGGCGCCTTCATGTCCCCGGTACTGCTGACCTGGGAGAACGCCGAAGCCATCGAGCTGCACACGGTTGAAGCGTTCGGCCCGGTCGCTTCGGTCATCGGGTACGACGACGCCGCGCACGCCGTGCGGCTCGCCGCCCTGGGCGCCGGATCACTCGTGGCGACGGTTTGCACCAACGACCCCGCCGTGGCCCGGGAGCTGGTTCTTGGCATCGCCGCCCACCACGGGCGCGTGCTGATGCTCAACCGGGAAGACGCCCGCAGCTCCACCGGGCACGGCTCGCCCGTGCCGCACCTGGTCCACGGCGGTCCGGGCCGCGCCGGCGGTGGCGAGGAACTCGGCGGCATCCGCTCGGTGCTGCACCACATGCAGCGCACCGCCATCCAGGGCTCCCCGAACATGCTCACCGCGGTCACCGGGGTCTGGCATACCGGTGCTGAGCGCCGGTTTGATGGCACCCACCCGTTCCGGAAGGATCTTGCCGCCCTGCAGATTGGCGACGCGATCCGCTCGGACCTGCGGCAGGTAACCCTTGAGGACATCACCGCGTTCGCCAATACCACCGGGGACACCTTCTACGCGCACACCAACGAGGAAGCCGCAGCCGCGAACCCGTTCTTCCCGGGCATCGTGGCACACGGCTACCTGCTGTTGTCCTGGGGTGCGGGGCTGTTCGTCGATCCCGCTCCGGGGCCGGTCCTCGCGAACTACGGGCTGGAGAACCTGCGGTTCATCACCCCGGTCGCTGCCGGGGACTCGATCCGGGTCACCCTGACGGCCAAGCGGATTACCCCGCGCGAGGACGAAGAATACGGGGAAGTGGCCTGGGATGCTGTGTTGCACAACCAGGATGACGAGATCGTCGCGACCTACGACGTCCTGACCCTCGTCGAGAAGTAGGCCGGGCCGAGCCCTCCGCCCCTCCGCCGAGCGGTCAGCTCCGGTGGGTGCGGAGTGCCCTCCCGCCACAGTTGGCGGCCAGGCGGGAGGGCTGTTGCGGGGTGTGCGGGCTAGGAGCGGTGGAGTCCGTCGAAGACCATGGTGATGACGTCGTCGGCCAGCTTCTCGGGCGACACGGCACCGCCGGGTTTGTACCACTCGACAATCGAGTTGATCGTGCCGAACAGCAGGCGGGTGGTGGTGCGCGGGTCGATGTCGGACCGCAGGGAACCCTCGGTCCGTGCCGCGTCGACCAGCGCCGCCACCTGCCGGTCAAAGGCACGACGGCGCTCCAGGGCGCCCCGCTCCACCTCCGTGTTCCCGCGCAGCCGCAGCAGCAGGGTGACGAAGGGGAGCCGCTCGATCAGGACGGCGATGGTGCCCCGCAGCACGAACTCCAGCCGGGCATCGGCCTTGCCCGAGGTCGCTGCGGGATCGGTCAGCACCGCCTCCAGCCCGCCCAGCGCATGATCCAGCGCCAGACGCAGCAGGTCCCCTTTGGAGGGGACGTGATGGTAAATGGCTGACTTGCTGATCCCCAGGTTTTCGGCGAGGACGCCCATCGACGTGGCTTCGTATCCGTGCCGGTTGAACACGTCGACGGCGATGGTGAGGACAGCCTGCTGGTCATAGCCGGGCCGGCCGCGCCGGTTGGCCGCCGGGGGAGCGGTTGGCATCAGGCGCCGGCCTTGGGCCGCAGGTCGTAGATCCGCCGGAGTTTGCCGCTGGACCGGGCGAGCGAACCGGGCTCGGCGATGGTGACGGCGCAGCTGGAGCCGATGTGAATCTTGATCTGTTCGCTGAGGGTGCTGGCAGCGGTTTCGGCGTCGTGCGCCGAGACTCCCTCACGCGGCTCGATCTTGACGGTCATCGCATCCATCCGCTGGCCTTCAGGCCGCGTGATTTCCAACTGGAAGTGCGGACTGAGCGCTGGGATGCGCAGTGCGATTTCCTCGATCTGGGTGGGGAAAAGGTTGACCCCGCGGAGGATGATCATGTCGTCGCTGCGTCCGGTGATGCGGCCCATCCGGCGCATCCCGGGCCGTGCGGTGCCGGGCAGCAGTCGGGTCAGGTCGTGGGTGCGGTACCTGATGATGGGCAGGGCCTCCTTGGTGAGGGAGGTGAAGACCAGCTCGCCGTGTTCGCCGTCGTTGAGCACGTTGTCGGTGAACGGGTCGATGATCTCGGGGCGGAAATGGTCTTCCCAGATGTGGGAGCCGTCCTTGCTCTCGACACATTCGCCCGCCACGCCCGGGCCCATCACCTCGGACAGGCCGTAGATGTCGCAGGCGTCGAACCCCATCCGGTTCTCCAGTTCGTGGCGCATCTCCTCGGTCCAGGGCTCAGCGCCGAGCACGGCCGTCTTCAGCGAGGTGCTCGCGGGGTCGATGCCCGCGGCTGCCATGGCGTCGAGGATGGTGAGTAGGTAGGTGGGGGTGGCGAGGATGGCGTCGGGCTCGAAGTCCTTGATGAGCTGGACCTGGCGTTCGGTCTGCCCACCCGAAATGGGGATGACGGTGCAGCCGAGTTTTTCGGCACCGAAGTGGGCGCCGAGGCCGCCGGTGAAGAGCCCGTAACCGTAGGCGTTGTGCACCTTGTCGCCCTTCTTGACCCCTGATGCCCGCAGGGACCGCGCCACTAGGGCGGCCCAGCGGTCCAGGTCGCCAGCAGTGTAGCCGACCACTGTGGGCCGCCCTGTGGTGCCCGACGATGCGTGGATGCGTGCCACCTGGGGCTGCGGGACAGCAAACATGCCGAACGGGTAGGTGCGCCGCAGGTCCTCCTTGGTGGTGTACGGGAAGAGCGACAAATCGCTGAGTTCTTTAAGATCCGTCGGGTGAACCCCTGCCGCATCGAACTTGTCCTTGTACAACTGGACCCTGTCGTAGGCATACTGCACCGTGTGCTGGAGCCTGGTCAGCTGCAGGGCTTCGATCTGGTCCCTCGACATCAGTTCCTCGACGTCGAGGGTTGAGGGATCGGCGGCTGAGGCCTTGAGTGCCGTGCTGGTCATGGGAGGCTCTTTTCTGTGGTGGTGACAGCGGCGCTGCTGGGCTTGGCGAGCTGGGGATTGGGGATGGTCCGGGAACGGCCACGGAACTCGGCAATCGCCCGGGTACCGTTCTCGTTTTCCGCGGAGACGGAAATGTCGTAAAGGCCGCTACGCCCGGCTGAGGCGCGCCGGTTAGCGGTGGCGGTCAGCAGATCCCCGGGATGGGCCGAGGCCAGGAAGGTGACGTCCGCGCCCGAGGCGACGGTAATGGTGTCCGTTTCACCGATGGGGTTGCAGGCCAGGGCGAAGGCCGAGTCGGCGAGGGCAAAGACCATCCCGCCGTGGGCGATGCCAAACCCGTTGAGCATGTCGGGGCGAAGGCGCATGGTGATGATCGCGCGGCCATCGGCCAGGTCGACGACGTCGATGCCTAACCAGCGGGAGGCATGATCCTGCTCGAGGATAGGATGCGTGTGCCGGGCACCGGTGTCCGCCATTGGAGCCTCACTGTTTTGACCGGACAAGCTGACCGGTCTGGTTATTAGTGACCGAATGGTCATTAGGTAATTCACTTAGGTAATACCGGCAGGCGGCGCGGTGTCAAGCGATGGTCCAGCGACTAAGACCTTCCCCTAGCCCTTTGGCGGCGACCTCGGAGATAACGATTGCATTACGGCCGTTCGTGCCGCGGGCCCCTGACTAGGCGCGATGGTGGCGGGGCAGTCGTATTTCGAGTGCGTGGAAGCGCTCCCACTTGACATGAGACGCAGGTCACTCAAGGATGATTCCAGAGCGTGAGAGCGCTCCCATGACGATTCAGGTCATCACCCGACAAAGGAGTCACCCCGTGCACAATCGAGCCAGATTCACCGCGCTATCAGCCAGCGCAGTTTGCCTAGCCCTCGCCGTCTCAGCCTGCGGTTCCAATTCAGCCCCGGCGGGCAATATCGACGACGCTACCGGCGAGTCAGACGTCACTCTCACCGTTGCCACCTTCAACGAGTTCGGGTACGAAGACCTCTTCACCGAATACGAAGAACTCAACGACAACGTGACCATCGAACACAAAAAGGCGGCCACCTCCAACGAGGCCCGCGACAACCTCACCACCCGGCTGGCCGCAGGATCGGGACTCTCCGACATCGAAGCGATCGAGGTTGACTGGCTGGCGGAGCTGATGGAATTCCCCGACCAGTTCGCTGACCTCGCCGACCCTGCGGTCGACGGCCGCTGGCTGGACTGGAAGACCGAAGCCGCCACCACCCCGGATGGCAAGCTCATCGGCTACGGCACCGATGTGGGCCCCCAGGGTGTCTGCTACCGGGCCGACCTCTTTGAGGACGCTGGCCTGCCCACCGACCGGGACGAAGTCGCTGCGCTACTGGGCGGCACCTGGGACAGCTACTTTGAGGCTGGACGGGACTTCGTCGCCGCCAGCGACGGAGTCGCCTGGTTCGATTCAGCCGGAGCCACCTACCAGGGCATGATCAACCAGGTTGAGAACGCCTACGAAAATGAGGACGGCACGGTCATCGCCGCCGATAACGCCGAGGTCAAGGAAATCTACGAGACCGTGGTCGCTGCCTCGGTGGATGACAACCTTTCCGCGCATCTGGGCCAGTGGAGCGAAGACTGGACGGCGGGATTCCAGTCCGATGCGTTTGCCACCATGCTGTGCCCCGGCTGGATGCTCGGTGTCATTGAGGGCAACGCCGAAGGCGTCGAAGGATGGGACATTGCCAATGTCTTCCCCGGCGGTGGCGGCAACTGGGGCGGGTCCTACCTGACGGTCCCCGTGCAGGGCGAAAATCAGGCCGAAGCTAAGAAGCTCGCCGACTGGCTCACCGCACCCGAACAGCAGATCAAGGCATTCAACGCGAAGGGCACCTTCCCCAGCCAGGTCGAGGCACTGGAAAGCACCGACCTGCTGGACGCGACCAACGAGTTCTTCAACGACGCGCCCACCGGGGAGATCCTCGCCGAGCGGGCGCTGGCCGTGGACGTCACCCCCTTCAAGGGACCGAAGTACTTCCCCATCAACGATGCGATGCAGCAGGCCCTGACCCGTGTCGACGTCGACCAGACCGACGACGTCGCCTCCTCCTGGGACAAGTTCGTCACCGCGGTCAACGCGCTCTGACACCATGGCCGTCACCGACCGGGCGCTGAAACCAGCCCCACCCCGGCGCCCGCCGTCGTCCAAAAAGGTTCGACGGATCACTTTCTCCCATCGGCTTTCCCGCTGGGATGTGAAGTTTTCCCCGTACCTCTACATCTCGCCGTTCTTCCTCCTGTTCGCCATCACCGGCCTGTTTCCCCTGGGATACACGGCCTGGGTTTCCATCCACAACTGGAACCTGATCGGCGGCCAGGGGGAGTTCGCGGGGCTGGAGAACTACACGTTCATCCTGTCCCAGCCGTTCTTCTGGAACGCTGTGGGCAACACGTTCAGCATCTTCCTGCTCTCCTCAGTGCCACAGGTGGTGGCGGCAATCGTCATCGCCGCCTTCCTCGACGCGAACCTGCGGGCGAAAACCTTCTGGCGGATGGGGGTACTGGTTCCGTTCGTCGTCGCACCGGTGGCCGTGGGGCTGATCTTCAACAACCTGTTCGCCGACCAGTTCGGGTTGGTCAACGAGATTCTCAGGTCGCTCGGCTTCGAGGGCGTGCGCTGGCACTCCGATCCGACCGCCAGCCACATGGCCATCGCCACTATGGTGAATTTCCGCTGGATCGGCTACAACACGCTGATCTTCCTGGCGGCCATGCAGGCCATTCCGCGGGACGTTTACGAATCGGCGGCCATCGACGGGGCGGGCCGGCTCCGCCAGTTCTTCTCGCTCACCGTGCCGATGCTGAGGCCCACGGTCATCTTCGTGGTGATCACCTCGACCATCGGCGGACTTCAGATCTTCGACGAGCCGCGGGTGTTCGACCAGTACGGGTTGGGTGGAGCCGACCGGCAATGGCAGACCCTCACGATGTACATCTGGGAACTGGGGTGGGGCCAACGCAACTTCGGACGAGCCTCGGCCGTCGCCTGGCTGCTGTTCCTGATCATCGTGTTGATTGCAGTCCTGAACTTTTTCATCACCCGGCGCATCGCCAACCAGGGAGGCACCAAGTGAGCTCCATCCCCTTGACCGCACAAACGGCAGGAAAGGGGGCAGCACGCGCTGCGTCCCGCCGGGGCAACCGACGTCGTCGGAAAGGCCCGGGCGGAACCGGGCGGCGCCCCGGGTTCCTCACCTACGGGTTCCTCGGCGCCGTCCTGCTCGGTTCGCTATTCCCGCTCTACTGGTCCTTCCTGGTCGGCAGCCACGACAGTACCGTGTTGTCCCGCGGGATCCCCCTGCTGCCGGGCGGTAACTTCCTGGCCAACGCGGCGCAGGTGCTGGACAGCATTCCCTTCTGGACAGCGCTCGGGAACTCGTTGCTGGTCTCCAGCGTGACCGCGTTCTCGGTGGTCTTTTTCTCGACGCTGGCCGGTTTCGCCTTCGCCAAACTGAAGTTCAAGGGCAGCAAGTGGCTGCTGGTGTTTGTGATCGCCACCATGGCGGTCCCCACCCAGCTCGGCGTGGTGCCCCTGTTCATTGTGATGTCCAGGTTTGGCTGGACCGGGTCCCTGTGGGCGGTGATCATCCCGGCCCTCGTGACGGCGTTCGGTGTGTTCTGGATGACCCAGTACATCCGGGATGCACTGCCCGATGAGCTGATCGAGGCGGTGCGGGTCGACGGGGCGTCGATGATCAGGGCGTTCTGGCACGTGGGGCTCCCGGCCGCTCGGCCAGCCGCCGCCATGCTGGCCCTCTTCACCTTCATGGCCACCTGGACCAACTTCTTCTGGCCTTTCATCGTGCTCGACCCCAGCAATCCCACTCTTCCGGTGGCACTGCAGCTACTCCAGGCAGCCCACTTCGTTGACTACTCTGTGGTTCTCGCCGGTGCAGTGCTTTCGACCATCCCACTCCTGCTGGTATTCGTTCTCGCAGGACGCCAACTCGTTTCAGGAATCATGCAAGGAGCAGTCAAAGGATGACCAACACAGACATCACCTTTCCGGAGGGATTCCTCTGGGGTGCGGCCACGGCGGCCTACCAGATTGAAGGGGCAGCCCACGAGGACGGCCGGCAGGATTCCATCTGGGACGTGTTCTCCCGGGAGCCCGGAGCGGTTGCCGATGCGCACAACGGTGACATCGCCTGCGACCACTACCACCGCTCAGCCGACGACGTGGCGTTGATGAAACAGCTCAACCTGCAGGCCTACCGCTTCTCCACATCCTGGGCCCGGTGCATGCCGGACGGCGTGACGCCGAACATCGAGGGCATCGAGTTCTACTCCCGCCTGGTGGATCAGCTGGTCGCCGCCGGCATCAAGCCCTGGCTGACCCTCTATCACTGGGACCTGCCGCAGGCGCTGGAGGAGCAGGGCGGCTGGGCCAACCGCGACACCGCCTACCGGTTCGCTGAGTATGCAGCAGTGCTGCATGAAGCCCTCGGCGACCGGGTCCGCATCTGGACCACCCTGAACGAGCCGTGGTGTTCAGCGTTCCTCGGGTACGCGGCGGGGATTCACGCGCCCGGCAGGCAGAACCCCCGCGCCGCGCTCGCCGCAGCGCACCACCTGCTCCTCGGCCACGGGCTGGCGGCGCAGGAGCTGCGCCGGCGTGACCCGGCAGCGCAGCTGGGGCTGACGCTGAACCTCACCGTCCCGGATCCGGTCGACCCGGACAGCGACGCCGATGTCGACGCCGCCCGCCGCATCGACGGCCAGTTCAACCGGATCTTCCTCGATCCGGTGTTCAGGGGCCAGTACCCCCAGGACGTGCTCGACGACGTCCGCCACCTTGGCCTGGAGGATTTCATCCACGACGGCGACCTGGCCGTCATCTCCGAGCCTCTTGACCTGCTGGGCGTGAACTATTATCACGGCGAGGCGGTGACGACGTCGGTCGATCCTGCCAACGACGACGGCGGGCACGCCCCGCAGGGCCGACCGGTCGCGTCGCCGTATGTCGCAGCCGACGGGGTACGGTCCGCACCGCGCGGCCTCCCGGTTACCGGGATGGGCTGGGAGGTGCAGCCCGACGGCCTGCGCCGGCTGCTGGTCCGCATCCACGAGGAGTACACCGGGCCGGCGGGCATCCCCGTCTACGTCACCGAAAACGGTGCTGCCTACGATGACGTGCCTGACGGGTCGGGGTTCGTTGACGACCAGGACCGGCTGGCCTACTTCGACAGTCATCTGAGGGCGGTCCGGGCAGCGATCGACGACGGCGCCGACGTGCGCGGCTACCTCGCGTGGTCCTTCCTGGACAACTTCGAATGGGCGTGGGGCTATCACCAGCGCTTCGGTCTGGTCCGGGTGGACTATGACACTCAGCAGCGGACTCCGAAGGCCAGCGCCCTCTGGTATGCCCGGGCCGCCGCGGCCAACGCGCTGCCGGCGCCCGGCCCGGTGCACCAGGTGGGACCCGGCCCCGCGGAGGCGGTGACTGGCCCGGGGGACACCGTGCTGGCCACCAGCAGGTAGGCCCCGCTGGCAGGTCATCGTGTCGTATTCTCTAGGTGATGAATGATCAGCAACCACGGGCCGGGCGTCCCGGACTCGCCCACCCGCCGGGAGCGAAATACAGCCCCACCCTGGAGGACCTGGCGGCGGCGGCCGGCGTGTCCCGGTCGACGGCGTCGCGTGCCATCAACGGGGGCAGCCGGGTGAGCCCGGAGGCGCAGGCTGCGGTGGACGCCGCCGTCGTCGCCCTCGCCTACACGCCCAACCGTGCGGCACGGTCACTGGTCACCCGGCGTACCGCGTCGATAGCGCTCGTCATTCCTGAACCGGACATGCGCGTCATGATGGACCCCTTCTTCGCCATGGTCATCACCGGCGTCACCGAGTCGCTGCGGGAAACCGATGTGCAGCTGGTCCTGCTCATGTCCCGCAGCGACGATGCGGCGCGGACCGTGCGCTACCTGCGGGGCGGGCACGTGGATGGGGCCATCGTGGTGTCGCACCACCAGGGGGACACCTGGGTGGGGCCGCTGGCGGAGAGTGGCCTGCCCATCATCTTCATCGGCAGGCCCTGGCAGAGCCAGCACGGGCTGACGTACGTCGACACCGACAACTATGGCGGTGGCACCCAGGCAGCGCAGCACCTCCTGGCCTCGGGTAGCCAGCGCCCCGCCACTATCGCCGGACCCGCCGACATGACCGCCGCCGTCGACCGCCTCCGCGGCTGGCAGGACGGGCTGCGCGACGCCGGGGCGGCGCCGAGCCCCGTCGAGTTCGCCGACTTCACCACTGTGGGCGCGGCGGAGGCGACCCGGCGACTGCTCGACGCTGCCCCCGGCACCGACGCGATCTTCGCCGCATCCGACCTGATGGCCGTCGGTGTGCTGGAGGTCCTGCGGTCCCGCGGGCTACGGGTACCCGACGACGTCGCCGTGGTGGGGTATGACAACCACAGCATTGCCGCCCTGGCGTCGCCGGCGCTGAGTACCATCACCCAGCCGATGGTGGAGATGGCAACCAAGGCCGGCGCCATGCTGCTCGAGGAGATTGAGGCTCCCGGCACTCACCCCGACCCGGTGGTCTACCCGGCGGAACTGGTGGTCCGGAGCTCCTCGGCACCAAGGGCCGCCGCCACGAAGGCGTAGTCCCAGGCGACATCCTTCCACCGCTCATACCGTCCGCTCGCACCGCCGTGGCCACCGTCCATCTCGGTCTTCAGCACGATCGGCTCGCTGCCCGTGGTGGTCTCGCGGAGCTTGGCCACCCATTTGGCGGGCTCCACATAGAGCACCCGGGTGTCGTTGAAGCTCGTCACCGCCGCGATCCGCGGGTACCGGGTCGCCTTGATGTTCTCGTAGGGGGTGTACTCCTTCATGTACTGATACACCGCGGGGTCGGTGATCGGGTTGCCCCATTCCTCCCACTCCAGTGCCGAGAGTGGCAGTTCGGGGTCGAGGATGGTGGTCAGCGCGTCGACGAACGGCACCTGTGCCACCACCGCCCGGTACAGGTCGGGTGCCAGATTGGTGATCGCGCCCATCAGCAGCCCGCCAGCGGACCCGCCCATTGCGGCGATCCTGCTGGGATCGACATAGGGCGACGCCGCCACATGCCGGGTCGCATCGACAAAGTCGGTGAACGTGTTCTTTTTGTTGAGCTTCTTGCCGCCCTCGTACCAGGTGCGGCCCATTTCTCCGCCGCCCCGGATATGCGCCACCACGAAGACGACCCCGCGGTCCAGCAGTGACAGCCGGGCGATCGAAAAGCCCGGGTCCATGCTGATTTCGTAGCTGCCGTAGGCGTAGACCAGTGCGGGGTTGGCGCCGTCGTCGGCGAGGTCGGCCCGGCGCAGGACGGACAGGGGGATCAGCGTGCCATCAGCCGCTGTGGCCCACTGCCGCTCCGCCGTGTAATCCTCCGGGCGGTAGCCGCCACGCACCTCGGTCTCCTTGCGCAGCAGCAGGCTTCCGGTGTCGAGGACATAGTCGTAGACACGTGGGGGAGTGAAGAAGGAGGTGTAGGAGAGCCTGATGATCGGCGAATCGAACTCGGCGTCGGCCAGGTGGCAGGTGAAGAGCTCTTCATCGAACCCTGGCTCCTCGGGGGCGGGCTGGTCGGCCGCGCCGAGCCCGGCGAGCGGGAGCACCTGGACACGTTCGATAGTGTCCTTGCGGACCGAGACGATCAGGTGGGTGGAGGTGACGGCGACGCCGCCCACCCGGACGGCGTCGTCGTGCGCCACCACCGTGTTCCACCGCTGGTCGGAGAGTGGCTTGGCGAACTCGGACTCCGCGGCCAGGCTGACCATTGAGTTCCGGGCATTCCGGTTGTGCGTGAGCACATAGTGGCGCTCGCCGTCGACCGTTACCGGATCGGCCTCGTAGAGGACCTTTTCACTGCGCGGAATCAGGGTGAGCAGGCCGGCTGACTGGTTGGTCAGGTCCAGCACACGGTACTCGCTGTACTCGGAGCAACCGATGCCGATGAGCAGTTGGGTCCGGTCGGCTGACAGGTCGAAGCCGGTCCACATGGCGACGTCGTCCTCCTGATAGACCACCGTGTCCTGCTCCACCGGGGTGCCGAGCGTGTGGGATCTGACCTGGTAGGGGCGCCAGGAATCGTCGACCACCGTGTAAAACACCTGGGTGCCGTCGGGGGAGAAGGCCAGCCCGTAGAAGATGTTCGGCACCACGTCGGGAAGCAGATCGCCGGTACGCAGATCCTTGATCCGCAGGGTGAAACGCTCGTCGCCCGCGTTGTCTTCGCAATAGGCCAGGAGGTTCCCGTCCTCGGTAACCGCCAGCCCGCCAAGGGAGAAGAAGGGCTTCCCTTCGGCCTCCGCGTTTCCGTCCAGCATCACCTGTTCGCCCTCAATCGGCTTGCCGGGGACAATCTCCGGTGGCGTCCAGTCGCTGGCGAGATCACCAGTGTCAGTGGCGGCGACCCGGCAGTTGATGGCGTACTGCTTGCCCTCGTCAGTGCGGGCGTAATACCACCAGCCCTTCTTGCGGGACGGCACGGACAGATCGGTTTCCTGCGTCCGGTTCTTGATCTCGGTGAAGATGTCCTGCCGGAGCTGTTCCTGGCCGGCGGTCACGGCGTCGGTGTACCTGTTCTCGGCCGTGAGGTGGGCGAGGACCTCGGGGCTTTCCTTTTCCCGCAGCCACTCGTATTCGTCCACGAAGGTATCCGAGTGGTGGGTGCGTTCCGTCGGCACCTTTTTGGCAACGGGAGGGGCGGGGAAGTGCGTCTCTGCAGTCATGGAAACCATCCTGCCAGAGAGTCAGGCGTGCAGGTTTCAGCTGGTCCGGGCCCTGGAATAGCTGAGCTACGCGGCTAGGAAAGCCCCGACTGTGAATATCGCTGCTCCGATGGCCATCAGCCACGGAGCCAAAGCGATCATCACGCGCTCTACCGCACCGTCTTTGTCGTCGGTCGACGCCGCATTGGGTGGCGTGATGACACCCTCGCTGTTGTTGATCGCCGCTCGGGTCCAGAATCCGGCGCCCACTAGAAGGACTCCAGTGATTGTTGCTACTGCGCCCGCGTTGGCTTCCAGCTCGGGAAGGTCAAGCAGCAGAGGGAGGAGCGAGGCGAGGATGCCAAGACCAACGACAGCCATCCAGATCGCCAGAAGCCACCACCACTGCTTCACCAACCGAAAGATGTTCTTCACGATCAGCACCATGGATACCCCGAGGACGAGGAACAGTGCGAATTCGGTGCCGGTGAACCTCACCGGCTGTCCCTGTGCGACTGCGGCGATGGCAGGCAGGTAATGCATCAGACCGAAGATGCCGAGCAGAGCCGGCAGCAGCACCGGTGGAAGGCTCTCGTCCGGAGTGTCGGCGAACTCCAGAGCCTGGGCGTAGTCAACTGGGCTCCCAAACGCCTCCTCAGCTGATTCCCCGCTGTCGGCGAGGTGGGATTCGACTGATGCCTTGGCGTCGCCGATGTCCCGTCCGCCGACTCCGCGGTGCGAGAGTTCGAGGACAAAATCCGTCAGCCACTGCTGGTCTTTCTTGGTGTCGGTCACGGGGTGTCTCCGTTCAGGTGGGTCAGTGTCCGGGTGGTGAAGGCCTGCCACTCGGCGGTCTGCCGAGCCAGTTCGGAGCGGCCGGCGTCGGTGAGTGAGAAGTATTTACGACCCGGGCCGCCGTCGCCCGCGCGCCACTGAGTGGTGACCAGCTCGGCCGACTCGAATCGGGTGAGGAGCGGGTAGAGCGTGCCACCCTTGATCGAGCCGAGTCCCGCTTCCTCCAGCGCCGTGGCGATCGCGTACCCGTAGGTGGGTCCGGCCTCCAGGACCTTGAGGACGCTCATGCCTAAGGCTCCCCTCATCCACTCGCTGGGCCATTGTCTGTCGCTCATGACTACATAGTTGCACTAACTAGTCAGCCTGTCTACCTAGTCCTGCAGGCCCGAGCGCGGAGAGGCACAGTGGGTGGCGCCGCAGGTGGGGACGGCAGGCTGACGGCGGCTGTTGACTGTCCGGCCACCCTCCCGATATCCTGAACGAACGGTCGGTAATTAATTTGCGGCCGACCCCGCGTACTTTCGACGCTCACAGTGAGGTGACCACCATGGCAACAGCGCCAGCAGTTGACCAGATGCCGTCCGGGAACAGGTCCGAGGCAAGGACTGAAACCGAGGACGAGCGAGCTGGCCGGGAACAGTTTGAACGGCTCATTAGCGAGGACTCCCGCATCGAGCCCCGCGACTGGATGCCCGAGGCTTACCGGAAGACCCTCGCCCGGCAGATTTCCCAGCACGCTCACTCCGAGATCATCGGCATGCAGCCTGAAGCCAACTGGATCTCCCGCGCACCGTCGCTGAAGCGCAAGGCCATCCTCATGGCCAAGGTCCAGGATGAGGCAGGCCATGGCCTGTACCTCTACTCGGCGGCCGAAACCCTCGGCACGCCAAGGGACAAGATGACCGAGGACCTCATTGCCGGCAAGGCCCGCTACTCAAGCATCTTCAACTATCCGGCCGTCACCTGGGCCGACATGGGTGCCATCGGCTGGCTGGTCGACGGCGCCGCAATCGCCAACCAGGTGCCCCTCTGCCGCGCCTCCTACGGGCCCTACGGCCGTGCCATGGTGCGGATTTGCAAGGAGGAATCCTTCCACCAGCGCCAGGGCTTCGAGATCCTCCTGGAACTGGCCAACGGCACCCCCGCCCAGAAGGAAATGGCCCAGGACGCCGTCAACCGCTGGTACGCGCCGTCACTGATGATGTTCGGCCCACCCGACGACGATTCGCCGAACTCCAAGCAGTCGATGGCCTGGAACATCAAGCGGTTCTCCAACGACGAACTGCGCTCACGCTTTGTCGGCATGATGGTCGAGCAGGTGAAGGTGCTCGGCCTGACCCTCCCAGATGACGAGATCCGGTTCAACGAAGACACCCAGCAGTGGGAGCATGCCCCACTGGACTGGAACGAGTTCAAGGAAGTCCTCGCCGGTCGGGGGCCCTGCAATGCCCAGCGGATGGAACGCCGTCGGGAAGCCCACGAAGACGGCGCTTGGGTGCGCGAAGCAGCGGCAGCCTACGCCGACAAGCGGGCAGCAACAGCACAGCAGAAGGCGGCCTAGATGACCGGCGGTTCAACAACAGGCGACGACGGCTCGACAGCGCCGGCTCCATTGGCTCCCGAGAAACGCCAGCCCTGGCCCTTGTGGGAGGTGTTCGTGCGCTCATCACGCGGTCTGTCCCATGTGCACGCGGGTTCGCTGCACGCGCCCGACGCCGAGATGGCAGTCCGTAACGCCCGTGACCTGTACACCCGGCGTAACGAAGGTGTGAGCCTGTGGGTGGTGCCGGCGTCGTCAATCATTACCAGCGACCCTGATGCCAAGGGACAGTTCTTTGAATCCCCGCAGGGCAAGGATTACCGGCATGCCACGTACTACACAAAGAGCGATGGGGTGAAGCACCTGTGAGCGAATCGAACGCCAGCGCCACCCGCACCACGCCGGGCAACGCGCTGCGCCCGGAGGACATTGCCGCATCGGACCTGAAGCCGAGCGCCGACGTCGCGGAATATGCGCTGCGTCTCGGCGACGACTCGCTGATCCTCGCCCAGCGGCTGGGCTGGTGGATCTCGCGGGCACCGGAGCTGGAAGAGGACGTGGCCCTCGGCAACATTGCCCTGGACCTGATCGGTCATGCCCGTTCCTTCCTCAGCTACGCTGGCCACGGCCTGGACAAGACCGAGGACGATCTTGCCTACTTCAGGCGCGAACCGGAGTTCCGCTGCGCCCACCTGTTCGTGCAGCCGAACGGCGACTTCGCCCGCACCATCGCCCGCCAACTGGTGGTCTCGCACTACCAGTTCGAGCTGTACTCGCGGCTGATGCATTCGACCGATCCGACCCTCGCCGCCATCGCGGCGAAGGCCGTCAAAGAGGTGGATTACCACCGCGACCACAGCAGCCAGTGGGTTCTCCGCCTGGCCCTCGGCACCGACGAGTCGCGCCGCCGCATGATTGCCGGTCTCAAACTGACCTGGCCCTATGTGGAGGAACTGTTCGTCGACGACCAGCTCATCGACACGCTCGGCGACGCGGCAGTTCGCCCGAGCATGCTGCGCGCACCGGTTGATTCCCTTCTCGCCTCTCTGTTCGCTGAGGCCGAACTCGAGATTCCTGCGGTGCCTGCCGCGGTGGGCGGCGGACGCCACGGCAAACACAGCGAACATCTCGGCTACCTGCTCGCCGAAATGCAGGTACTCGCCCGCGAGCACCCCGGCGCCACCTGGTAACGGAGGCGACAACCGTGAGCATTGATACATCTGGAGTCAACACCAGTACCAACACCGCCCACCGGCCCGCCGGTGCCGAGGCCGGGAAGGTCTGGGATATCGCCGCCACTGTGGTGGACCCTGAGATCCCGGTCCTCACCATCGAGGATCTGGGGATCCTCCGCGAGGCGCAGATTGACGACGACGGCGCCATCACCGTAACCATTACTCCCACCTATTCGGGGTGCCCGGCTATGGATGCGATCCGCGACGACGTCACCAGCGCGCTCGCCGGCTACGGGTATCAGAACGTATCGGTCAAACTCACGCTCGCGCCGGCCTGGACCACCGACTGGATGACCAGCGCCGGCAAAGCGAAACTCGACGAGTACGGCATCGCCCCGCCCTCCGGGATGGCCGCGGCAGGCCCGGTCAGGGTGGGTCTCAGCGTGAAATGCCCCCAATGCTCCTCCCTGAATACCCGCGAACTCACCCGCTTCGGTTCCACCTCCTGCAAGGCGCTCTACGTCTGCCAGGACTGCAAGGAACCCTTCGACTACTTCAAGGTGCTCTAAATGGCCGTCAAGCTAGCCCCATCCACCCAGCGCCGTACGGCCTTCAACGAGCTAACCGTCGCCGAGGTCCGGCGCCTCACCGGAGACGCCATCGAGGTGACCTTCGCCGTCCCCGACCACCTGGCCGACAAGTACAACTACCTCCCGGGCCAGTACGTGGCGCTGCGCACCACGCTCGACGTCGACGGCGCCCCGGTGGAGGTGCGGCGCAGCTATTCCATCTGCGCCGAACCGGTGCCCGGCGAGATCCGGGTGGCCATCAAGAAGGATCTCGGTGGCGTGTTTTCCAGCTGGGCCAACGAGTCGCTGAAGGCCGGTGACCGGCTCGACGTGATGAGCCCCATGGGCCAGTTCATCTCGAAGCACGAGATGAACGAGCTCAACCGGCCCGAGGACCTGCAGGGAAATCTGGCTGTCGCCGGGGAAACAACTTTCGTCGCAGTGGCTGCCGGCTCAGGCATTACCCCGGTGATCGCCATCGCCCGAACAGTCCTCGCCGCGAACGCCTCCGTGCGTTTCGATTTGATTTACGCCAACAAGGCCGCCATGGACGTCATGTTCCTGGAGGAGCTCGCCGACCTGAAGGACCGCTATCCGGCCAGGTTCGCGCTGCACCATGTGCTGTCCCGCGAGCAGCGTATCTCCCCGCTGCTGAGCGGACGGATCGATGCGGACAAGCTGCAAAAACTGCTGGGCACCGTGATCCGGACCGACGACGTCGACGAATGGTTCCTCTGCGGCCCCTTTGAACTCGTCCAGCTGTGCCGCGACACCCTGGGGGAGCGCGGCGTCGCCCCCGAAAAGATCAGGTTTGAGCTTTTCTCGACCGGCGAACCCACCCGTCCCGAAGGCCAGATTGGCCGCCCCGTCCGTGCCGACGACGGCGGCGAGAACTTCACCATCTCGTTCAACCTCGACGGGTTGCAAGGCCAGGTCACCAGCCCCACCCACGCGCGGGAATCGATCCTCAACGCGGCGCTGCGGGTCCGGCCGGATGTGCCCTTTGCCTGCGCCGGCGGGGTCTGCGGTACCTGCCGTGCCAAGCTGGTCACCGGCACGGTTGAAATGGAAGAAAACTACGCGTTGGAGGCGGACGAAATAGAGAAGGGCTACGTCCTCACCTGCCAGTCCCGGCCGACCAGTGACGCAGTATCGGTCGACTACGACGCCTGAGTCTTTCCAGAAAATCTGCTCCTGCTGCATCCAAAGTGCCCCCGCCGACGGTAGTACCGGGTGTAAGCATCTGGTGGCCCACCCGGGCCCGAGTGAGGAGCAAGAAAATGCGAAAGAGTCTTTATGCAGTAGGTGCTGTCGCCGTGCTCGGCGCCGCCTCGGTTGCCGCCCCGGCGGTAGCCACCGAGACCGCCGATACGGCCTCATTGTCAGTTCTGCACGCTGTCCCCGATCTCACGGTCGACGTCTATGTCAACGGTGACCTGACCCTCGACGACTTTACCCCCGGTGAACTTGCCGGACCACTGAACCTACCGGCAGGTGACTACGAGTTGGCCGTGACAGCTGCCGATGCCGCAGACGCCAGCGCACCGGTCATTGGTCCAGTGGCGGTGACCCTCGCGGCGGGTGGAAACTACACGGCCACGGCCAACCTCGATGCCGAGGGCGCCCCGACCGCCAACTTCTACACGAATGACGTTTCAGCGGTCGAGGCCGGACAATCACGGCTGACCGTCCGCCATACCGCTGCCGCCCCAGCTGTCGACGTCCTCGCCGGCGACGCGGTGGTGGTTGAGAACCTCAGCAACCCGGACGAAGCGACCCTGACCACTGATCCAGGAACCATCTCCGCCTCGGTTGCTGCCACCGGAACCACTGATCCGGTCATCGGTCCAGCAGACCTGACCCTCGGCGAAGGCACCGCGACGATCGTCTATGCCTGGGGAAGCCTTGAGGACGGCAATCTCGCCCTCGCCACCCAGGTCATCGAGGGTTTGCATTCCGACCCCGCAGCTGTACCCGGTGCCCAGGCCGGTCCAGCTCAGGACAACACCGTAGCCATCATCGGAGCTGGGGCCCTCGGCCTGGTGCTCCTCTCGGGTGCAGCGGTCGCCGCACGGGTCCGGACCGCCCGCGCCGACAAATAAGCCAGTGTGGGCAGGGTGGGGCCCCTCTCGTTCCTTACCCTGCCCACCTGTCTGTCACCCTCTAAGCAGTCCGTCTGACCGGACCCGTTGAAAGCTCAAGCCGTTGCCCCGCAAATCCTTTCGTTCCGTAGCCGTCCTCCTGACCGCATCTTTTGGGCTGTTCGCTGGCGGGTGCGCCACGCCAGCTGCCCAGTCACCTACTCCTGACGCGCAGTCAGCCACCACCCCGGCCACCACCCCAGCCACCACCCCGGCCACCACCTCGGGATCGGCGACCGTGCAGGCACCGCCCGACGACGTCGACCTTCCGGCGAGCGAAGTCGTCACCTCGGGGGTTGCCATCCGCCCGGCCACCGGCGCTCTGGCGGAGGCGTCGCCGTCGCCCGTTTCACTGGATATCGCAGGCACCGATATCCAGGTCGGCGTCATCGACGTCGGGATTGAGGAGGACAACGAAATGGAAATACCGGAGAGCTTTTATGAGGCGGGCTGGTATCGCTACGGCCCGGCGCCGGGGTCAGCAGCGGGCAACGCCGTTCTCGCGGCCCACATCGACATTGGGACGGAAGTGATGCCCTTTACCCAGCTGAAGAACGTGCCGGTAGGCACCCTGATCACCGTCGGTCGCGAGAACGCGGAGCCGGTGCAATATGAAGTGACCGGCGTCAAACACGAGCCGAAGGCAACCCTGAACACCTCGGAAATTTTCCAGCGTGATGGGGAACATCAGCTGGTGATCATTACCTGCGGAGGAGACTGGCTAGTAGAAAAGGATGATTATGAGGATAATGTTGTGCTGACGGCCTCCCCGCTCTGAACGGGTCAGAATGCAGCGATCCAGCGGAGAGGATGCCCAGCGGGGGGCATAAGAGACGCGGCCGCGGCGTAAGGAGAGTAGTTGACACCTCCAGGCCATGAGTGGACACCACAGCGCGACGTCGAATTCTCAGCGGGCGACGAGCACGCCCTCGCCCTTGCCTACCGAAGTTTTGCGCCACTGATTTTCACGGTGGCGCTTCGTTCACTGGGAGACCGGTCAGTAGCCGCCGATGTCACCCAGGAAGTATTTGTCAGGGCCTGGCGCTTTCGTTCAGGGTATAGCCCCGACGCGGGGAGCCTCCCTGCGTGGCTGCTTGGTATTAGCCGGAACCTGGTGTCCGATGCCCAGGCTGCCCGGCAAAAAACTGACAGCCTGGTGCAGCGGGTCCACACCGTCGGCGGTCCGAGGGAGCAGGAAAGGGGCGCCGACGAGATAGAGAGTGTCGCCAACCGGGTGGTGCTCAATTCAGAACTCGAACTGTTAGGCGAACCGCAGCAATCAATCCTTCGGCTCGCCTTCTACGAAGACTTAACGCACCAACAAATTTCTTCCCGGCTCGATTTGCCCCTCGGCACTGTCAAGAGCCATATTCGCCGAAGCCTCACCCAACTACGCAGCCGATTGGAGACCTGGAATGCAACACCTTGACCCGGGAACCCTCAGCATGGCTGCCCTGGACGAACCACTGGATACAGACTCGCAGGTTCACCTTGATGGGTGCGACGCGTGTGCCAGTGAGGTGCGGGAGCTGAACGGCGTGGTGCTTGCCGCTCGCGGCGATATCACCGCGGCGCCGCTGGAGTCGCCGGATTCGCAGGTGTGGGCTGCTATTCATCAGGAACTGGGCCTGCAGCCTGCACTCAGTACTGACCCGCTGACGTCGCCCTCCCCGGTGCGGGACGCCACTCCGGTCTCCGAGTTGTCACAGCTACGGGCGGAAAAGCGGACCTTCACCCCGAAATTCCTAATCGCCGCCGTCGCCGCCGGAGTCTTGACCGGTGCTGGAGCTGTGTGGGCGGTTCAGCAGGTACGAGCGGAAGCCGCGCCGGATATTGTTGCGCAAAGCCAGCTGGACCCGCTGGCTGGCTTCACCGCCGGGGGCAGCGCCAGTGTGTTTACGTCGGACGACGGCGTGCGCACCCTGCAGATCACCGTGACCGAGGATCAGGCCGACGGATATCAGGAAGTTTGGCTGATCGCACCAGACCTGCAGCAAATGTATAGTCTCGGTGTGATCGGGGGAGGCACCAGTTCACTGGTGATCCCCGACAACGTGGACCTTGTGGCCTTCCCGATCGTCGACGTGTCTGATGAGCCCCTCGACGGTGACCCGCTGCACTCAGGAGTGAGCGTCCTGCGTGGCACGCTGGAAGCCGAAGTTGGGTAGGTCGCCGCTAGGCTGGAGGCACCAGACCGGAAGGCATTGCCCATGATTGATCTGACCATTGAGAACAACGTCGCGGAAATTGTGCTCAACGCTCCAGCCAAACTCAACTCGCTCGACGAAGACGCACTCGGTGGCTTGTCCAGGGCCTACGACGAAGCCAGCGCAGCCGCGGCCGACGGAACGGTGCGGGCACTGCTGCTGCGCGGCGAGGGCCGGGCGTTTTGCGCTGGACGCGATATTTCTAATGTCCATCCTGAGACCGACGACGCCGTCGCTTACCTGGAGGGGCTGGTGACACCCCTGCTCCAGAAGATGGCAGGCTTCCCCGCCCCGACGTTTGCGGCCGCCCATGGTGCCTGCCTCGGCGTCGGGCTCGGGCTGCTGGTCGCCACCGATGTGGTCTACGTCGCCGAAAACGCCAAACTCGGGTCACCGTTTGCCAATCTTGGAGCGACCCTCGACTCGGGCGGGCATTGGCTGTTCACCGAACGACTTGGCGCCCACCGCACCCTGGACCTGATTTATACGGCCGAGCTCATGAGTGGGGCTGACGCCGTCGCCGCCGGCCTGTTCAGCCGGGTCATGCCCGCCGAAGATCTGCTGCCGCGCACCCGCGAGACCGCCCAGCGGGTCGCCTCCGGTGCAACGGGGGCTTTCCGCGCCTCGAAGGAACTGGTAGCTGGCATCCGCGACCGGCGGCTGGGGCTCTGGGAGTCAATCAGTGCGGAAAACGTTGCACAGGGCGAGTTGTGCCGCAGCGACGACTACGCGGAAGGGTTCACTGCCTTTCAGGAGAAGCGTAAACCCGTGTTCAAAGGCTGACCGCCGCCCGCACGGAGAACGGTCCGGTCCCGTCGAGTGTGTTTGGATGCAAAAAGTTTATAACTTTTCGGGAAACATTTAGAAACAATGGCGAATTCAAAGTATTTTCCTGAGGCAATGACTTTTACTGGTGGTGTGGCCAAGGAGCGGTTTCGCAGCGTCTCATGGGGGAGGATGACATTCAGAACGGGATGTCACCACCAGTCAGAGACCGCCCCTTGGCCACACCACCCAGCGCCCCCGAGACACCCCGGGTTGCGCGCCTGCCCGGGTCAGCGAGTGTCAATGTCCTCGAACACCAGGAACGTCTGGGTGTCCATCACGCCTGGCATGGACTGCAGTTGATCGAAAATGACCCGGCGCAGCCCCACATTGTCTTCAGCCCGCACCAACAGAATGACGTCGAAGTCCCCGCCTACCAGAGCGATGTGGTGAATCTCAGGGACCAGCCGCAACTGTTCACGCAATTCACGCCAGGCATGCTGTTGGACCTTGAGGGTCACGTAGGCGGATGACCGCAGTCCTGCCTTGATCGGGTCAATCAGCGCAGTGAACTTGGTCAGCACTCCCGAATCCGTGAGTCGGGCAATACGGGAGTAGGCGTGTGCGCGGGAGATGTGCACCCTTTCCGCCACTACGGTGACCGACTGGCGGCCATCCCTGGTGAGCTCGGCAAGAATTCTCCGGTCCACCTCGTCCAACGGCTGATCCACCATTTTGTCTACACCTTTCCACGTAACGCAGCTCACATTTACAATCCGTCCACTAATTTAGGGACTAAATGAGCATCAGTCTGGAACTTTACCGTTTGGTGGATACGAATAGGAACCGAAGTCCATAATTGGATGACACAGCATCCAGTGCTCGGCGACATCCGGGTTCGCGGGATCAAGCTAACCGCCGCCCCAGTGGGCGGTATGACGGAGGCGGAGATGACCATCTCGAGCGGCAATAAACTCGCACACGGCACAGCAGACACCTCGGACCGACAGGACGCCGAAATGCTTCCCTCGGCGGTTCCTGTCCAATTGGTGGACCCGAACGGCGTCAAGGTCCCGAACGATTCCTACCCGTTTCCGGACAGCAGTCGTCTGCTGGGCGCGTACCAGAAACTGGTCATCGGCCGTCGCATCAACGATCAGGCCAATGCCCTGGTACGACAGGGCCGGATGGCTGTCTACCCTTCATCCCACGGCCAGGAGGCATGCCAGGTTGCGGCCGCCGTCGTCATCGATCGCCAGGACTGGCTGTTCCCCACCTACCGGGACACGGTCGCGGTGATCACCCGTGGTGTCGACCCGCTCGAAGTTCTCACGCTGCTGCGCGGTGACTGGCACTCCGGGTACGACCCGCTGGAGCACAAGGTCGCCACGCAGGCCACGCCCCTCGCGACCCAGCTACTCCATGCGGTCGGGGTCGCTCATGCGGCCAAATTGAAGGGCGAGGACACCGTGGTGCTTGCCCTGTGCGGCGACGGCGCCACCAGCGAAGGCGACTTCCACGAGGCCCTGAACTTCGCGGCGGTCTTCCACGTCCCGGTGGTCTTCCTCATCCAAAACAACGAGTACGCCATTTCGGTGCCCCTGAAGTCGCAAACCGTCGCGCCGTCGTTGGCGCATAAGGCGATCGGGTACGGGATGCCGGGCGAGCGAGTGGATGGCAACGACCTCGCCGCCCTGCTCTCAGTCCTCGGCGCGGCGGTTGACCGGGCTCGCGACGGCGGCGGCCCCTCCCTGGTCGAAGCCCACACCTACCGGATGCAGGCCCACACCAATGCCGATGACCCCTCCCGCTACCGTTCCCCGGACGATGTTCAGAAGTGGATCCCCAAGGATCCGCTGAGCCGGATGCGCACCTACCTGCGCGGGTTGAACCTGCTCGACGACGACGGCGAGACCCGCATTGCGGCGGACGCCGAGGCCATGGCGGCCACCCTCAGGGACGGACTCAATACGGATCCGGTGGTCGACCCTGACGATCTGTTCAACTATGTCTTCACGGAGAAGACGAGCCAGCTGCGCGAACAAGCCGAACTGTTGCGCGGGGAACTTAGCCGGGAAAATTCCGCCGAGGAAGTGACACCATGACCGACACCACAGAACGCCTGCGGGACGACGCCACCACTGTGCAGGCGGAACGATCCACCGCCCAGCCGGTCACCTTCGCCAGGGCCCTCAACGCTGCGCTCGCCGATGCCATGGCTGCCGACTCATCGGTGGTGATGTTTGGTGAGGACGTTGGGGCGCTGGGTGGGGTCTTCAGGATCACCGACGGGCTCACCGCCCGGTTCGGCACGGACCGGTGCTTTGACACCCCCCTGGCCGAGGCCGGAATCATGGGGATGGCCGTCGGCATGGCGATGAACGGGATGCGCCCGGTGGTCGAAATGCAATTCGACGCGTTCGCCTACCCTGCCTTTGAACAGGTAGTCAGCCACGTCGCAAAAATGCCGAACCGCACCAAAGGCAAGGTCAAGCTACCGATCGTGATCCGCATCCCCTACGCAGGCGGCATTGGCGGAGTTGAACACCACTGCGACTCGTCGGAGTCCTACTATGCCCACACACCTGGGTTGACGGTCCTGGCCCCGGCAACAGTCCGGGACGCCTACACCATGCTGCGTGAAGCCATCCGCTACCCGGACCCGGTCGTCTTCCTGGAACCGAAAAAACTGTACTGGTCCAAGGAAGTGCTGGATCTTGAGGAACTCCGGGAAAACTTCGAGTCCTCCTCCAGCGCACCGTCCATCGGCCGGGCAGTCGTTGCGCGGGCGGGCACCGACGCCACCCTGGTCGCCTACGGCCCCTCGGTACCCACGGCGATGGCCGCAGCGGCGGCCGCGGCGGAGGAGGGGCGTTCGCTGGAGGTTATCGACGTGCGCTCCATCGTCCCGTTCGACGACGAGACCGTGTGCGCCAGTGTCCGCAAGACCGGCCGGGCCGTGGTGATTGCTGAGGCGCCCGGGTTCGCCTCGGTCGCGGCAGAGATTGTTGCGCGCATCCAGGAACGCTGTTTCCACTCGCTGGCGGCCCCGGTCCGGCGTGTCACGGGGTTTGATGTCCCGTACCCATCGCCGAAGCTGGAACACTTCTTTCTACCAAGTGTTGACCGAATTCTGGACACCGTTGACGAACTGCAGTGGGAGGATCAGGCATGAGTGCTATGACCACCAGCGCACCCGCGCCGGGCACTGCCCTTCAGGTCTTCAACCTCCCCGATCTGGGCGAAGGACTTACCGAAGCGGAGCTGGTGAACTGGCTGGTTGCCGAGGGCGACGTCGTGGTGGTGGATCAGACCATCGCCGAGGTGGAAACCGCCAAATCCGTGGTTGAGGTGCCGTCACCCTTTGCCGGTGTGGTCGAGAAACTTCACGGTCGTGCCGGTGAAACCATCGACGTCGGCAAGCCACTCATCTCGGTGCGCCCTGCAGGCGCCGCCAGCGGGGCCGAGCCGACGGGCGAGGTGCCACCGACGGACGCCGAGGAAACCTACCGCGAAGAAGAACGAGCCGGAGTCACCCCGCCCGAACCCTCGGAGCCGGTTGAGGCTCCCGCTGCCGATGAAGGATCGGGCAACGTCCTGATCGGCTATGGCACGCCCGGCGGACTCACCTCCGGGCGCCGGCGGCGGCCAAAGCAGCAGACCGCTGCACCCTCGGGAACCGCGCCGACTGGTGCTGCGCCGCTCTTCATCTCACCGCTGGTCCGAAAACTGGCCCGTGATGCGGGCCTGGCCCCTGCCGATCTCACCGGTTCGGGCACTGGCGGGTTGGTGCTCCGAAAGGATGTGCAGCAGGCCATCAGCCGTGCCACCGGCTCCGCGACAATCACGGGTTCGCCCACCGACAACAGCAGCGAAAGCGTCGCCCCTGATCCGGTGGGTGCGGATACTGATCGCAAGTCGGGGCTGGAGATTGCCGCCCGCACTCCGCTGAAGGGGGTGCGGAAGACTGTGGCCGACACCATGGCCCGTAGCCGCCGGGAGATCCCCGAGGCAACGGTCTGGGTCGATGTGGACGCTACCGCCCTGATGGACCTCAGGACCTCACTCAAGGCAACAAATCCCGACCAGACCCCCGGGTTACTGGCTTTCGTGGCCCGGTTCGTGACAGCCGGGCTGGCAAAGTATCCGGACCTGAACACCCGAATCGTCACCGACGCTGAGGGTCGCCAGGAAATTCTCAGCTTCGACGGGGTGAATCTGGGGATCGCCGCTCAAACCGATCGGGGTCTGATGGTGCCCTGCGTTCGACGCGCAGACACGCTGAGCGCCCGCGGGCTGGATGCGGAGATCCGCCGACTTACCGGCGTCGTGCGGGACGGCAAGGCCACGCCCGCCGAGCTGACCTCGGGGACGTTCACCCTGAACAACTACGGCGTGTTTGGAGTCGACGGTAGCGCAGCCATCATCAATCACCCCGAAGCTGCGATTTTGGGTATTGGCCGAATCATTGACCGGCCGTGGGTGGTGGGCGGTGCCCTGGCTGTGCGGAAAATTACCGAACTCACTCTGACCTTCGATCACCGGGTGTGTGATGGCGGTGTTGCCGGCGGGTTCCTGCGGTATGTGGCGGACGCGATCGAGAATCCGGGCACCGTGCTTGCAGACCTTTGAAGCGAGGGGCCCAGCGGTGACCGTACCGCTCATCGGCCCGGTAGCAGCCCCTGAGCAGCACGTGATGACCTTCAACATCCGACGGTCAATGCCGCACCTTTTGCCTACCAACCGGGATTCCTGGGCGGTTCGCGCGCCGTTGGTGACCCGGCTCCTACGCGATGAGCAGCCCAGCCTGTTGGGCGTCCAGGAGGCACTCCCAACCCAGCTGGACGCGGTGCGGGCCGGGCTCGGACCCGACTACGCCGGCATCGGTCGGGGGCGCAACGACGATGGCAATGGTGAGCAGTGCCCGCTCTTTTACGACCGGCGCTGGCTGACGCTGCTCGACTGGGAGCAGTTTGCGCTTTCAAGCAAACCAACCGTTGCCGGTTCGACGTCGTGGGGAAACCGGATCCCCCGGATCGCGGTCCGTGCCAGGTTCAAGGATCTGGGCACGGGGAAGGACTTCGTGGTGATCAACACCCACCTGGACCATCTGTCCCGCCGCTCCCGCCTCTATTCGGCGGACACACTGCGACACCTGGTGCGGGACTCTCAACTCCCGGGCATCGTCATGGGGGACTTCAACATTGATGCGCCGTCCGGGCCCTACACGATCCTGACCGGGTCGGGGGTGCTGCATGACACCTGGACCGCCGCGCACCGTCAACTCACCGAACAATGGGGCACCTTCCCCCATTATCGTAAGCCGCAGCGCGGCGCCAAGCGGATCGACTGGATCCTTTCCACCCCAGACTTCACCGTCCTGCGGGCAGGAATCAACGTCACCCGGTACGGTGGTGCGTGGCCGTCCGATCACGCCCCAGTGCAGGCTGTCCTGCTGCTGGGTGCCGGCGGCGCGTAGAACGGCCAGCACATCCATCGTTGTTGAGAGGAATCCATGTCTGAGACGCCAACAGTAGACACTGTGTCGAAGGAGACCGAGTCCCGTTGGCGGGAAGTGGGACCGCAGACCTGGATACTGCGTGACGCCGGATACCGGATCAACCCGGGTCTCGTCGTCGGCACCGAGCGGGCCCTCGTGATCGACACCGGTGCCGGCCCAGCGCAGGCCGCCGTCATCCTGGCCGCCGTCCGAGAACTCACGGACCTGCCGGTGACAGCTGTGAACACCCACTCCCACTTCGACCATGCGTTCGGCAATGCGTATTTCGCCGCACAGGGGGTCGAGGAAATCTGGGCCACCGCACGCTGCGCGGAAGACCTGGCGCAGACAGGAGAGCAGCAGCGTCAGTTCGTCGCAGAGCTCGAGCCAGCCATGGCCGACGACGCCGGTCCCCACACAGCCATCCACCCCGCCAACAAGGTGGTGGACGGTGGCCCCGTCGACCTGGACCTGGGCGGCATCAGCGTGACCCTGTTCCATCTGGGGGCGGGCCACACGGATAACGATCTCCTGATCGGCGCAGGCAACGTACTCTTCACCGGGGATCTGGTCGAAGAAGGCGGCGACCCGGGGTTTGAAGATTCGTATCCTGCGGACTGGATCCGCACCCTGGGTAAGATCGCCGCGCTGGAGGACCTTTATGACGTTTTCATTCCGGGGCACGGCAACCCGGTAGGCGTCGAATTTGTCACGGCGCAGCTATATAAGATGCGCACCGCGGTGCGGGTCACCAAGGTGGCGATGGATGAAGCATCAGTGGACATGACCAAGGCCATCCCCATCCTGCCCTACGGTCCCGAACAATCCCGGGCGCTGCTCATCCGGTTACGGACCCTCGCGCACTGGAAGTGGCATCAGGCCTCCAAGTCCTGATCCCAGGGCTCCCGCCGGGCAATCCGCGCCCTCACCCGTGACGAACCTCATAGTGAAGAGGATCATGGTACTAACGGTGCCCGGGGCTTTGGAAAACAGCTCTGATCGGGATCCTGCTGGAAAGGCAAATCATGGATATTCGAAAGAGCGTTATGGGAGTACTTCTGGCCGGGGCGCTGGTGGGAGTGGCCGGTTGTGGCGCGTCGGAGGAATCTGGCAGTGCGGCCCCGGAGCCGGAAACTACCACCAGCAGCCCGGCGGCCTCCAGCCCAGCGGCCTCCAGCCCAGCCGCCGCGCCAGCCGAGACCACCGAATCAGCTGAAACCCCGGCCGAGGCGGCCGAAGAGGTGGTCATCACCATCACAGACTTTGAATTCGAAGTTTCCGGACCGGTGGCACCGGGCGCCGAAGTAACCGTCATTAACAATGATTCTGTCGGCCACACTGTCACTTCGGATGAGGAGGGCCTGTTCGATTCAGTCTTCGGCCCCAACGAGACTGTCACCTTCACGGCACCCGAGGACGCGGGGGAGTACTCCTTCTTCTGCACGCCGCACCCAGCCATGATCAGCACACTGGTCGTCGAGGAATGAGCAATCGGGCACTCGCACACAACCGCCCGGTGTTGGTCGGTCTCCGCGTGGTGATCGCCATCGGACTGGCGATCGATGCGTTCGTCCATGTGCAACTCGCCGCCAACTATCAGATCGCGTATCCAGGGGGGATGGGCGGTGGCACCCTGTTCTGGCTGCAGGCGGCCGCGGCGGTGCTCGCTGCCTTCTACGTCCTGCTCAGGGGCAGCCGGTTGTCCTACCTCGTTGCCGCGGTGGTGGCTCTATCAGCATTCGCGGCTGTGGTGGTGTCGTCCTACGTCCAGCTGCCCGCGATCGGGCCCATCCCCGCCATGTACGAGCCGATCTGGTTCTTCGAAAAGGCCCTCAGCGCGGTCGCTGAGGGGGCGGCCGGAGTTCTCGCCGTCGTCGGGATGATACTCGTGGGGCGGCGTACCCCTGAGGCCTGATCGATAAGAGGGCGAACAGCGCCGGTGGCTACAGTAGAAGCGTGCCGGGCGAATCGTTCAACCTCAAGTCGATCGCTGTCGGCGCTTACGGCCCGTCGCTGCTCTATGGGATGGCGACGGGGGCGATCCTTCCAGTAATAGCGCTCTCGGCGCGCAGCCTCGGGGCTGACATTGCGACGGCGGCACTGATCATCACCCTCACCGGGATCGGCTCCCTGGTCACCAACGTGCCCGCAACGCTCCTGACCACCCGGTTCGGTGAACGGTGGGCCCTGGTCGGGGCGTCACTCTGGTGCTCGACGGCGATGGTACTGGCCTTGCTGGCCCCCAACCTCGCCGTGTTCGCCGCAGCCATCTTCATGATCGGGATGGCCGGTGCCGTTTTCGGTCTGGCCCGCCAGAGTTACCTCACCGAAGCCGTTCCCATCCACTTCAGGGCGAGGGCGCTGTCCACGCTCGGCGGTGTCACCAGGATCGGCGTTTTCCTCGGCCCTTTCGCGGCGGCTCTGGCCATGAGCTTCGCTGGATTGGCTGGTGCGTACTGGGTGGGGGCGGGGGCCGCTCTCGCTGCCGCCGCTCTGAGCAGCAGGGTGCCGGAGCCGGTCGCCCCCGGGCGGTTGGCCATGAACGGAGCCACTGCCCTCGAGCGGGTAGCGGACCCGCCGTCGTCGGCCCCGACAGTCCGGTCCATTCTGCGATCCCACCGCCGGGTTTTTGCGACGGTGGGCATTGGTGTCCTGCTGATCGCCGCCATCCGGGCCACCCGACAGGCGGTGTTGCCGCTCTGGGCGCAGGATATCGGTCTGGACGCCACCACCACTGCCCTGATCTATGGCCTGTCCGGCGCCATCGACATGCTGATCTTCTACCCGGCCGGGAAGATGATGGACGTCAAGGGGCGGCGGTGGGTTGCCGTACCCTGCATGCTCATTATGGGCGTAGCGCTGATCCTGTTGCCCTTCACCGGCGATGCAGTGGGGCTGCTGCTGGTGGCGCTCCTGATCGGATTCGGCAACGGTATCGGCTCGGGCATCGTGATGACCCTGGGGGCTGACTTCTCACCGAATCCCGGCCGGCCCCAGTTCCTTGGAATCTGGCGGCTACTCAGCGATGTCGGGACCATGACCGGCCCGGGGGTTCTTGCGGCGGTCACCGCCGTCGCGACCCTCTCCGCAGGCATCTGGGCGACTGGCGGGCTGGGCCTCCTTGCCGCGGCAGTCTTGTGGTTCTGGGTGCCCCCGCACCGGCCGACGTCGCTCGCCCGGAGCTAGCCCACGCGGCGCCGTGCCTGATGGCTGAACAGACAGCTGGCAGCAGCGCTGAGGGTGAACCCCACCCCAACAATCATTGACAGCCCGGACCAGAAGAACAGGGGAATGCGTGCTGTCCCGGGGACGGGTGCTGGTCCGATGAGCTGGACGTACAGGTACAGGATGACACCGAGGGCGAGCCCTGCCACTCCCGCAGCCCAGCAGAAGGTGAGCCACAACCGTGAGGCCGCCCAATGCTCGCCGTAGCCGGACCACACATTCCAGGCGTTGCCGAACCGCATGATCAGCAGACCGCCCAGCAGGGTCCACGCACCCACCACCAGGAAAGCCGCGATGACGTCTGCGGGACGATGCCACAGGTTGAGGAAGGTGGCGGCCCCGGCCGCCACCGAATAGGTGCCACCGGCTGCGGCAGCCAACGGTCTCCACCTCGGAGTGACCACCAGGAAAATCGCTGCAGCAGCTGACGCGGCGAGAGTGGTGTGGCCGGACGGCAGCGAGTTGAAGTCGAGCGTCGGCACGCCCCGGTCAGGGCGATCGAACAACAGGTTCTTCAGGACCTGGGTGGTGAGGTTGGCCCCGGCAATGGTTCCCAGGGCGATCACCGCTGCCGACCACCGCTGCCTGCGTAGCGTCACGAACAGGATGACCGCCGCAGCGAACAGCACCGACAGCGCCGGCAGGCTGTCCAGAAACTGGAGGAAGGGTTGCTGCGAGTCGGGGGCCGCGAAACCAGCCTCACGCCAGGCCGATTCGTCCGCGAACTGGCCGGTGCTGGTCCGCACGAACGCCCAATAGGTCCAGCCCAGCGCCACGGCACACACCAGCGAACCCATCAGGAACAGTGATGGGTTCCGGGCGGCGGGAAGTTTCCTCCCCGTCGGGTTCGCGGATTTCTGTGGGCTCACCCTGCAAGACTTCCATACCGGCGCTGCACTTCTGCAATCCAATCGTGATCTTCCGGCAGGCCGTGATGCCGGCCCGGCTACGCACAATGAGAACATGGGTTCGCATACTGGGCTTCTGGCGGCATCGCTCGCCGCGATCGCGGTGGCAATGTCTGCGTGCGGTGCGGTCGGGGTTCCGGCGTCGGCGCCTACCGGTTCGAGCACCGCCGATCCAGTGGTGCCTGATCCATCCCCGTCCAGCGGCATCGCGGCGACAGGGGAGGTGCTGGCCCAAACGACCGTCTGGCAGCAGGGCGATGGTCTTCCCCAGCTTTGCCTTGGCGCGGTTGGGGAGTCCTATCCGCCCCACTGTGGTGGCCCCGTGGACCTGCTCAACTGGGACTGGGACGCCGTTGAGCAGTCCGAAACCGCCTCCGGGGTGACGTGGGGCACTTACGCCGTCCAGGGAACCTGGGACGGCAAAGCCTTCACCCGGACCCAGGAACCCATCCCGCTCTCGCTGTACGACCCGATAGCCGACTTCGATCCGCGGCTGGACCCAGCGAACCCCGGATCCAATGACGAGGCCACCCTTGAAGGGATCGAGCTCGACATCCGGGCGTCGGGCGACCCGGTGATCTACTCGTCGATAACGAACGGTTATCTGGTTGTCGCAGTCGACTATGACGACGGTACCCGCCAGGAACGCTACGATCGCGAGTTCGGGCCGGACACGGTGATCGTCCAGTCGGTACTCCGGCCGGTGCCCTGAGCGACGACGTCCTGGGGATGGTGAAGAGCACCGTCGCGCTGCCTGAACCCGGTCGCGTAGCCTGAACCCGTGAGTACACTTCCCTCAATCGCCGAGCTTCTCGCTGTCGCCCGTGTGGTCTCGATTCCCATGCGGGTGACCTTCCGCGGGGTCCAGCATCGTGAGGCGCTGCTGGTGCAAGGGCCGGCCGGCTGGGGCGAGTTCTGCCCGTTCCCTGAATACGACGACGCCGAGGCCGCGCCGTGGCTACGGGGGGCCATCGAGGCCAGCTGGGAGGGCTTCCCCGCTGCTGTTCGCGGGAAGGTCGCAGTCAACGCGACGGTCCCGGCGGTCCCAGCCAGTGAGGTCGAATCGGTGCTTGCCCGGTTCGGTCCGGTCACCGCGGTCAAAGTGAAGGTCGCGGAACGGGGCCAGACCCTTGCCGACGACCTGGCCCGTGTCGCCGAGGTACGGCGGCTGCTACCGGCTGCAGGGCTGCGCGTTGACGCCAACGGCGGCTGGACTGTTGCTGAGGCGGTGATCGCCCTCACGGTGCTGGCCGAGCACGGCCTTGAGTATGCGGAGCAACCGGTGATGACCATTGACGGGCTCCGCGCCGTCCGGCTCGAGTTAGGCCGTCGGGAGATCCCCGTCCTCATCGCAGCCGACGAGTCCGTCCGGAAAGAATCCGACCCGTTGCGCGTGGCGCGCGAGGATGCTGCCGACCTGCTGGTCATCAAGGCTGCGCCGCTTGGCGGGGTCCGGCGGGCCCTGGACATCGTTGCGCAGGCCGGGCTTCCCGCCGTCGTCAGCTCCGCCCTGGATACCTCGGTGGGAATCAGCGCCGGGGTGGCGCTCGCGGCCGCGCTGCCGGAGCTGCCGTACGCCTGCGGACTGGGCACCGTCTCTCTCATGCGCGGCGACGTCACCGAGCGGTCGCTGGTGCCCGACGGCGGCTGGCTGGCGGTGGGCAAGGTCCAGGTCTCCGAGGACCTGCTGGAGCGCTATGCGGCAGATCCTGAACGGACCGCCTGGTGGCTCGACAGGCTCGAACGCACCCGGGCCCTCCTAGGCTCCGCCTAGATCTCCCACCCCCTCCGCCTCTTGGATCCGGGGTGGCGGGGACCGAAACCGGCGAAAGTCCTGCGGAATGGCTGAGCGGAGGCGAAAGTTCACCTTCCTGTCACCTGGACTGCCCGCAGTGTTAGCCCGGCCTTGTCAGTGTGGAAGCTGCTCACCCCGCTCCACTGCTGGAAGGCACCACATGAGTGACACGAAGAAGCGCTTTTTGCCCATGCTTGGCCACACGAATGGAAAGCGCAGCGCGGTGACGTGCGCGTTGAAGTGTGACAATGCGTGCGCTTCGGCAGTCTGCAACACGTCCGACAACAGCTATTTCAGGGATGTCGTCTCCTCTGAGTACTCCCGCCGAAACGTGCTTGGCGTCGGTGCCGTCGGGGCGCTGGCCCTCATCGTTGGTGGACAGACAGGCACCCGGGTGCCGACAGACCCCCAGTTGGCGCCCGCCGTCGCCCTCCAGAAGCGGGGGCCCCGGAGCAACCTGAAGTTCACTCCGATCCGTCCGGTAGATGCTCTGGTAGATGATTTCACAGTGCCGAAGGGCTTCACCTGGCAACCGATTATCCGCTGGGGCGATCCCCTGTTCCGCGAGTCGCCGGTGTTCGACGTCTTCAACCAGTCCGAGGCCGCACAGCAACTGCAGTTTGGCTACAACTGCGATTACACGGAGATTCTGGATCTGCCGGGAAGCAAGGGCAAACGGGCCGTGATGTTCGTCAATCACGAGTACACCAACGAACCCATCATGGTGCCACCCAGTCTGCCGGCCGCGGAGGTGCGGGGTATCGGCCGCGCAGCGCACGGTCTGACAGTGGTTGAACTGGAGCGTCAAAACGCTTCGAAGGCCTGGAAGTATGTTCAGGGCGCACCGCTGAACCGTCGCTTCCTGCTCGACACCCCCTACGAGTTGACGGGTCCCGCCGCCGGATCCGATTTGGTCAAAACCATTGATGACCCCGCGGGCCGAACCATTCTCGGAACCCTCGGCAACTGCGCCGGCGGCACCACCCCCTGGGGAACTATCCTGTCAGGGGAGGAAAACTTCAACGGCTACTTCGTCAGCCCGGGAACCAGTGCCTCGGACCGTAGATACGGGCTCACCGCGTCTCCGACGGCCCGTGGCTGGGAGGTCGACGAACCTCGGCTGGATACCCGGAACAAGGGATACCAGAACGAAGCGAACCGTTTCGGTTACATCGTCGAGGTGGACCCCTTCGACCGGACCTCGACGCCGAAGAAGCACTCGATGCTTGGCCGCTTCAAGCATGAGGGCGCCAACGTGATCGTGGCTGGCGACGGCAGGGTGGTGGCTTATTCCGGTGACGACGAGCGGTTCGATTACCTCTACAAGTTCGTCTCCCTGAACCTGATGGATACCGCCGGCACTCCCGCAGCTCGGCGGAAGAACATGACGCTCCTCTCCGAGGGGTCGCTCTACGTGGCACGGTTCCAGGGCAACTCGGCCCCCGAAATTGATGGGTCCGGCGATCTGCCCACCGACGGGGAGTTCGACGGCGTCGGCGAGTGGTTGCCACTGATCGTCAACAACAAGTCGGCAGTGCCGGGAATGAGCGCTGCTGAGGTAGCGGTCTATACCCGGCTGGCCGCCGACAAGGTGGGTCCCACCAAAATGGACCGGGCCGAAGACGTGGAGCCGAACCCCAGCACCGGCAAGGTTTACGTGGCCTGCACCAACAACACCAACCGCGGTGTCGGCGCCAACTCGCCCGCTGACGAGGCGAACCCGCGAACCGCTAACCGGTCGGGACATGTCGTTGAGATCACCGAGAACGGCGGAGACCAGACCTCTGCTCGGTTCACCTGGAACCTGTTGATGGTCTGCGGTGACCCGGCCAATGACCCCACCGTGTACTTCAGCGGATTTCCAGCGCAGAAAGTCTCGCCGATTTCATGCCCGGACAACCTGGCGTTCGACTCGGTCGGCAATCTGTGGATCTCCACTGACGGGCAGCCGGGCACCATCGGGTACTGCGATGGCTTGTTTCAGGTCACCCTCGAAGGGGAGGAACGCGGCAAGGTGGAACAGTTCCTCGCCGTACCACGGGACGGCGAGACGTGTGGGCCGATCATCAGGGACAAGGACCGCCACGTTTTCGTTGCAGTCCAGCACCCGGGGGAGAACGGCGTCTGGGGAAACCAGACCTCCCTGTTTCCCGACTATGTTGCTGATGGCAGTAAACCGCGCCGCGGCGACGCAGCGGTGCCACGCCCCTCGGTGATACAGGTCCTTCCGGGTAAAGACAAACGTCCCGGTCGTGGCCGCGGTGCGGGCAGGCTGCACAGTGACGACGATCGCGGCGGCAGGGAAGCGAAGGCAACAGGCAACCGTTAGCCCCACTTTCCGCCGGGACTCCCCGCCCTTCGCATCGAGTCAGCACAGATAGCGGGTTTGGCGCCGGAATCCTGTCAGATGTGTTGACTCGATCCGGGCGGGGGAGCGCGTTCCGGGTGGGGACGAGCGCGGAACCCGATGTGTGAGGATTGAAGCGTGAATGAGCAGCTGAACTCCGTCGACGCCGCCCGGCTAGCCGTTGCCGCCTTGACCGCGGCGGGCGTCCGCCACGTTGTCGTGGCACCGGGATCCCGAAGCGCCCCTCTGGCGTATGCGCTGGCCGAGGCTGAGGCCGCGGGTGCGGTGCGGTTGCATGTCCGGATCGACGAGCGGGTTGCCGGGTTCACCGCGCTCGGCCTGGCGCAGGGATCGCAGCGACCCGCTGCGGTGCTGACGACGTCGGGTACCGCCGTGGGGGAACTGATGCCAGCGGTCATGGAGGCGAACCACGCGGCCGTGCCCTTGGTGGTGTTGTCAGCGGACCGGCCCGACGAGCTTCGGGGGAGCGGCGCCAACCAGACCACCAACCAGGTCAACCTCTACGGTTCGCACGTGCGATGCGCACTCGACGTCCCGGCGAGCAATGATCCCTCGGCATTCGTTGCCAGGGCCCTGGCCGAGGCGCTGGGGGCCTCAGGCCCACGTGGTCCGGTCCAGTTGAACCTCGCGTTCCGCGACCCGCTGGTCCCCGGCACTGTAGACCCCGGCACTGTAGTCCCCGGCGCTATGGCCCCCGGTGCTGTGAGCCACGACGGGGCTCCTGTAGGGTTCCCGCCAGCCACCGCTCCTGCCACCGACGCCATCCTGCCGCTGACCAGCCAGTCCGACGACGACACCGCGACCCATGACGCCGCCACTCACGACGCCGCCCTCCCGACGTTGACCGCCCGAACCGTGGTGGTCGCAGGCCACGGCGCCGGGGAACTGGCGGCGGTGTTCGCCCAGCACCTCGGCCTCCCGTTGCTCGCCGAGCCCTCCTCGAACGCCCGGTTCGGTCCCAATGCGGTTGCCCAGTACCGGCTGCTGCTGGAACATCTGGGGCCCGACGTCGAGCGGGTGATCGTGTTCGGGCGGCCCACTCTCTCACGACCAATAGCAGCCCTGCTGTCCCGACCGGAGGTGCAGCAGGCACTTTACCTCCCGGGGCCGGTGGCCTGGTTCGAAGCAGGCCGACGCCGGGAGCGGATCATCACCACCCTCGATGAGTTGCTGCAGTTCGCCGGTCAGGGCGAGGACGGATGGTTGGGGCGGTGGCAACAGGCCAGTGCCCGCGCTGATGCCGCTCTTCGGTCAACCCTCGCCGAAAGCGCCTCCCTGACCGGGCTCCACGTGGCAGACGCCGTCTGGGAAAGCACTGACGGAAATCTCATGCTCGGATCCTCCAATCCCATCCGGGACGCCGATCTCATCGCGTCCCCTGGCTGGCACCCCCTGGAGGTCTACGCCAACCGCGGCCTCGCCGGTATTGATGGAACCATCTCCACCGCAACCGGTATCGCGCTCGCGACCGGTATCCCCACGCGCCTGCTGCTCGGTGACCTGACTTTTCTGCACGACGCCGGTGGGCTGCTTTTGGGGCCCGGCGAGGATGAGGCCGACCTGCAGATAGTGGTGCTCAACGATGCCGGCGGAGGCATCTTCGGTCTCCTGGAACACGGGGAGGAGAAGAACCTCGAACGCCACAGCAGGGTCGTAGAGCGTCTCTTCGGCACCCCCCACACCGCCGATCTCGAGGCGCTGGCCCATGGGTACGGCGTCAGGCATTCACTGGTCACCTCGGCCGCTGGCCTTGACGCAGCACTGGCGCCACCCATCAAGGGCCGCTCGGTGATCGAGGTCCGGGCCAACCGATCGGGCCTCCGCGCACTGCACGCCTCGATCAAGGCAGGCGTCGCCCGGGTGGTGTAGGCCGCGGTCGGGGCGCAGGCCGGAACCGTGCGGTGTGGGCCTACCGAAAGAGCCGGTAGTTCTGCCACCCCGAACCGATGGTGAAAGACCCACCCCAGCCGCCGGAGTTGATCGGGTAGTGCCTGAGGGCGCCGGAACTGGTTCGAGCGGTCAACCCGTAGGAGCCTGGGCTCGGGAAACCCGAGACGGCTTGTGCGCTTTCGATGTGTTGCCAGCCGGAGCCGATGGTACGTCGACTCTCGTAGATGAAACGTGCTTTTCCATTGGACCGGTAAAGCACCAGTTCACCGTTGGCGCGGGTGGCGAGCACGTCCTGGTTGCCGTCCCGGTCAAAGTCGGCCAGCGTGATCTTCAGGTTCTGCCACCCCGACCCGATCTGCCCCCGGGCCTGCGAGGACAGGGCTCCGCCTGTGTTGTTTGCGTAGTGCCACAACCGTCCTGCGCCGTCCTTGGTGACCACAGACGGGTACCGGCTCCCCCGCCACCAGGTGCCGACAGTGATCTCATGGTTGGCCCAGCCGCTGCCGATCCGGATGGGTGACTGGAAACCGCCGCCCCGGAGCCCCCGATAGAGCGTGAGTTTTCCGTCCTGCCACTGGGCGAGGATGTCCTGGATGCCGTCGGAGTTCCAGTCGGTGGTGAATCCGGCCTTCAGACCGCCCCAGCCGCTGCCCACCCGGGCGCGCTGCGCGAATCCGCCGGTCCAGTTGGGTGGGTAATTCCACAGCACCCCTGCGGAATCCACTGCGGTGAGGTCCGTTGGGCTCTTGATGGTCGGGTTGGAACCGTCGAAATAGTGCTCCAGCGTGGGGATGCCGCGGGTCTTCATCTCGGTGGCTAGTGGCCGCCCCACGTAGCGCAGATGCCATGGTTCGTAGGTGTAACCGGTGGTCGATTGGTAACCGTCCGGGTAGCGAATGATGAACCCGTATCGCCATGCATTGGCGGCGACCCACTTGCCGCCCGCGGTGGTCCCGAAACAGGCACCCAGGCCACAAGTGCCGTTGGCGTTGCCGACGTCGACGGCGAGTCCGGTCTGATGCTCGCTGTGCCCCGGGCGTGCCGAAATGGTGTCGGCCACTGCCTGCCCGTATCGCGCCACATAGCTGTTGTAGAGGGATGCCTGCTCGGCGTAGGAACGGTAGGCGCTCACCACGCTCAGTGGTGCCCCAGCGTTACGCGCGCCAGCAAAAAGGCTTTCCAGATTCGCCGAGACAGCACGCCGGAGTACAAAGTTGGTGCCGGGAAAATAGACCAGATCCGGTGCGATGTAGTTCAGGGGGTTCAGCGGCCGTGACTTGGTGACCAGCACGTGATAGCTGTTCGGGTTCGCCACAGGGACGGCGGCCGTTGCGGGCTGGGCTGTGAGCATCCCACCCAGTAGGGCGCAGCACAGCACGACGACGCTGAGGAGTCTTGCGCGAAGCCTTGGGTTCCGGATGGGTGAGGGCATGAGGATTCCCGCGGGTAGGTGGGTCTGGTGGACCTATCGTCCCACGCACTCCGGCCCGCCGCTAGGGGACCGAAGGCGCAGGACATTGCCGCCAACCGGGTGGTTACAGAACCTTCGAGAGGAACTCTTTGGTGCGTTCATGCTGCGGGTTGCCGAGGACATCCTCGGGTTTGCCCTGCTCGACCACCACTCCGCCGTCCATGAATACCACCCGGTCCCCAACTTCACGGGCGAAGCCCATTTCGTGGGTGACCACCATCATGGTCATGCCGTCCTTGGCCAGCTGCTTCATCACATCGAGCACGTCACCCACCAATTCGGGGTCCAGGGCGCTGGTGGGTTCGTCGAAGAGCATCATGTCCGGGTCCATGGATAGCGCACGTGCAATTGCCACGCGCTGCTGCTGCCCGCCGGAAAGCTGGGCCGGAAAGGCCATGGCCTTGTCCTCCAGACCCACCTTGGCGAGGTTGCGCGCCGCGACCTCACCTGCCTCTGACTTGCTGCGCTTCTTCGCCCTGATCTGAGCCAGGGTGAGGTTACGGGTTACGTTCAGGTGCGGGAAGAGGTTGAACTGCTGGAACACCATGCCGATGCGGGTGCGTACTTTGTCCAGGTCCGTCTCGTCGTCCGTGATATCGACGCCTTCCACAAGGATGGTGCCGCTGGTGGGCTCTTCCAACCGGTTGACGCACCGGAGCAGGGTGGACTTCCCGGAGCCGGACGGGCCGATCACGCAGACCACCTCACCCTGATCCACATGGAAGTCGATGCCCTTGAGGACCTCGTTGTCCCCGAAGCTCTTGTGCAGGTCGCGGACCTCGATGGCCGGTACGCCCTTGCGGAGCGCTGCTTCAGTCACAGGGCTCACCGCCCTCTCTTGTTGTGTCGTTCAAGCTTGGCCACCAGCTGGGTGAGCGGCAGGGTGATGATCAAATACAGGAGGGCAGCGAGGACCAACGGCGTTGCGTTGGCGGATGAAGAGACCATGTCACGGGCGAAGGTGGTCAACTCGCGGTCGCCCAGAGCCATGCCCGCGATGAACAGGAGTGAGGTGTCCTTGATCAGGATGACCAGTTCATTGGTCAACGGCGGGGTGATGATCCTGAACGCCTGCGGCAGGACGACAGAGATCATGGTCCACGATGGATGCATCCCCAGGGACCGGGCGGCCTCCACCTGGCCTGGCGGAACAGCTTCAATCCCCGCTCGGATGGTTTCGGCGATGTAGGCGGAAGAGACGATGATCAGGGCGATCAGGCCAGCACCGGCGCTACCGCCCGGTGGACGCCAGCCAAAGGCGATCGGCACCGCGAACGCAAAACCGAAGATCACCAGTAGAGCGGGGAGCCCCCGAAACAGCTCGATGTAAGCGGTCGCTGCCCAGCGATAGGGCAGGACCGGAGAGAGCTTCATCAGCGCCAGAATCAGGCCGAGGAGCAGCCCACCGACAAACGCGATGGCCGTGTAGAGGACTGTATTCTTCGCCGCGACGGTCAGTATTTCGGGGAATGCCTCGACAGCAACGTCCAGGTCGAAGAAATTGCTTTGGATCGCCTCCCAATCGGCGAGCCAGACGACGACGGCGACGGCGAGGATGAAGAGTGCGTACAGGGCGCCGCGGGTCAGGCGTCTGCGGGTTGAGCGTTTCAAGTCGGGAGCCAATCTTTCTCGGGGGCTGTCGGCCCGGAACCCGTCAGGATCTGAGGATCCCGGACCGGTTCCGGGCCAGAATTCCTACTCCGAGAAGTAGGTGTTGTAAATCTCGTCGTACTCGCCGTTGTCCCGCAGCTCGGCGAGCTGCTCGTTGACGGCCTCGAGGAGATCCTCGCTGCCTTCCTTGGGCAGTGCGAAACCGTATTGCTCATCGGTTTCGAACTCTTGGGCGATCGTGTAGGTGCCGTCTTCGGTGTGGCTGAGGTTCACCGGCAGGTCCTGCAGGATGGCTGCGACGTTGCCGGCTTGAAGAGCTGAGTACAGTTCCGCGTCGCTCGGGAAGGCTACAACCTCGGTGTCGGAAGGGACGTTCTCGCGGGTGTACGTTTCACCGGTGGTTCCGGCCTGGACACCCACCGACTCGCCCGCAAGATCGTCGATCGAGGCAAGATCCGAGTCCACGGGAACCAGCAGGGACTGCAGGGAATCGTAGTACGGCTCGGTGAACGCAATGTTCTCCGCGCGCTCCTCGGTGATCGTGATGGCGCTGGCACCGACGTCGCACTGGCCGGCCGCAAGCACCGCGCCACTGGCGAGGCCGTCGAAGCCGACGTCGACCACCTCAAGCTCGAGGTCCAGGCCGGTGGCGATGGCGCGCATCAGGTCCATGTCGAAGCCGACGTATTCGCCGTCCTCTTCATATTCGAATGGCGCGTACGGGATGTCCGAGCACACGGTGAGCGCGCCCTCAGCAATCAGGCCGAGGCCCGAATCATCGGCGGCTGGCTCATCGGAGCCGCCACAGGCGCTGAGGGCCAGTGCGCCGATTGCGGCAATGGCTAGGGTCTTGGGAACGGATGAGCGCTTGGCAAACATGCAAATACCTCTTTGGTGGACGGGAAAACTTCGATTCAAATTCTAGCCGCATGGAGATGTGCATCACAGGCTACAGGTATTGCGTACTGGTAACCATCGGGACCTGACAGTACTGAGGACGGGGAATGCTACCGACGGATGCCCAGGGCCTCGATCATGGGCCTGAACTTGCTCCACGATTCCGCCAGCTCAGCTGCGGCATTCGATGCAGCGACGATGCCACACCCCGCGTACATTCGCACCCGGGTTGGACTCTCGATTACCGCGCCGCGTAACGCGATGCCCCACTCACCATTGCCCCGGGCATCCATCCAGCCCACTGGCCCGGCATAGGGTCCGCGCTCCATATGCTCCAATTCCCGGATCAGGGCTCCCGCTACGGTCGTCGGTGTCCCACAAACCGCCGCAGTGGGGTGCAACGCCCCGACCAGGGCCAGCGACGTCGGTACGCTGCCATCGGCGCCCGGTTCCAGTTGCGCTGTGACATCGGAAGCCAAATGCCAGACGTTGGGTAGTTCGAGGACGAACGGCTCGCTGTGTGATGTCATGGTGCTGGTGAATGGCTCCAACTGGCCGGTCAGCGAGTCGATGGCGATCTGGTGCTCATGCAGTTGCTTCTCGGAGCCAGCGAGCACCCGCTGCGCGTAGTCCGGATCATCGGCCGGTGCATTGTTGCGGTCCAGGGTGCCGGCGAGGACCCTGGCCTGGGCCGTCGAGTTCTCAACTTTAATGAGCATTTCAGGTGTTGAACCGATCAACCCGTCCACCGAGTAGGTCCAGCAGTCCGAGTACCTGACCGCCAGCTCGCGCAGCACCTGGGCGGTCGCCACCGGAGAACCGAGCTCGGCGACGACGTCACGCGCGAGCACCAACTTACTCAGCTCGCCGCTGCGAACGTGCTCGATCCCCTGCTCCACGGCGGTCATCCACTGCTCCTCGGAGAGAATTCCCGGGGTGAGCCGGTCGGCGGCGTCAGGAACACGTTCGATGGCCGTCTCGTCGAGGTATTCAGCCAGTGCCGCCTCGGCGGCGTCGGCGGTTACTTCCGCGCCTTCGTCGTCGGTGATATAGGTCAGCCAGCTGTGACCATCGCGGCAGCCCACCACAATGCGCGGCACAATCAGCCGAGACTGATGCTGGGAGGTCTTGGAGAACGCAAACGAGCCGAAGGCCACCAGTCCGGAACCGGGAACGGCGAGCGGATTGTCGACGTCGGCGGCGTCGAGTTGGGTGCGCCACCACTCCTGGGCCTCAATGAACCGGTCGGGGCCCGCCGTCGTGAACCGGGCGCTTTCACCGAAGGCAACCAGGCCATCGCCGCGGCGCACCCAGGTGTGAACGTCATTGCGGGCAACATAGTCGAGCAGGCCGGTACTGTCGTCGAGCTGTCCCCGGGGAATGGTGATGCTGCGCAGACCGCGCGCTGGTGTCAGCGGCGGCGCGACCGCGATGGAGGACGGAGTGCTCATGATTTCCAAGCCTACTCTTGCCCGGCAGTGGCAGGGACGGGCTGGCGGTGCCACTGCCGAGACCCGGTTGCCCGGAACCCGGTCGCCCGCGCCCCGATTATGGACCTGTCAATTGTTTGAGACAATACAAGGGTGAACCGTGCATCACTGGAAAAGCGTCCCGAAGAAGTTGCAGCCATGTTTGACGACGTGGCGCCCAAATACGACGTGGTCAACGACGTCCTGTCCCTCGGACAGACCCACCGCTGGCGTCGCATTGTGGTGGATGCGGTAGGAGCCGCGAAGGGCCAAAAGGTGCTCGACCTGGCCGCCGGAACCGGCACCTCCAGCGAGCCCTACGCAGACAACGGGGTGTACGTCGTCGCCTGCGATTTCTCCCTCGGCATGTTGCGGGTCGGCAAACGCCGTCGCCCGGACATTGATTTCATTGCCGGTGATGCCACCGATCTGCCGTTTGCCGACAACTCCTTTGACGCGACGACCATCTCCTTCGGGCTCCGTAACGTGCACCGTCCGCAGCAGGCGCTCGCGGAGATGCTGCGCGTCACCAAGCCCGGCGGAAAACTGGTGATCGCCGAGTTCTCACAACCAACCGTTCGACTGTGGCGCACCATGTACACGGAGTACCTGATGCGGGCATTGCCCGCGATTGCGACGAAGGTCAGTTCGAACCCGACCGCCTACGTGTATCTCGCGGAATCCATCAGGGCCTGGCCGGATCAGGATGCACTGGCTGGCTGGCTCACTGATGCCGGGTGGCAGGACGTGGCCTACCGCAATCTCAATGGCGGTATCGTCGCCGTCCATCGCGCGACCAAGCCCGCTGACACTGCTACAGCACCCGCACAGGCGCGCCTCAGCCGCCGCAGCACGCGGCCAGCACACTAAGTGTCGGTACTGATTGTCGGGGCTGGCCCCGCTGGCTCAACCGCCGCCTACTACCTGGCGCGTGCCGGGGTAGACGTGACAGTGGTGGAAAAATCGGTCTTCCCGCGTGAGAAGGTCTGCGGGGACGGGTTCACGCCCCGCGCAGTCCGTGAGATCCAGCTGCTCGGCCTGCCTCATGAGGAGACGGCGGGATGGCGCCGCAACGTCGGGCTGCGGCTCAAAGCCGGCGGCCGCACCGTCGAGGTGCCCTGGCCGGAGCTAACCGACTTCCCCGATTACGGGCTGGTCCGCACCCGGTTCGGATTCGATGAACAACTAGCCGAACACGCTCGCGCGGCGGGCGCCGTCATCCTTGAGGGTCACTCCGTCACCAGGGCGATCCGCAACGACGCCGGCCGGGTGACCGGCGTCGTCGTCAATATTCTGGACTCGTCCGGGCGTAAGACGGGGGAGACCCGGCAGTTTCACGCTGACACGGTCCTGGCTGCCGATGGCAACTCGACCCGGACGGCCGTCAGCCTGGGCTTGGCGAAGCGCGATGATCGCCCGCTCGGCGTCGCGGTACGCACCTACTTCACCAGTCCGCGCCATGAGGACCCCTGGATGGAAGGGTGGCTCGAGCTCCCCGATGCGACCGGCAAGCCGCTTCCCGGCTACGGCTGGGTCTTCGGTGTGGGGGATGGCACGTCCAATGTGGGCCTGGGCATCCTCAATTCCTCTGCCGAGTTCGGCAAGCTGGATTACAAGCAGGTGCTGCGGGACTGGACCGCCGGGATGCCCGCTGAGTGGGGTTTCGTTTCCGAGCAGCAGGTCGGCGAGATCCGCGGGGCCGCCCTGCCCATGGGCTTCAACCGGACACCCCACTACAGTCCGGGGATGCTGCTGCTCGGCGATGCCGGTGGAATGGTGTCCCCGTTCAACGGTGAGGGTATCTCCTACGCGATGGAGTCGGCCCGGTACGCTGCCGAGTTCATCATCAACGCCGAACAGGTCGGCTCGACCCTGGGCCGCGATCAGGTCCTGGCCGGTTACGCGCCACACATCAGAGGGCTGTGGGGGAGCCACTTTACCCTCGGCACCATCTTCGCTCAGCTGATCGGCAAGCCGGCCATTCTGCGGTTGGCGTTGCGGACCGGCATGCCGATCCCGGTGCTGATGCGCTTTGTGGTGCGGATGCTCGCCAACCTGACCGACTCCGGTGGCAAAGGTTTCGAGGACCGCGTCATTCACCTGCTGGAGCAGCTGGTGCCGGCCGTCAGCAACCAATCCCATCCGCGCGCGCGGACGCATGCCAGTTCCACGCGCTCTACTAGTTAGTCTTAGACAGTGACAGAATCTGCGAACCCCGGCTGGACCCGTGCTGGACACTCGCTGTCCGATGGCGCCGAGCTCGACACTGCCACCGGAGCCATTGCTACCGGTCTGCGGCTTCCGCCCGGATTTGCCTTGATCGCAGAGGATCCTCACCTTGGGCCCGCGGTCACCACCTGCCTGGCCAAGGTCGAGAAGCAGCTCCGGGAAGCCATCGCCAGCTCCGATCCGCTCGCCGATGCGACCAGCCGCCACCTCGTTGAAGCGGGCGGCAAACGCATCCGGCCGCTGTTGACCATTCTGGCGTCGCACCTCGGGGATGCCAGCCGCCCCGAGGTGGTGCAGGCCGCCGTCGTCGTCGAACTGACTCACCTGGCCACGCTCTATCACGACGACGTCATGGACTCGGCGCCGTACCGTCGTGGTGCGCCGACGGCCCACGAGGTGTGGGGCAACTCGGTAGCCATCCTGACCGGTGACCTGATTTTCGCCCGTGCCTCCATCCTGGTGTCGGAGCTGGGCGGCCGGGCCCTGGGGATCCAGGCGCGGACCTTTGAACGGCTCTGCCTGGGACAGCTTCACGAGACGGTCGGGCCCCGCGAGGACGAAGATCCGGTGGAGCACTACCTGTCGGTCATCGCAGACAAGACCGGGTCGCTGGTTGCGGCGTCGGGTCAGCTCGGCGCGCTGTTCGGCCAGGCCTCGCAGTCGGTCATCGACGTCATGCTGTCCTACGGCGAGAAGGTGGGGGTGGCGTTCCAGCTCGCCGACGACGTCATCGACGTCACTGGCGTCAAGGTCACTTCCGGCAAGTCACCAGGCACCGACCTGCGCGAGGGCGTCCCGACGCTGCCGATTCTGCTGATCCGCCAGGCCGCTGCTGCCGGGGACGCTTCGGCCGCCCATGTTGTCGACCTGGTCGATGGGGACCTCACCTCGGACGAGTCGCTCGCTACCGCCGTCGCTGCCGTCAGTACCCACCCGGCAACCCAGGACGCCTGGAAGGTCGCTCAGCAGTGGGCCGACGACGCCGTCGCCGCCCTCGAACCACTGCCGGAAAGCATCGTCAAGCAGGCCCTGACCGCTTTCGCACAGGCCGTCGTCACCCGGGACGTCTAGCCCCGGCTCCTCTTGTCGACCTGACCTGCGCCAATCAGGACCCGACGACGCGTTGGCGCTGCTCGCCCAGACCGTCAATGCCGATCGTCATAATGTCTCCGGCCGCCAGATAGGGGAAACGGCCGGACAGGGCAACACCCTCGGGGGTGCCGGTGTTCACCACGTCTCCGGGATCCAGGGCCATGTACTGGGAGAGGTTGTGAATGATCTCGGCGACGCTGAACACCATGTCAGCTGTCGTGGAATCCTGTCTGGGGTCACCGTTGACGGTTGAGTAGAGCCGGAGTGCCTGCGGATCCGCGACATCGGCGACCGGCACCAAGGCTGGTCCCATCGGGTTGAAGGTCGGCGCGCACTTGCCCTTGGACCACTGGCCTCCCGAGTGCCCGATCTGGTAGTCGCGTTCCGAGACATCGTTGCTGATCGTGAACCCGGCGATACAGTCGAGGGCCTCCTCGACGCTGGACAGGTAGGACGCCCGCTTGCCGATGACCACGGCAAGCTCCACCTCCCAATCAACTTTCTGGGCGCCCGGCGGGATGACGACGTCGTCGTTCGGCCCGACGACCGTATTGGGATGCTTGAAGAAGATGATCGGGGCCTTGGGCGGCTGGTCGCCGGTCTCGGCTGCGTGCGCCGCATAGTTCTGGCCCACGCAGACGACGGCGCCAATACCCGTCAGCGGAGCTCCCACCCGCATCGCTGCGGCCCCCTCAAGCGGTGGCAGGGTGCCGGCAGCCAATGCATCACGCACCCGGCCGATGCCGTCCTCCCCGAGGAACACGCCGGTAATGTCGGCGGTTAGTCCGCGCAGGTCATAGGTTTCCCCGTCCTGGCGCACCGCAGGGATTTCCCGGCCGGGCTCGCCCAATCTCATCAGTTCCATCGTGGGACTCCTTCTCGGATGTGCACGCTACAGGCAGGCGCGCAGCTCGGCTGCCTTCCTGGCCCGCACCGCAGGATCAACCACGGGTCGCTTCGGGGTGAAGTAGAAACCGTCGTCGTGCCAGCGGGGGAGCACATGCTGGTGATAGTGCCAGACATGTTGGCTGCCGGCCGGCTCATTATGCTGGCGGGTGGAGATGCCGTCAGGTGACCAGGCCCGCTTGATGGCGACCGCCATGTCGCGGGTGACGATCATGATGCGGGCGGCGACGTCGTCGGGCAGCTCATAGAGCAACTCGAAGTGGGCCCGGGGAGTCACCAACACATGGCCGGGTTGCGGGTCGAAGCCGTGGGAGGCAATGAACGCCAACACCAGGTCGTCTGAGTAGATCAGGTCGCCGGGCTCGCACAGGTTTTTTGGGTTTGCGAAATCCCCGGCGGCGAGGTCGCAGAAGGGGCACCGGTAATTGTCAGGAGCATGCCGCACCCACTCGGTCACTCCTCGACCGCGTCTTCCTCGAACACCCACTCGAACATGTCGAGAACGTATTCGCTGAACGTGCCCTCTTCACTCTTCCAGGTGCCGCGGGCGTTGTTCCGACGCCAAATGATGGGATCGGGAACATCCAACTGATCCACCCTGATACCCCAGGTGTACTTTTCCTCTTCGTCTTCGAGGAAAAGCAGGTGTCCGTCCTCGATCGTGAGCTCATCGGGATCCCAGAAGAAGTGGTACGCCTCCATGATGTCTTCGACGGCCCCGACGGCAAGGTAGAAGTCGCGCAGAGCGAGGGGAAGATCGAAATCCTGGTCCTCCATGAGGTCCTGAAGTTCTTCCTTCGACAGGCCATCTTCCGCCGACCACTGGTCATCGAAGTACGCCGGAACCAGGGCACGGAATTTGTCCAGGAATAGCTCAGTCAATTGAAACTCCAGGGGTGGGATTGGGGGATACATCCATCCTAGCCCCCACAGTGCGGTGGCTTATGCAGTGCCCGAGCGCTTCCAGCCCAGGACTGCCAGCGGCGCTCGCCAGCTGAAGCGCCATGCGAGGACCCGGAGGGTGAAGACCAATGCAGCGACGACGCCGCCGGTCGCCACATTGAACCAGCCGTTGCTGACCAGCAGGGTGGTCAGACCGGCCCCGAGCATGGCCGGAAGCGCGTAAATGTCCCGGGGATCGAAGAGTTGGGGCACCTCATTGGCCACCACGTCACGGAGCAGGCCACCGCCAACCGCCGTGGTCACGCCGAGGAGGATACCCGCCACCGGGTGAAGCCCGAACTCCAGCGCTTTCACCGTGCCGGTGATGCAGAACAGGCCCAGGCCGGCGGCGTCGAACACCACCAGCAGGTTGCTGACCCGTTCGACGCCGGAGAAAAGGAAATACACCAGCAGGGTCGCGAGCACCGGCGGGAGCAAGTAGAAGGGATTGGAGAAGGCCGCAGGGACCGTATCGATGATCAGGTCCCGAGCCACCCCGCCGCCCAATCCGGCAAGGGAGGCCAGCAGCAGGGAACCCACCAGATCAAAGCCTTTGCGTGCGGCAAGGAGAGAGCCGGACACCGCGAAGAAGAAGACCCCAAGTAAATCGATCATCAGGGCAACGTCGACGGCGTTGGTCATGGGTTCCTCACTGTCCGGGGTGCGCGTGGTTGGTCCGTGCCAGCTGCAATCCCGGCCAGTCTGAGTTTACCCAGCACAGGCTCCCAATGTGGAGTCAAATGGCGTTGCCCCGACTGATTGGAGCTAGCGTATCCGCCGGGCCAGGCCGGGGTAGTCGACCACCACGCCGTCGTCGTCGACAGTCAGCTCGGCAGTGAATCCGCGGTTGCCGGAGCTATACAACACCATCGCAGGACTGTCGGGTCGCGCCGGCCGCACATGGCTGTACACCTGAGCGCTGGGGATTACCCGCAGGCTCGGCACCTCAACCCACGCCATGGTGAGTTCGGTTTCGTCTGCCGGCGCGTCGTCGTCCGAGACCAGGTTGAGTCGGAGGATCGGCATCGTGTTGGTCACCGGGCACAAGCCCAGATCGCAATCCAGCGCAGCGGCCAGTCCATCGGGATCCGTGATCCCGGGCGGGGGGAGATCGACGGCACCGGAGCTCTGCGTATCGCTGGACCAGTGGCCGTCCTCCGATCTCACCAGTTCCAGGTGACGGCTCCACCCCTGGCCATGGACGGTGACGGTGAGCCGCTGGGTCACCCATCCCGACGTCGTGGCGAGCGCCCAGCTCACCGCATAATCTGTGGTCCTGGAGGTGCCGTGAGCGGTAAGCCGGTCGGATTCGAGGTTGATGGTGGCCGTGTCCAGCCGGCCGGGGTCGTCCTCGCCCTGCCAGCTGTGCTGGAGGCTGGTGTGCGATGGGTTAGCCATCCTCATACCCTATGGACCGGCGCACCCCAGCGCCAGACCCCAGCGCCAGACCCCAGCGCCAGACCCCAGCGCCAGAATCAGGGCGAGCTCCGAGGCCTGCCCGGGGCCGGGCTCGTGGCAAAGTTGAGCTTATGAGCCCTACCCCCCAGTCGGCCGCCGAACCTGCAGCGAGCGCACCCATGAGAGTCGTCAACGCCTTGCTGGGTTGGACTTCGACGAAACGGCACTACAACTCGCTCGAATGGATGCGGGCCCGGTACCTGCAGCGCGCCTACCCCACTCCGGCGCCGTTGCCCCGAGCCCTGCGGCGGCTTTGCACCGTCGAGGAGCTGGCGGTTGACGGCGTCCGCACCCTCACCCTGCGTCCCCGGTCGGCGGGCCCCGGACGCCACATCATCTACACCCATGGTGGGACCTACATCAACGAACTGGCCCGCCCGCACTGGTGGATCATTGCAGCGCTCATCAGGGCCACCGGGGCAACGGTGACCGTGCCGCTCTACCGGTTGGCGCCCGAACACAGCTTCAGGGAAACCTACGACTACCTCGCCGCCGTCTACGAACTGGTGCTCTCAACAACGAGCGCCGACGACGTCGTCCTGGCCGGGGATTCGGCGGGCGGCGGGTTGGCGGTCGGCCAGGCCTTGCACTTCGCGGCCCTCGGCCTGCCCCAGCCCGGCCACCTGATCCTCTTCTCGCCCTGGCTGGACGTCACAGGCACAAACCCAGCCATTCCGCAGTACGACCGGGTCGATCCCATGCTTGCGGTTCCAGGCGCAGTCGAGGCGGGAAAATGGTGGGCGGCAGGCGAGGACCCCAAACATCAGCTGCTGAGCCCGATCTTCGCCCCGCCCGCCGCATTGGCTGAGCTCCCGCCCGTGACGCTCTATCAGGGGAGCCGGGACATCTGCATGGCAGACGCCATCGCGTTCGATCGGGTGATGCGAGACGCCGGCCGCGTCATAGCGTTCAACCGGTACCCGGGTGCCTTCCACGTATTTGTGGGGCTCCCCTGGCTGCGTGAGTCGCGGGCGGTGTTCGACGATATCCGCCGGACAATGGCAGCCCCCGAAACTGTGGAAGCAGATAGACCTCAGCAGCCATAGACGCGCTGCCTGCAAGGGTCTAGAGTGAATGTACTGCCCCAGACCCCGGCGCCGTGTTGAGTGGAAAAACATTCCATGGAAGTATCCGGACGGGGCAGATTTCTTTTAACATCTCTCGCTGCGAAAAGGTTCTTCCCTCTGGACGTTCTTTACTCATCCGGTTCCAACTCACAAGCTGAGGCAGCGCAGCGAATCCTCAAGATCGTCGGTATTTCGGGGAGGTATATGAGTAATGAGTTCTGAGACAGTCAAACGACGCTTGGAAGGTGACCATATGGTAGCTAAACCGCGGTCAGTGAGTCGGATAGGTACATCGGCAAACTGACGGCAACCTGACAACGCATTTTCAGTTAAAGTGCACTATGCCTGCCTGACGCCTGCCTGGGGCCTACCTGCGACTGCTACGGGCTGGCTACAGCGACAACGACCGATCGACAATCTGGGTCGCCGTGTCGTGCAACGTGAGGTGGTTCCGGCGGGCATGGTTGCGGATCCGGGTAAACGATTCATGCATATCGACATTGCTCAACTGGGCCACCACGCCCTTGGCTTGTTCAATCAGGATCCTGCTGGTCAGGGCGCGCTGGAGCTGATCATTGATGACCCCGGCTTCGCGTACCGCGCGCTCCTGCAGAATACTGATCGTGGCAACGTCGGCGAGTGCCTGCCCAATCGCTGCATCTTCCACGGACAGTGCGCCAGCATTCACACCAAAAAGGTTGAGGGCACCGATTGTCCTGCCTCGTATCCGCATGGGGATGGCATGTACCGAACGAAATCCCTGCGACAGGGCTGCCTGCTTGAAATCGGGCCAACGGTCACCGAGGTCGGCAATATTGTCAACCGTGACAACTTTTCCGGTCTGGAAAGCCTCGACGCAGGGTCCAGCGCCAGCTTCGCGCTGCAGTACCTCGACCAGCTGGCTTTCCTCGCTGGTGGACGCCAGGACCTGGAGCTCGCCGTGCTGGTCCACGAGCAATAGCCCGGCCGCAGTCGCGTTGAGAATGTCGATCGACTCCTCCACGAGAGCATGGAGAAGATCAAGAACGTCGTAGTCGTCGACCAGCGTGTCAGCGATCTTTACGAAAGCAGCGCTGACGCGTTCTGCGCGGGTCGAAGTCACCATGAATAGAGTTTACTCCGCTATTGAGGTTTCGGCGTAAAGTCCAGCCGGCGTTCGATAACCGCAGCTGCTACCTCTTTTAATTGGAGCCCCTCGGCGAAGGCGTATCCCCGCAACAGAAGGAGAGCGTCAGTGGCTGTGATGTTCGCCTGCGCCAGGACCATTCCGGTGGCTTGGTGAATCTCGCGGCGCGATAGTGAGGTGTCGTCATTGCCCCCAAACGATTCGTCGTGGCCGGGTTCCCTGGACAACATCCGACGCAGCAACCTCCACGAGGTTTGATCGGTGAGGACTGCTGCCGCCGCAGCGTTCGCTCCGCTGAGCTTGCCTGGGTTCGTCCGGTACAGCTCGACGACTCCAATATCGATCGCGCCAAGAACAAGGGGAAAGACGAACATCGCCTTCACCTCTGTGGCACGGACCGCGTTACCGAAAACAGGCCACCGGGTGTGCAAGTTTTCTGCGGTATCCGGGATCAGTACCGGGACTCGACTTGAGGCTGCTTCCCAGCGGGGACCCTCCCCAAGTTCGAACTGCAACTCATCGAGCCTGCGCGCAATGTCATCACTGCAGCAGATCGTTTCCTGAACGGCTCCGCCGAAAACCGAGATGGCAGCACCAGTGATCGGGAGTTCCGTAAGGTACGGGGTGCACAGGGTCGCACCGTTGCTGTTTGCTGTGGAAATGCACCGCTCAACCATAAGTCCCTGTCGTTCTTGCCGCGCCGCCAGCTGGCCGGGCGGTTCTCAGCCGAGCGGCAATCCCAGGTAGCGGGACGCCGGCAGTTATTAGGATAGACGATTCGCTGGTCGACTCCGAAGAATTGAACAGGTCCTGATCTCCCGCAAATATTAGCGGTGGTCGACTGCTCTCCCTTTCCATGGGGACTGGACTACCAGATGGAGCTCCACCCGGGTGGGTTGACAACCGAATCACTCGCCCGTCCCGTCGTCGACCGGGGCCGGTGACACCGTACTATTGCGCCATGGCAGCCGAGACAGACTTTGAGCCTTACCGTCCGCGTCTGCGCGCGGAGCTCGCCCGCACCCGCGCGAGTTTCGCCGCACTGGATGCCGATAGCCGCTCGGTCAGCGCGGCCCGGGACAATTCAAACGTCGACGACGAACACGACCCCGAGGGGACCACCATCGCCGCTGAACTTTCACAGATGTCAGCTCTGGCCCGGGACGCACGAGGCAGGGCCGAAGAGATTGAAGCCGCGCTGGCAAGGCTCGACGCCGGCACCTACGGCGTGTGTGCCAGCTGCGGCCAAATGATTGCGGGTGGACGCCTTGAAGCCCGGCCGTGGACACCGTACTGCCTCGACCACGCGACCGGTAAATAGCTGGGCGCGCGCAGGTCACCTGGTTCCTGCTCGGCTACACCAACTGGAGCATCGTCAACTGGACCAGCTCCGTTGCGGCCAGTTCCGAAGCGGCGGGCGCAGCGATCGCCGCAGCATACCCAACAGGTGGGCTGACCCAGGTCAGTTTCAGGTGCTCCGCGGCGGCCAGTCCCGTGCAGGAATTGCCTGCGATGGAAAAGGTGGAGGGCTCGATGCTGAGCCCATGCCCGGTTGCTTTCAGTACCGCCTCCTTGGCGACCCACAGCCGGAGCCGCGCATCGACGTCGTCGGCCCGGAGCTGTTCCCGCTCCGGAACCGAGAGGGCATAGGCGTCGAACCCGTCGAAGACGGCGTCGGGGATGTGCTCGATATCGGCACCGATGGGGTGCCCGGCGGGAGCCGAGGCCACCAGGAGTGAGCCCGCGGAACGGGACAGGCTCAGCTCCACTCCCTTGATGGCCGGTTTGCCATGCAGGCCCGAGCCGCAGATCCGGCAGGAGCGTGTTACCGGCAGCGCGGGGGCCTCCGACGGGGTTGCGCCGAGCAGCTGAGCCGCCATGAGCCGGAACACGGCGTGAGCCGCACGGTAAGTCAGCCGGTCCTGTTCATGCTGAAGGCGATCGGCAGCAGTCCGGACCGTAGCCGGAAGGAATCGGTCAAGTCCGCCCAGCGGCTCAAGCGTCCGGGCAACGCCGGACGCGGTAACCGCAATGTACTGAACCGGCACGACTTCTAGACGCTGCCCGCAGGGTTGGCCGTGATGACCACGTTTTTGCCCCAAATGTCTTCGGTGTAGCAAGTGATCAGCACCAGACGGTTGGGCACGATATTCCAGATCTCGCTGTCCTTCAGGGTGTTCTTGTCGTGGGTGGTCACCGAATCGATGACGTAGTCGAGAACACCCGTTTCGGTGGTGAGCACAATCGAATCGCCCACGTTGGCGTCGGTGCTCAGTCGGTTGAAGGGGGCGTCACGGCCCTCCCAGCTGTGGCCGGTGATGTAGGTGGTGTCTTCCGACGCCAGCCCGGGTGTCCCAAAGGATGTCAGCCAGTAGGCATCCTCAGTCAACGGCGGCACGATTGACTGCGATGCAAACTCCTCCGTCGAGGGGGTGAGGGGCAGGATTGATTGGTCGATCCCTGCGGCCGCCACAGTGAGCCAGCCAGGCGGCGACGCGGCTGGTTCCGGGGCGGGAGCCGATGGTGCAGCCGTTGCCGTTGCCGTTGCCGCTGGCGGTTCGGCCGGCTGGACTGGAACGAAGGCAGCGGCTACGGTCTGGCGGTCGAACGTGACAGGTTCAGATGAGGCTTCGCCCGCCACCGACGTAGCGGCAACGATCAGGGCAGCAGACAGCGCCAGACCGGTCCACCGGGCCGGGAGGCCCCGCCAGCCGCGCATGCTCAGGCCCGGGTGGAGCGGCGGAGCCACACGCCAGCACCTGACAAAAGCACCAACGCCGCTCCCGCCGCCCCGCCAAAGGTCAGGGCGCCTGCAGTGTCAGGTGCTGGGTCAGCAGCTGCGGTCTGGATGTTCAAACCCCTCCCGGCTGCCGCAGTGGTCCCGGTGCCGATCGGGCCGGGCGCCGCCGGGGCGGTGGGTGCGACAACGACAACCGGCACCTCGAAGTCCTCGCCGGCACCCTCTCCCGTTCCCGGCGCAGCGCAGGCAGCGAGCGCAGCGTTCACCAGCACCTGGACCTCTTCGATGCTGGTGCCGGTGCCGGCGCCGCCCAGAGCGGCAAGAACTGCTTCGATGGTCTCGATTGCGGCGTAGTAGGTGTTCTCGGCCGCGACTACTGCTTCGGTGTAGAGCGCATCTTCCAGTGCCAGCTGTGCTTCCATCAGCGCTTCATCAGCCGCAGCGAATGCCTCGGGTGCTGTGTCCCGTTCCGCCTGCCGTGCAGCCAGCACGGTTGTCGCCTCGACCTGGAAGGCCCGGGCGGCGGCGAGCTCTGCTTCAGCGGCGAGGCGAGCGACGTCGTCGCCGTCTGCCACGTCAGCGAGCGCCAGCGCGGCGGCCACAACACGGTCATCGGCGAGGAACTTCGCGGTCTGTGCCGCGTCCAGAGCAGCCTGGGTTGTTTCCAGGGCCATCGCCGCCGTGTCAAAGGCCGCAATCGCGGCGTCGTACGCTGCGTATTCATGAACTGCTGCGATGTCGGCGTCTATCCAGGCCTGATCGAGTGCCTCGGAAGCGGCCTCGATGGCGGCCAGCGCGGTTTTCAGATCGTAGGCCAGGCCGATGTCCACTGACGCGGAGTCCAGGGCAGCCCCCAGCGCAGACTGAGCAGCAACGCAGGAGGCCGAGGCGGGCGCGGCTACTGCGGGTGAGGCAGCCAGAAAGGTAGAACCAGCGATGAGTGCGGCACACGTGCCGAAGGTCATCAGTCGATTACGGTGCGTCATGAGACCACGTCTCTTCCTTGAGAAAGGCCCTCAAGTCCCCCTTGAGCGGCATCCGCCGGATGCGCGACGCTGGGAGCGGTGCTGTCTGGCTGACGTAATTTGACCACGCCGTCTGACGAAAGACCAGCACTTTTCGGACAATTCGTGTCACCGCTGCCCGGCTATCGGAGTCCCCGCACGTTCAGGGCGAGGTACAGGTGAACCCGGTCGGCGGTGACTCCCGGGTCGTAGCCGCTCAGGTCCTGGATCTGCTGCAACCGGTAACGCACGGTGTTCCGATGAAGCTGCAACGCCTCAGCGACCGCGGCGACCGACCCGTTCAGCATCAGGTACCGCTCAAGCGTCACCATCAACTCGGCGTGATGGCGCTGGTCAAACGCCACGACCGGATCCAACGCTTCAGCAGCGAGATCGGCGAGTGGCACATCCTCGCTGGCCATTAGCAGGGAGGTCAGACTCAGCCGGTCAGGGGTGTTCACGGGCAAGCCCCTGGTCAACGATTCCCGCGCCTCGAAATAGCTCCAGCGGAAGCCGCTGGCCTGCGCATAGGCACCCCCATATCCCACCTTCGCGGTCAGCCCGGCGCCGTGGAGGTAGGCGCCCATCTGCTGACTGAGAACGGGTCCATCACCGTCAGGAACGGCGATGACCAACCGCTCGTCAACCAGCGCTTCCACTCCCGACGCGAACCCTGCCGGTGTCGGCAGGGTTCGCAGCGCCCGACGCTGCCCGGAGGCCACTTCGACGATCACCACCACTTGGCGCAGTGCGGTGTCGATGCCGGCGCCACCCAGGCGCGCGACGGCGTCGGGACCTGCCAGGGTGCCGCGGACCACGTCCTGGCAGAGCTGCCCAACCACTGCGCGTTCACTGGCCCGCCGTCGGGCCTGGTTGCTCAACTCGACGCTGATCAGGCTCTGCGCATAGGCGACGATGGCGTTGGGGTTGTAAGGCTCCGCGATGGCAAGCGTGCAGCGGTCTTTCAGGCCGGTGGCCACCGGGAGCCGATGCCAGTGGCCGCCGGGGGCGCCAGACCCGGCTCCTCCGGTCGTCTCAGTACTGAACAGCTGGGCGCCGTACTGGGACAGCACGACGTCGGTGCTGAGCATCGTGGCAAGCTCCCGCAGCAATTGGGGGAGGCCACCCTCCCCGAGCAGGGCCGACGCGAGAATCTGATGACCCTTCAACAGGCTTTCGAGCCTGGAGTAGTGGTCGGCTGAGAGTGAGTCAGCGACAATCTTCCCGATGGCGATGAACGGGGTCTCGTAGGGGACGCGGAACACGGGCAGCCCCAGGGAATCTGCCTCGTCGACCAGTGCGGCGGGGACCTGCCGGTGCCCAAGCCCAGTGCCGAAGCCGATCCCCAGCGCCCCCGACTCATGGACTCGGCGCACGAAGGAGCGCTGCGCCGTCGTCGTTTTCTGCCGGAGGCCGGTGGTCAGCACCACCTCGCCGCCGCTGAGGAATGGAAGAGGATCCTCGAGCTCGGTTACCGCGACCCATTGGATGGGGATGTCCGGCACGACGGCGGCCCCCACGGTGTGGAGACCGAGGCCGGCGGCCGTAAGCAGGGTGGGAAGGGTGATGGCCATGCCTCAACTATAGGACCGTGACACTGTGCGGGTGCATGACAGGCGCCCCAGGTTGTTGTGCGCATCACCCTAGGCCGGGGAATAAGAGGAGGCGTAGGGTCAGCAATGGATTTACGCTGTGATGGATCCGCAGTGATCCGTCAGCCCATCATAGAAAAGGGATGAATACCGTGGTAACCACCCTCCAAAACTTTATCAACGGCGAGTTTGTCACACCGGCCGGCACCGAGCTGCTCGACATCGTCAACCCCACCAATGGCGAGGTCGTGGCGAGGGCGCCAGTATCGCTGAAGTCGGATGTCGACGCCGCCATGACGGCGGCCGCTCAAGCGTTCAGGACGTTCAAGCACGTCACCCCGAGCCAGCGGCAGCTCATGCTGCTGAAGCTCGCCGACGCGCTTGAGGCGGCCAGCGATGAACTGGTCGATGCGCAGCACCGCAACACCGGGCAGGTGCGCGATCTGATTGCCGCCGAGGAAGTGGCCGTGGGCGCCGACCAGCTGAGGTTCTTCGCCGGCGCCGCTCGCCTGCTGGAAGGGAAGTCCGCTGGCGAATACGTCGAGGGCCACACCTCCTATATCCGTCGCGAGCCCATTGGGGTAGTCGCCCAGGTTGCACCCTGGAACTACCCGCTGCTGATGGCCATCTGGAAGATCGGTCCTGCGCTCGCCGCCGGCAACACGGTGGTCCTCAAGCCCAGCGACACCACACCCGAGTCCACCCTGGTGTTGGCGAAGCTGACCCAGGGAATCCTTCCACCGGGGGTGTTGAACGTGGTGCTGGGCACCGGGGAAACCGGGGCCGCGATGGTCGACCATCCCGTGCCCGGGTTGGTCTCAATCACCGGATCGGTCCGCGCCGGTATCGCCGTCGCCACCGGAGCGGCGAAGTCGCTCAAGCGAGCTCACCTTGAGTTGGGAGGCAAGGCCCCCGCCGTCGTCTTCGCCGACGCCGACATCAAGAAGACCGCAGCAGCGATCGCTGAGTTCTCGTTCTTCAATGCGGGCCAGGATTGCACGGCGATCACCCGGGTGCTGGTTCAGGATTCGGTCCACGATGACCTGGTGGCCGCCATGGTGGCGCACACCGAAACGCTCAAGACCGGCAACGCCGACGACTCCCAGAACTACTTCGGCCCGCTGAACAACATCAACCACTTCAATTCGGTCAATGCGGTGTTGGACGCCCTTCCTGAGCACTGCAAGGTCGAGATTGGGGGCAAGCGCTCCGGGGACAAGGGCTACTTCTACGAGGCGACCATCGTCACCGGTGCCCGCCAGACCGACGACATTGTCCAGCAGGAAACCTTCGGCCCGGTCATCACCGTGCAGAAGTTCACTACCGAGGACGAGGCGGTCGAGCTGGCCAACGACGTCGAGTACGCGCTGGCGTCGAGCATCTGGACCACCGATCATGGCACCGCCATGAGGGTGTCCCGGGACCTCGACTTCGGCGCAGTCTGGATCAATACCCACATTCTTCTCACCGCCGAGATGCCGCATGGAGGCTTCAAGAGCTCCGGTTACGGCAAGGACCTCTCGATGTATGGCGTTGAGGACTACACCCGGATCAAGCACGTCATGAGCGCGCTTGATGTTTAGAAAGGCAGTTTCACTATGACCACCCAAGCGATCCAGCCGCAATTCCGGCTCGAGCAAAAGCGCAAGATCATCGCCGACTTCCCAGGCCCCAAGTCCACCGAGCTTGCCGCTCGTCGGGCGGCAGTGGTGGCCAAGGGCGTTGCCTCAAGCGTGCCGGTGTATGTTGCCGACGCCGACGGCGGCATCATTCACGACGTCGACGGTAACTCGTTCATCGACCTCGGCTCCGGCATTGCGGTGACCAGCGTTGGCGCGTCGGATCCCGCCGTCGTCGGCGCCGTCAAGGAGCAAGTGGAGCACTTCACCCACACCTGCTTCATGGTCACGCCCTACGAGGGCTACATTGCGGTGGCTGAGAAGCTGGCCGAGCTGACCCCCGGCGACTTCGAGAAGCGGACTGTGCTGTTCAACTCGGGTGCCGAGGCTGTCGAGAACGCGATCAAGGTGGCTCGCCTGGCGACCGGTCGCACCGCCGTCGCCGCCTTCGATCATGCCTACCACGGCCGCACCAACCTCACGATGGCCCTGACCGCCAAGTCACTGCCGTACAAGGGTGGGCCCTCGGGTGACTTCGGCCCGTTCGCGTCCGAGGTCTACCGGCTGCCAATGAGCTACCCCTTCCGCGAGGAAAACCCCTCGATCACCGGGGCTGAAGCGGCTCAGCGCGCCATCACGATGATGGAGAAGCAGATCGGGGCCAGTTCACTGGCCGCCATCATCATCGAACCCGTCCAGGGGGAGGGCGGTTTCATCGTCCCCGCCGAAGGATTCCTGCCAGCATTGGCCGAGTGGGCCAAGGCCAATGGAGTGGTCTTCATCGCCGATGAGGTGCAGTCCGGCTTCTGCCGCACCGGCGCCTGGTTCGCCGTCGACCACGAGGGCGTTGTGCCCGACATCATCACCATGGCCAAGGGAATCGCCGGCGGCATGCCGCTTTCGGCAATCACCGGCCGGGCCGACCTGCTCGACGCCGTTCACCCCGGCGGTCTCGGCGGCACCTTCGGTGGCAACCCGGTGGCCTGCGCTGCCGCGTTGGCCGCTATCGAGACGATGCAGGAACAGGATCTCGTTGCCCGAGCTCAGGCTATCGAGGAGCTGGCAACGTCACGGCTTCGGGGCCTGCAGGAGGATCTTGGGGCCGAGTCGATCATCGGTGAGATCCGCGGCCGGGGCGCGATGCTTGCCATCGAGTTCGTGAAGCCGGGGACCAAGACACCAAACCCGGATGCGACGAAGGCCATTGCTGCCGCGTGCCTGCAGGAGGGTGTCATCATCCTGACCTGTGGCACGTACGGCAATGTGGTCCGGTTGCTCCCGCCGCTAGTGATTGGTGATGAGCTGCTGAACGACGGGCTGGACGTCCTCGAGGCTGCTATCCGCGCCGCCAAGTAGAGCACACGCTGTTGCGCCGGGGTCGGCGCCGTCGACCCCGGTCTGCGCCGCAGTAACCCGCTAGCGCAGCAGAAAACCGCCAGCGCCGCAGAAACCGGCAAGCGCGCCAATAATATATGGCGCGTTTGCCGGTTTCTGCTGCGTTTGGCGGGGACGACGGCGGGAACGACTGCTTCGGCGCGTAGGGCAAGGGCTGTGCGGCAGGGTTCGACGGCGTCAGCCCGCCACTTGCGCTTTCAGTCCGGTGATCAGGGCTTCGAGCCCGACGGTGAACGCGGCGTCGGCTGAGTCGGCCTGGGACCCGCCCCGAAGGCGGACGGCAGCCGTGAATAGAGGGTAGTCAGGCCCCAGGCTGCCTGACTCAAAAATGTCCTCGGGGGCGGCGACGTCGAACGCTGATCCGAAGATGAAGGACTCAAGGGCGACGATGGCGGGGATAATCCGATCCGCCGGCCAACCGGCGTCGAGGAATCCTTTGGTGACCGCTTCGTACATGGCAAGCGTCTCGGGTGCGCCTGTCACGGGCAGAATGGCGATGACCGAGATGAGCGGTGCATGAGCTGCGAAGACACCGCGGTAGGACCAGGCCCAGGAGCGAACCGCCTCATCCCAGGGGGCCGCGGCGAAAGCGCTGAAGTCCACCTTCGCCATCACCTCGTCTTCGACCCAACGCAGCACTTCCTGCTTGGATTCAGCGTGGTTGTACAGGGCCGACGGCGCCACTCGCAGGCGCTGGGCTAGTGCAGACATGGTGAGACCCTCGTAGCCCTGGCTGGCAATCAGGGCAAGTGCTGCATCAGTAATGAGGTCCCGTGACAGCAGTCCGCGCGGCGGACGACCCGCCCGACGGCGGCTGACCGGCGCTCCCACACTTCCCATGACCGCCCCTTCACCGTCTCTTCGCTGCGGATTCATTCTACTGCCCCGCCATTGCTGTCGTCCCTGCCGGTGGGTCCAGAACCCGCCCGGATCGAGTCAACACCAATGACAAGTTTCCGTCGCCGAACACGTCATATCTGTTGACTCAGCCCGGAGAGTGCGGGGTGTGCCCTTTCCAAAACTGCCGGCTATCGCTACAGTATCCCTAATAAATGAATGGCGTTCATTTTGTGGCGTGGACCATATTGTCTGAAAGGTAACAGTGGAGAATCTAGAACGCGACGTCGTAATCATCGGGGCGGGCCCCTCGGGCCTCACCGCGGCATGGGAGTTGAAGAGGGCAGGGCTGAGCGTCGCTGTCCTGGAGGCACGAGACCGGGTCGGCGGACGCACCTGGACCGACACCATCGACGGCGCGCTCCTGGAGATTGGGGGCCAATGGGTATCCCCAGACCAGACCGCTCTCAAAGGAATGCTCGACGAGCTGGGACTGGAAACCTACGACAGGTACCGGGAGGGGGACTCTGTCTACATCGGAGCCGATGGCGCCCGCACCCGTTACACCGGAGACATGTTCCCCGTCTCGGCCGCCACTGAAGGGGAAATGAATCGGCTGATCGAACTGCTGGACCGCCTCGCAGCAGAGGCCGGCCCGGAAACCCCGTGGAACCACCCGGAAGCCCGGGCACTGGACACGATCTCCTTCCACCACTGGCTACGGCAGCAGTCCAGCGACGAGGAAGCCTGCAACAATATTGGGCTCTTCATCGCTGGCGGAATGCTCACCAAACCCGCTCATGCCTTCTCAGCCCTGCAGGCTGTGCTGATGGCTGCGTCGGCAGGATCCTTCTCCAACCTGGTCGATGAGAACTTCATCCTTGACCAGCGGGTGGTCGGCGGCATGCAGCAGGTGTCGGAACGCCTCGCGGATCGTCTGGGGGATGACGTCGTGCTCAGCAGCCCAGTCCGAACGCTGCGCTGGCACGAAGACGGCGGCAACAACAGCAGCGGCAGCAACGGCGGCGGCGTCACCGCGGTGTCCGACACCGTCACCGTCAAGGCGCGCTACGCAATCATGGCGGTTCCGCCGAACCTGTACTCGCGGGTGTCCTATGAGCCACCGCTGCCTCGCCGCCAGCATCAGATGCACCAGCACCAGTCCCTGGGGCTCGTCATCAAGGTCCATGCCGTCTACGCGACACCGTTCTGGCGCGCCGATGGTCTCTCCGGGACCGGGTTCAGTGCCTCCTCGATCGTGCAGGAGGTGTACGACAACACCAACCACGAGGATTCCCGCGGAACGCTGGTCGGTTTCGTCTCGGACGAAAAGGCCGACGCCGTGTTCAGGCTGTCACCCGAAGCCCGTCGGCAGATGATCCTCGAGTCCATTGCCGGTTTCCTCGGCTCCGAGGCACTCACCCCCGAGGTGTACTACGAATCGGACTGGGGCTCCGAGGAATGGACCAGGGGCGCCTACGCCACCAGCTATGACCTCGGCGGCCTGCACCGTTATGGCCCTGACCAGCTCACCCCCGTCGGGCCGATCCACTGGTCCTGCTCGGATCTGGCTGCCGAGGGCTATCAGCACGTCGAAGGTGCCGTCCGGATGGGTCAAATCACAGCCCGGAACATCGTGGGCCTCTCGGCAACCGAAGGAGCATGACCGATGGACTACATCGTCGGGTACACAGCAGATGAACGCGGACGCGATGCCGTCAGCCTCGCCGTCGCCCTGGCTCGACGCCAGGATGCGAACCTCCAATTGGTGATGGTGATGCCCGAGCATTCCCCATTCAATGCGGTCTATCCACCAGAAAAAGGGTTCGAGAGCATCCTCTCGGCCCAGTTGCAGGAATGGCTGGCTGAAGGGCTCGCCCTGATCCCCGACGACGTAACCGCCCGCGCGCACGTCATCAGCGCAGATTCGCAGGCGGGCGGGCTCATCGACGCAGCGGTTGATTCGGGCGCTTCGCTGATCATCATCGGTGCCAGCTCACGAGGCCTGCGAAAACGATTCAACGTCGGTAGCGTCGCCGGAACCCTCCTGCATGCATCGCCGGTACCCGTGGCCCTGGCACCCCAGGGCTATCGACGCCTCGATCCAATCACCCGGCTCACCTGTGCGGTGGGCACCAGGGAGGGTGCGGATGCGGTGATCGCGGTGGCCGTCGACTCAGCCACCCGACGTCGACTCCCACTCAGGCTGGTCTCGCTCGTGGCGCTTGACCCGGCAACGGGCACCGATGGGGGAGCGGACGCCGCCGCGGTGGATTCCGCGCACCAGCACGCCAACACGCGTCTCGCCGAGGCGGCGTCGTCACTCGCCGCCGGCGGGCAGGTCAGCGTGGAAGTGGCGCAGGGAGCCACCGTCGAGGAAGCGATCGGAGCGCTGGCCTGGGACGAGGGCGAGGTCCTCCTGGTCGGTTCCAGTCGTCTGGCGCAGCACAGCCGCCTGTTCCTCGGCGTTACTGCAAACAAGATCCTTCGAGCATTGACGGTGCCCATGGTTGTGGTGCCACGAAGTTACACAGCTGTTGAGGACCAGTCGCACCAGCCGGAGCGGTCTGTTACCAAGCGGTCCGATGCCGGTGAAGGCAAGGACGTTCAATCCACCGAGGTGAAGCAGTGAGCACCATACCAACGAAAGATCCCTCCACCGGACTCAGCCAGAAAGGTCTCAACTCCGGGTCGGTCGGCCTGTTGGGCGCGGTGGTGATCGGTGTATCGTGCATCGCTCCCGCGTACACGCTGACCGCGGCGCTCGGTCCCACCGTTGCAGAGGTGGGGGTGCAGTTGCCTGCCATCTTCCTGGTCGGCTTCATCCCGATGCTGCTGGTGGCCCTTGGCTACCGCGAATTGAACAATTCAATGCCCGACGCCGGCACCTCCTTCACCTGGGCCACCCGGGCTTTTGGGCCCTGGATCGGCTGGATGGGTGGTTGGGGTCTGATCGCCGCGACAGTTATTGTCCTGTCGAACCTGGCAGCTGTTGCCGTCGACTTCTTCTACCTGATGCTCGCCCAGCTGACCGGAAACGACTCGCTGGCCGATCTGACGCTTAACCTGCCGTTGAACATCGTCACCACCCTGGTGTTCATCGCGTTGGCTTGCTGGGTTTCCTACCGCGGTATGGAAACCACCAAAGCCGTGCAGTACGTGCTGGTCGGCTTCCAGCTGTTGGTCCTGGGCTGGTTCGCCATCGCGGCCTTTGCCCACGTCGCCAATGGGACAGCCTTCGACGCGACGGCCATCAGCCCCGACTGGTTCAACCCGTTTGCGGTGGAATCCTTCTCTGCTTTCGCCGCTGGTGTGTCCCTCTCGATCTTCGTTTATTGGGGCTGGGACGTCACCCTGACCATGAATGAGGAAACCAAAGACCCCGAACGTACTCCCGGCCGGGCAGCAACCCTCACCGTCCTGGTCATTGTGGTGATCTACCTGACGGTTGCGTTGGCGACCCTCACCTATGCAGGTGTGGGTGACGGCGAACTCGGCGCCGGAAATGTTGACAACCAGGGAAGCATTTTTGCGGTCCTCGCAGGCCCCGTGATGGGCCCCTTCGCCATCCTAATGTCCCTGACAGTTCTCAGCAGTTCCGCCGCGTCCCTGCAGTCGACCTTCGTGTCACCTGCCCGCACCCTGCTGTCGATGGGTCACTACCGCGCACTGCCTGCCAGCTACGGCAAGATCAGCCCCACCTACAAGTCGCCCAGCTACGCCACTATCGCCGCCGCGGTCGCAGCTGCCGGGTTCTACGTAGTCACCAGGGTGGTATCCGAGAACGCCCTGTATGACACCATCACGGCGCTCGGCATGATGATCTGCTTCTACTACGGGATCACGGCGATGGCCTGCGTCTGGTATTTCAGGGCTGTCGCGTTCAGCAGCGCCCGCAACTTCGGGCTGAAGTTCCTCGCGCCGCTGCTCGGCGGCGTCATCCTGCTGGTCATGTTCGTGAAGACAGCCACCGACTCGATGGACCCGGGCTACGGTTCCGGCTCGTCCATCGGAGGGGTGGGGCTGGTGTTCATCCTCGGGACCGGGGTCATCCTCCTCGGGGCTGTGCTGATGTTCATCATGTACCGGGTCAACCCTGGTTTCTTCCGCGGTGAAACACTGAAGCAGGGGAGTGCTTCAGCCAACGTGGTGCAGTAACCCTCTGTGCCGTGTGACGGCGGGCACTTCGGTGCCCGCCGTCCACGATAAGGTTGCCTGAGCAGATCTGCGGCGGTAACCCCGGGCGCCGGTCAGAATCCGATCCGGAAGGCACGCCGTATGCGTTATGTAGTTGGCTTTACAAACAATGATCGTGGCCGTGACGCGCTGGCGTTGGCCACCTCGCTGGCTCGGACGCAGGGAGCCAGCATCGATCTGGTAACCGTTCTCGACCGCCCTCAGGACGGCAGCGTAGGCGCCGGCACCAACCGGGCCCTTGCCGCTTTGCATGAGGCGATCGAGGGGATTCCAGGGGGCGTCGAAGTAGTGCCGCACGTCAAACTTGCCGACTCTTTCGCGGAGGGACTCCTTGAGGTCGCCCATGACCTCGATGCGGGGCTGATCGTCATTGGAGCCGCCGGCAACGGCCTGCTCCGTCGATTCACCGTCGGCAGCGTAGCGAACGCGGTCCTGCACTCGTCGCCAGTGCCTGTCGGGTTGGCTCCGCGCGGGTACCGGCACCGCGACCGGATGACCAGACTCACCTGCGCCGTCGGTACCCGTGCGGGTGCCGAGGCTGTCCTGGATGTAGCGGTCGACTCCGCCGCGCGCCGCGGGATGCCGCTGCGCCTGATCTCGTTGGTGGCGCTGGACGTCAACGAGCAGTCGGACACCGGTGAAGCAATTAATCTTGCACACCGGCACGCCAACTCAGTGCTGGCTCGGGCGGGGGAGCAGCTTCCCGAAGGCCACGAAACCACCATCACGGTTGCCCACGGGCGTACCATCGAGCAGGCAATCGACGACATCGAGTGGGATCCAGGCGAGATCGTCTTCGTCGGATCGAGCCGGCTCGCGAAGCGCAGCCAACTGTTCCTGGGATCGACAGCCAACAAGATGCTACGGGCGTTGCCTGTGCCAATGATCGTTGTGCCGCGGGACTGGAACCTTCCGGCAGCCTAGGAGTTCCTGGCCTTAACCGGGCTAGACCGCGGCGGTCTCCTCGACCGGCGTGGCATCACGGGAGCGGCGCGGTCGGGAGTTCTTTCGCACGGTGTGCAGCATGTCGACGGTCAGCATCGACAGGGCAATCCAGACCAGCCCGAACCCGATCCAACGCTCCAACGGCATCTCTTCCTGGAAAACGAAGAGCGCCAACAGGAACTGCAGCACTGGCGCGAGGTATTGGAGAAGCCCAATCGTGGTCAGCGGCAGCCTCCGGGCTGCGGCGCCGAAGAAGAGCAGCGGGACCGCGGTGATGATGCCCGCCGCGGCCATGATCCAGAAGTGTGCGGGGCCCTCGGTGAGCACTGTCGCGGATCCCGACACCGTCAGCCAGATCATCACGGCACCCGCGATCGGGGTGAGAACCGCGGTTTCGATACTCAGGCTGGACAGTGCTCCAACCTTGGAACCCACCCGCTTCTTGACGAACCCGTAGAACCCAAAGGAAAAGGCGAGGGTCAGAGCAATCCACGGCACGTTGCCGTAGCCGATGGCCAGCACCACCACCGCGATGATGCCAACGCCGACCGCCGCCCACTGCAGCCTGCGGAGCTTCTCCCGCAGCACGACGACGCCGAGCAACACGGACACGATCGGGTTGATGAAGTAGCCGAGGGCCGCCTCAATCGCGTGGCCGTTGGTGACCCCGTAGGTATACACAAACCAGTTCACAGCGATCAACAGCGCTGCGATTGCCAGAGTGCCGAGGATCCGTGGGTTCGACGCGGCGGACCACATCGTCCGCCAGGACCTCATCACGGTCAGCAGCAGCGCGCAGAACACCAGGGACCAGAGCACACGGTTCGCGACAATCTCGATTGCCGTCGCAGGCAGCAGGATCATGAAGTACAGCGGGAGGAGACCCCAAAGACCGTAGGCGCCGATGCCGTAAAGGATGCCCGTCGAGTTTTCGCTTCGGGGCTGGCGCGGGCTGGTGATATCGGTGGGGGTCACGTGGGCTCAAACGCCGCTGTCTCAGTTTTTATTCCACGCTCTTACACTTCCAGCCTGATTCCTCGCCGCGCGGCACCGGTCGACGGAGACGGGCATCACAGGTTTAGACTGCATCAGCCGCTGCATTTAGAATAGGAAACTGTGCGCTAAATGTACGTTTCGGTTGATCACTAGGGAAGAAGGCCAATCAGTGTCCACCTCAGCTGCGGGGCGTCCGCTGCGGGTAGCGATCATCGGTGCCGGTCCGGCAGGGGTCTACGCTGCCGACATTCTGACGAAGTCCCAGGAGGTTCAGGGCGGTGACTTCGCGGTCAGCATTGACCTCTTTGATCAGCACCCCGCCCCCTATGGCCTGATTCGCTATGGCGTAGCGCCGGATCACCCGCGCATCAAGGGCATCGTGAACGCGCTGCACAAGGTGCTGGACCGGGGCGACATTCGGTTCCTGGGAAACATCAATTACGGGCGGGACCTCACGCTGTCCGACTTCCGCAAGTTCTACGACGCAGTCATTTTCTCCACGGGCGCGATCAAGGACGCGGAACTGGACATCCCCGGAGTGGACCTTGACGGGTCCTTCGGCGGCGCCGAGTTCGTCTCCTGGTACGACGGTCATCCCGATGTGCCCCGCGACTGGCCACTGAACGCCACGGAGATAGCGGTGATCGGCAACGGCAACGTTGCCCTCGACGTTGCACGGGTGCTCTCCAAACACGCCGACGACCTGCTGACCACCGAGATCCCCGACAACGTGTACGCGGGGTTGAAAGCCTCACCCGTCACCGACGTGCACGTGTTCGGCCGCCGTGGTCCAGCCCAGGTGAAGTTCACGCCGCTGGAGCTGCGCGAACTGTCCCATTCCCGAGACGTGGACATTGTGCTCTACCCGGAGGACTTCGACTTCGACGCCGCCTCCGAACAGCAGATCGCCAGCAACAACCAGACCAAGACGATGGTGAAGACCCTCACCAATTGGCTGGTCGACGACGAACCAACAGGTGCCTCCCGACGGCTGCACCTGCATTTCCTGCACTCGCCTGTCGAGATCACCGATTCACCGGAAACCCCCGGCAAGGTCGCCAACATGAGGTTCGAACGCACCGAGCTCACCGGCGAAGGCACAGTTCGCGGCACCGGCGAGTTCATCGACTACCCCGTGCAGGCGGTCTACCGTGCGATTGGCTACTTCGGGTCCGAGCTTCCTGAAGTTGGATTCGATAGTCGGCGCGGTGTCATTCCCAACGAAGGCGGCCGGGTCATCGACCAGGCGGGCAACCCGGTTCCCGGCATCTACGCCACTGGCTGGATCAAGCGCGGACCGGTGGGCCTGATCGGCCACACCAAGGGCGACGCGTTGGAGACGATCGGGTTCCTCCTCGAGGACCGCCTGAACCTCCCACCGGCCCAGGACCCATCGGAGCAGGCCATCATCGACCTCCTCACCGAGCGGGGGATTCGCTACACCACCTGGGACGGCTGGCTCAAGCTCGACGCCCATGAACTGAAGTTGGGCGCCAACTTTGTGCACGACGGCGGCGCCAATGCGGAGCTCGTCAGGGAACGTGTCAAGGTGGTCCCCCGGGACGAGATGATAGCCATCTCTCGGGACGAGTAGGTCCGCAGAAGAGCTGCGCCGCGGCCGGGATCGGACGACGGCGACGGGTCCCTGGCTGTGTTCAATTGGCTCCGCCCAGCCTGGCTCCGCCCAGCCTGGCTCCGCCCAGCCTGGCTCCGCCCAGCCTGGCTCCGACCAGCCTCGCTCCGCCCAACCTTGTTGTGTCGCGCCTAGACTGTGGCAATGACACGTCAGATCCTCTGCTTCGCCTTCGCCCTGACCGGGGTGGTGCTCACCGTCGGTTGCAGCGGCCCGTCCCCTCAGCCCGACAGCGGTGACCAGCCCTTCGCTACCTACAGTCAGTCGGGTGCGAGCGGCGACGGTGCGGGAATCGCTGGTCGCCTGATTCTGGAAGACGGCTGTGTCTACTTGATCAGCCCGGAATTCTCGGGGCGGTGGGTTCCCGTGTTTCGCGCCGAAGCCAATCCTGAGTGGCGTGATGGCACCCTGGTCTTCGATGGCGAGGAGTACGCGGCGGACGAGACCGTCGGCCTCGGCGGAAGCGGTTGGGAGGGCAGCGAGGACCCGCTGACCATTCCTGAATCCTGTGATGACTCACCGCGGTGGACCACCTGGACGGTCGGGCCCGGGGACGCCCTCTAACGTCCCGGCGGTCACCTCCCCGGGGCATTTCGCCACGCCGAAATGCGCCGCCAAACCCTGTGTCAAAATCCTGTTCCGGAAACTCCTCGACAACACCCGCGACAGACGGGCGCCGACGGCACTAGACTGATGCCACCCCACCGGCGGGGAGACCAGAAGCGGGGTGTCGATGACGCAGCAGCAACTGCCGATTCCGGGGGGACTCACGTCGAGATCCCTTCAGCAGTGCGCCCACCGTGCTCACGAGCGGCTCGGCAGCGCGCCGCCCTCGGGCGTGCGCACACTGGTGGGCGAATCCTGGCTGCGTTCCCTGAAACACTTTCCCGATCCGGACGCCGCTCAGGCGCCCCTGTTTTACAGCGATGAAGAGCTTGATGCGTACCGCAGAGGCCACCCCCTGGCGGCGGTACTGCCGATTATCCGGAAGCTGCTGGTGCAACCCAGCGCTGACAGCGGATTGCTGGTGGCGGTCGGCGACGCAAATGGTCGGCTGCTCTGGGTCGAGGGCGATCGGGACCTGCGCCGTCGTGCTGAGGGAATGATGTTCGTCGCGGGGTCGGACTGGTCGGAGGCTGCCGTAGGCACAAGCGCCCCGGGCACGGCGCTGGCCCTCGGGAGGAGCGTCCAGATTGCTGGGGCGGAGCATTTCAGTCCCCAGGCTCACCACTGGAGTTGCACGGCGGTCCCCGTCCACGATCCGGATTCGGGGATGGTGCTCGGCGTTGTGGACATTACCGGCACCGACGACGCTGTGGCAGTACACACGCTGTCTTTGGTCGAAGCGACTGTCGCTGCCGCTGAGGCGCATCTGAGCCTGCACCGGCTGCAGGACCAGCAACCAGCGCGAAAACTCCCCGCAACAAAAACGAATGCTGTCGACCGGGAGGGCCTGCAGATACTGGGACAGGACCGCGGGGTTGTCCACCTGGGACGTAAATCGGTGGAACTCAGTGCACGGCATGCGGAACTCATCACCCTGCTCGCCCTGCATCCGGCTGGCCTCAGCGCCGAACAGCTCGCCGTAATGGCCTACCCGGAGCATGTGTCAGTCACCACCGTGCGCGCTGAGATGCTGCGGCTGCGGCGCGCCCTCTCCTCCCACCTACCGTCGCTGGTTCCGCGCTCCCGGCCGTACCGGCTACCCCGAGAGTTGCCCGTCGATGCATCGCAGGTGCTGGATTACCTGCAACGCGGCGCCCACCGGATGGCACTCAACCTGTACCGAGGGCCAGTCCTGCCAAGGTCCGAGGCGCCGTTTATCGTGAGGCTCCGTACCGAAGTCAGTTCCCTGCTCCGCGAAGCCGTCCTGACCGATGGCGCCGTCGACGCCGTCCTGCAGTATCTTCAGCTGCCCGAGGCCGCCGACGACGCCGAGGCGTGGACTGCCGCCCTGAAAGTGCTTCCGCCGCGGTCGCCGCGGCGGGCATCCGTCGTCGCGCACGTTGAACGGCTCGAGGCGGAACTCAGTCTTTCCTGACTGACGGACCGACCGGTCTGCGGGCCGGGTGCAGGGGTCTGGTGCAACCTTCGTGCAACTTATGCGTACCTACACTTCGAAGACACGACGACGACGTCCTGTTTTCGAACCCAAGGAGTTAAACAATGACTGTTTACGCCCAGCCCGGCCAAGATGGATCCAAGATAACGTTCAAGCCACGTTACGAAAACTGGATTGGCGGTGAATGGGTTGCCCCCATCAAGGGGCAGTACTTCGAAAATATCTCTCCAGTCAACGGCAAAGCCTTCTGCGAGGTAGCGCGGGGCACCGCCGAAGACATCGAGCTGGCCCTCGACGCCGCCCACAAGGCTGCCCCCGGGTGGGGCAAGACGTCAGTGGCTGAGCGTGCAGCGATCCTCAACCGGGTAGCGGACCGGATCGAGGAGAACCTGGAAATGCTGGCGGTCGCCGAAACCTGGGACAACGGCAAGCCCATCCGGGAGGTGCTCGCCGCTGACCTCCCGCTCGCAGCGGATCACTTCCGCTACTTTGCCAGCGCTGTCCGCGCACAGGAGGGGCGCCTGTCCCAGCTGGACGACAACATGACCGCCTACCATTACCACGAGCCACTCGGCGTGGTAGGTCAGATCATCCCCTGGAACTTCCCGATCCTGATGGCCACCTGGAAACTTGCCCCCGCGCTGGCCGCAGGAAACGCCGTCGTCCTCAAGCCAGCCGAGCAGACGCCGACGTCGATCCTGGTGCTGATGGAGCTGCTCAGCGATATCCTGCCCCCGGGAGTGCTCAACGTGGTGAACGGTTTCGGTGTGGAGGCTGGCAAGCCACTTGCGTCGTCGAAGCGGATCCGGAAGATCGCGTTTACCGGTGAAACGACCACCGGCCGGTTGATCAGCCAGTACGCGAGTCAGAACCTCATCCCGGTCACCCTGGAACTCGGCGGGAAGAGCCCCAACATCTTCTTCGGCGATGTTGCCGACAAGAAGGACGCGTTCTATGACAAGGCCCTTGAAGGGTTCGCACTCTTCGCGTTCAACCAGGGCGAAGTATGCACCTGTCCTTCCCGGGCGCTGATCCAGGACTCGATGTATGACTCCTTTATGGCCGACGCCCTCGCGAGGACCGAGAAAATGGTGCAGGGCAACCCGCTGGACACGAACACCCAGGTCGGCGCCCAGGCATCCAATGACCAGCTGGAAAAGATCCTCTCCTACTTCGATATCGGCAGGCAGGAAGGGGCGAAAATCCTTACCGGTGGTGAACGGATCACCCTCGACGGCGACCTCTCGGAAGGCTTCTATGTAAAGCCGACCATTTTCGAGGGCACCAACTCCATGCGGGTGTTCCAGGAAGAGATTTTTGGACCCGTTGTGTCGGTCACCCGCTTCAGCGACTACACCGAAGCAATGCAGATCGCCAACGACACCCTCTACGGGCTCGGCGCTGGTGTCTGGTCCCGCAACGGGAATGTCGCCTACCGTGCCGGCCGCGAGATCCAGGCCGGACGGGTCTGGGTGAACAACTACCACGCCTACCCTGCCGGGGCTGCGTTCGGTGGCTACAAGTCCTCGGGCATCGGCCGTGAAAACCACACGATGATGCTTGACCACTACCAGCAGACCAAGAACCTGTTGGTCAGCTACAGCGAAGACAAGCTGGGCTTCTTTTAAGGAGCGGCGATTCCTGAAGGAGCGATGATGACAGTCGAAGCCACCGTAGAGCTGCCCGGGGAAGATTTCTCGCGGGTAGCGCTCACGGAGTCAGCGGTGGAACTGCTGAGGAAGCTGTGGGATCTTCACGGACCCCTGATGTTTCACCAATCGGGTGGCTGCTGTGATGGGTCCTCGCCAATGTGTTACCCGGCGGATGACTTTATTACGGCGGAAGCCGATGTGCTGCTCGGAGTCCTCAACGTCGGTGAGGGGGCCGAAGCCGCCCAGCTGATCGAGTTCTGGATGTCCCGTGAACAGTTCGAGTACTGGCGGCACACGCACCTCACGGTCGATGTGGTCCCAGGGCGGGGGAGCGGGTTCTCCGTCGAAGCTCCGGAAGGAGTCCGGTTCCTGATCCGGTCCCGGCTGATGTCCTGACCAGCTGTCCGGCCCATCTTCACGTGGGCCGGACAGCTTCAGCAGGCCCATCACGGGTGAACGTGATGAGTTGCACACCGAATTTGGTTGCACAGAATGCAAAATTGCACTTAGTGTAACAATGTGAATGATCCAACCATAGCGATGAGTGCCGTCCTCGCGGGTACGCCCGGCCGGCGCGAGCAAAACAAGCTCGACACCCGAAGGGCCATCGCCGTATCCGCGCTCGAGTTTGCCCGCACCCACGGGCTGGGCAACTTCACCGTGGATCAGGTAGCCGCCGAAGCAGGCGTGTCACGCCGCACCTTCTTCAACTACTTCCACAGCGCCGAAGAGGCGCTCACCACTTCCACTGATGCCTTTCTCGAACTGGCTGCCGCCGAATTCATGGCCAGGCCAGCGGACGAGCCCCTCTTTGACGCCATGATCGCGGCACTCGCGGCCATTGCCAAGACCGAGAATCTCAGCGTCTGCGGGGAACTCTTCCGGATGGCCGAGGAAAGTCCCGAACTGATGCGCAGTCAACTGCATGCCTGGGAGCGAGCCGAAACCCGGATCCGCCAGGCGGTCAACGAACGACTGGGCGGCAACCTCGATCCCCTCTACCTGCTCGCGCTCGTTGGTGCTGTGCTCTCCTGCGTCAAGGCCGCAATGCAGGTATGGGCCGCCGCAGCCAATGCACCACTCGCCGATTCAGCGAGTGAACTGGAAGACCAGATTGTCGGCGCCCTCTCGATGTTGCGCGACGGATTCAGTAACCCCAGCTAAGCCGGCCGCAACCGCCAGGCCGATCAACGCCGACCGGTCCGCCCACCCTTATTGCTTTCCAACAACCGAACGAACCGAGGAACACTTCATGGCACACCTGCTGTACCGCTTAGGCAAGTTTGCATCACGACAGCGCTGGTGGATTGTTTCCGCGTGGCTTGCCATTCTGTTGGCCGTGGGAGGTTCAGCGGCCGCGTTCTCGGGCACGTTGAGCAACAACTTCACCATTCCCGGCACTGAGTCACAGCGTGTCCTGGATGAGCTGAGGGACACCATGCCTGAGGCCATTGGCGGTATGGGAACCATTGTGTTCACGACCCCCGATGCTGCAATGACCGACGAACAGCAGACCGCTGTCGAGGACGCGCTAGCTGACCTTGGACAGGTTGAGGGCGTCGAGTCAGTCATTAATCCCTTCGACATTTCCCGACAGCTCGAGGAGGGCCAGGCCGGCATCGACGAGGGCCGCACTGAGATCGAGCAGGGCACCACCGAGCTCGAAGCCGGTGCCGCGCAGGCAGAAGCCGGTCAGGCCGAGCTGGATGCCCAGCGCGCCGAGTTTGAACAGAGCCGGGATCTGCTCCCACCCGAGCAGGCGGCAGCAATCGAGGCTCAGCTGGCGGAAGGCCAGGCCCAGCTCGACGCGTCGCTTGCCGAGATTGAAGAAGGCCGGGGTCAGCTTGAGGAGGGCCTCGCGGAGCTCGACCTCGCCGAGCGAACCCTCGAGGCGTCCTCCGGAATCAAGTTCGTGTCCGACGACGGCGCCGCAGCGGTAGCCAGCGTCCAGTTTGATTCCCAGATTGACGCCGTCACCCCGGAAACCCGCGAAGCGGTCCAGGTTGCAGCCGACGCTGCCACCGAAGCGGGCGTTGAGGTCAATTACAGCAAGGAAATCGTCCAGGACATTTCCGAAATCTTTGGGATCGCAGAGATCGTCGGCCTGCTGGTCGCTGTCATCGTGCTGATCGTCATGCTCGGCACCCTGGTTGCTGCCGGGTTGCCGCTGCTGATGGCCATCGTCGGCGTCGGGGTCGGAGTGGGTGTGACCTTTGCGCTGACCGGCGTCATCTCGATGAGCTCCATTACCCCCGTGCTCGCCTTGATGCTCGGACTCGCCGTCGGCATCGATTACTCCCTGTTCATCGTGAACCGGCACCGGACCCAGCTGCTTCGCGGCATGGACCTGCAGGAGTCGATTGGCCGGGCCACCGGTACCGCTGGCAACGCCGTCCTGTTTGCGGGCATCACCGTGATCATTGCCCTCGCGGCCCTAGCCGTACCGGGGCTGCCGTTCCTGACCCTGCTCGGGATGTCAGCCGCCGGTACGGTTGCTGTCGCGGTCCTCGTGGCGCTCACCCTGACCCCGGCGTTGCTCGGGTTCATGGGCCGGAAGGTGATCTCCCGCCGCCGGTGGGCCAAAGCGGAGGCTGAATCCGACCTTAACTCCTCCCACGAGCAGTTGCAGCTCGAGGCTGACAAGCTGTCTGCCAGCGGTCGTGGCTGGGGAGGCTTTGCCACCCGCAAACCGATCCTCACCCTCATCGCGGGCGTTGCGGCCCTTGTAGTCATCGCACTCCCAGCCCTTGAACTTCGGGTGGGCCTGCCCGACGGCGGCTCGGAGCCAGTGGACTCGACGGCGTTCCAGGCGTACGAGCTGGCGGGGGAGTACTTCGGCGAGGGGACCAACGGTCCGCTGCTGGTGGTGGCTAATCTTCCCGCCACCGACTCTGACGCTCAGCTAAGCGAGCTACAGCTCGAGGTCGCCGACCGCCTTGCCGCAGTGGACAACACGGCCGCTGCCGTTCCGGCGGGCGTCAGCGACGACGGGCGGACCGGCATTTTCCAGGTGATCCCCACCGAGGGGCCCGCCAGCGAGAGCACCGAAGAACTGGTCCGGGAGCTCCGCGACTCAGCGCCGGGCATTGAATCGGACACCGGCGTACTGATCTCGGTGACCGGTCAGACGGCAGCCAACATCGACGTCTCCGAGAAGCTGATGGAAGCAATGCCCCTCTACCTGGGGATCGTCGTCGGGCTGTCGCTGGTGCTGCTGCTCCTCGTGTTCAGATCGATCCCGGTTCCCCTGATCGCCACGGCAGGTTTCCTGCTGTCCCTGCTGGCCAGCTTCGGTGCCACCGTAGCGATCTACCAGTGGGGCTGGTTCGGTGACATTTTCGGGGTGACCAACCCAGGGCCAATCCTCAGCTTCCTACCCATCATCCTGATCGGCGTCCTGTTCGGGCTGGCAATGGATTACCAGATGTTCCTGGTCTCGGGGATGCGTGAGGCCTGGGTCCACGGAGGCAGCGCCAAGAGCGCCGTCCGGGTGGGCTTCAGCCACGGTGCACGGGTGGTGACCGCTGCAGCCATCATTATGGTCGCGGTCTTCGCCGGATTCGTGTTCTCCCACCTGACCATGGTCCGGCCAATCGGGTTTGGTCTGGCCTTCGGGGTGCTGATTGACGCCTTTGTGGTCAGGATGACCCTGGTGCCTGCCGCTATGTACCTGCTGGGAAGGCACGCCTGGTGGCTGCCGAAGTGGCTGGATCGTATCCTGCCGGACGTGGATGTCGAGGGCGCCCGACTAGCCCAGTCAGTACCGGCCTCGGAAACTGACGCCTCGGATGATGTCGATCAGGTAACAGTCAAGGGGTAAGGTGTCGCCGCTTGGTGCGCTGGTCTTGCCTGAGAGGTAAGCCGACGTACTATTCAAGACATGGCCAGACCACCCAACCCAGAGCGCAAGACGGAACTGCTTGACCAGATCCTGGACTACTTGCTGGATAAGACCTTTGCAGGACTCAGCTTTCGTACCCTGGCAGATGGCCTTGGTATCAGCAGTTACGTGCTGGTCTACCATTTTGGCAATCGCGAGGAGCTGGTCAACCAGATCGTCACCCACATTGAGCGTCGCGACGAAACGGTGAAAATGCCTGACCCGGCTGAGCTCAGCCGGGAGGAGTTCTACGAGTGGTCACTAGCGTCCTGGAAGTGGACTCAGATCGAACGCAACCGGCAGTTGCAGCGGCTGGAGTTCGAAGCATCCCTGCACGACGCTGTGAGCCCCACGCCGAGGGAGAGCGCGGTAGCGAAGTTCGACTACTGGCATGGCTTCATTCGCGACTGGCTGTTGAACCAGGGTGTGCCGGCAGACCGGGCTGATGCCGTCGCGCGGGTCCACATTTCGGGCATCTATGGATTGCAGTATGACTTCGTCGTCAACCGGGACCGGCCGGCTGCTGAGGCTGCGCTGCTGCTCTTGATGGACTACTTTTTCGATGGGTTGGACCGGGCACTTGACCAGCAACAGTAGTCCAGTCAACAATTTCTGACCTGAAGCAGCGCACCAACCGAAAAAGGCGGGCACCGTGAGGTGCCCGCCTTTTTCAAACCCATTAGTGGGTGAGTCGGTTAGACCTTGTTGGCTGCTTCGGCCTGGGTGCTGCCACCGGAGGCGTCGGCGCCAAGTGCCGCACGAAGCTTGGCACCGAGTTCGACGTCGACGTTGGTCCAGTACTGGATGGCCCGTTCCCGGATGGCGTCGATGGTGACGCCGCCGACGGCACCGGTGATGGTCTCGAGGAAGCGAGCCCGCTCACCGTCGTCGAACACCTCGCGGTACAGGGTGCCGGCCTGGCCGAAGTCGTCGTCTTCAGCGTGGAGGGAATGCGCGGCGCGCACCAGATCGCCGTCGTTCTCCCAGCCGCCGTGTGGACCGTACTGCGCCGGGTCAGCCGCGGGGCCGCCCACCGAGTTTGGGGCGTAGACCGGGGTGGAGGGCGAGTTGAAGTCGTAGCGCGCTGCTCCGTCCTTCGAGTAGTTGCGGACCTCGTTCTTCGGCGCATTCACGGGCAGCTGTGCGTGGTTGGTGCCCACACGGTAGCGGTGTGCGTCAGCGTAGGAGAAGATCCGTGCCTGCAGCATGCGGTCGGGGCTGGCTGCGATACCGGGGACGAAGTTCGACGGCGCGAAAGCGGCCTGCTCGATCTGCGCGAAGTAGTTCTCCGGGTTGCGGTTCAGGGTGAGCTTGCCGACGGGGATCAGCGGGTAGTCGCCCTGCGGCCAGACCTTGGTCAGGTCGAACGGGTTGAAGCGGTAGTCCTTGGCGTCGTCGTACGGCATGATCTGGACCTTGAGGTCCCAGCTGGGGAAGTTGCCAGCGGCGATGTTCTCCGACAGGTCGCGCAGGTGGTGATCGGCGTCCGAGCCAGCAAGCGCCTCGGCCTGGTCTCCGGTCAGCACCTCGTGGCCCTGGTTGGACTTGAAGTGGTACTTGACCCAGGACTTCACGCCGGCTTCGTTGATCCACATGAAGGTGTGCGATCCGTAGCCATTCATGGTGCGCCAGGAGTTGGGCAGACCGCGATCGCCCATCAGCCAGGTCACCTGGTGTGCTGACTCGGGGCTGAGGGTCCAGAAGTCCCACTGCATGTCGGCGTCGCGCAGGTTGGTGCCCGGCAGGCGCTTCTGTGAGTGGATGAAGTCCGGGAACTTGATGCCATCGCGGATGAAGAAGACGGGGGTGTTGTTGCCGACCAGGTCGTAGTTACCCTCGTCGGTGTAGAACTTCAGGGCGAACCCGCGGGGGTCACGCCAGGTGTCGGGTGAGCCCTGCTCGCCGGCAACCGAGGAGAACCGCAGGAGCGTCTCGGTGACAGCACCTGGCTGGAACAGTGACGCCTTGGTGTATTCGCTGACGTCCGAGGTGACCTCGAAGGTACCGAACGCGCCGCCACCCTTGGCGTGGACCACGCGCTCGGGGACACGCTCGCGGTTGAACTGTGCCAGCTTCTCGATCAGGTAGTGATCGGTCAGGGGAATGGCACCGTCGCGGCCGAGGCTGGACGAGTTGGCGTCATCAATGACTGGTGCTCCGGATTGGGTGGTGCTGAAGTTCGAAGACATAAGGCTCCTTTGTTGGTGCGGTTAGTGACTTTGGGGTGGTCTGTGAGGGGTGGAACTAGCGACAATCGGCGCAAAGGCCCTGGTAGACGACGTCGGCAATCTGGATCGTCATCGGGCTGGCGCCTTCCGGCCACTGCGGGGTCAGGCAGGGCGCGTGGCCGACGGCGCAATCGACGTCCTCGATGCGGCCGCAGCCGGTGCAGACGGCGTGATGATGGTTATCGTCCACGCGGGTCTCGTACCGGGCGGGAGAGTGGGGCGTTTCGATCCGGCGCAGCAATCCCAGTGCGGTCAGATCGGCCAACACCACGTACACGGATTGCACGGTGATGTCGGGTAAATCGACGCGGACGCTGGCGGCGATGTCCTCGGTGGTGGCATGGGGGGACAGGTCGACGGCGGCCAGCACCGCGAGGCGCTGGCGGGTCACCCGGCGCCCGTTGGCACGCAGGGCGGTAGCCCACTGCGCCTCAGCGACTTCCGGTTGTGTTGCCATCTCGGTCATGACCTCAGTCAACCATTTATTCTGAGAAACTCATAATAGGCGCGCCGGTGGCGTTGGGGCGGCCGGGCGTTGGGTACCGTTAGTAGATCACTGAGAGGGATGTTCATGAGCCGATCCATCTGGGAGCACTCCCAAACCGTCGTAGTGGACGGGGTTTCCTGTTCGGTCAGGACCGTCGGAACTGGCAGCCGCGAGGTGGTCCTGATTCATGGGATCGGGGTCTCCACCCGCTATTTCGAACCGCTTGCCGAACGCCTTGCCCGGACCTGCACCGTGCACGCCATTGAGCTGCCCGGGTTCGGGGCGATGCCCGCGCCGCGGCGCCGACTCACGGTCAAGGAGTTTGGCGGTATTGCCGCTGCTGTGATGCGGATCCTCGGAGTGCGCGACGCCGTCGTCGTCGGACACTCAATGGGCTCCCAGGTTGCCGCGGAAGCGGTGCGTGCTGCCCCCGAGTTGGTGGGCCGGCTGGTGCTGCTCGCGCCCACCATCAACGATCGGGAGCGGACCGCTGCCACGCAGATGATGCGTCTGGCGCAAGACACCCTGCGGGAGTCGCCGGTGGCCAACTACATTGTGATTTCCGACTATTTCCGGGCCGGGATGAGGTGGTATCTGAAGACTCTGCCTTCCATGCTGGAACACCGGCTGGAGGACGCGCTGCCGGAAATTGCTTGTCCGGTCACTCTGGTGCGGGGAAGCCGCGACCCGATTGTGCCCGCCGACTGGCTTAGTCGACTGGCGGCCACCGGTCAGGACGTGACAACCGGGGAAATCCAGGGGGAGCCCCATGTGATGATGTATCGCTCGCCCGAACCCACCGCCCGATTCTGCCTTGGCGAAACATCACGTGTTGCTCGCTAAACGAGCCTGGTCGTGGGTGCTGGACTACGTCTACGTAGGATATTGGCAGGTGCACGGGTTCCTCTTCCGGGAGGATCCAGCCAAATACCTGACCCCCGACCGTGGTGCCAACGGTAAGGCCGGTCCGCCGGTGCTTCTCATTCCCGGCATCTACGAGACCTGGCAGTTCATGCGCCCGGTCGCGGCTCATCTGGCGTCGGCTGGCCACCCGGTCCATGTGGTCCAGCAGCTCGGGTACAACCGGGGCACCGTCCAGTCCATGGGAAGGTACGTTGCTGAGTATCTGGCGGCCCACGACCTGACCGATGTTGTTTTCGTGGCCCACAGCAAGGGCGGGCTTATTGGAAAGTACGTGATGACGCAGCCCGACAGCGGAGACCGCGTGCGGCAACTGATCGCCATCAACTCGCCGTTCTCGGGTTCCATCTACGCGAATTTCTTCATCCTGCCGAGCATCAGGGCGTTCTCACCGGGGAACAAGTTCCTCCGCACCCAGCTGGCCAATATTGAGTCAAACGCACGGATCACCTCCATCTACAGCAGCTTCGACCCCCACATTCCGCGGGGCAGCCAGCTGCCAGGAGCCGAGAATATTCAGCTGCCGACCATGGGGCACTTCCGGATCATCGGCGACAAGCGGCTGCTCGACGTCGTCGACCAGTCGATCGCCGACCACGGCTCCAATGCGGGCTGAGCGGCAGATAGCTCGTTCGACCTAAGCGCTCCGGTCCTTGCCGAGAGTCCGCGCCCGGTTTGTTTGCCTGGTGTCCCGACCCGCGGCACGCCCGGAGTCCCGCGCCGGAGTGGTTCGCCCGAATTCCCGACCCGCAGCCCGACCGAGTCCCGCGCCGGAGTGGTTCGCCCCCGATCCGGGCGAACGCAGCAGATACCGGCGAACGCCCCCGGTATATCTGCTGCGTTCGCCGGTTTGGGGCGCGGCTGCCGGTATCGGCCGCGATGGAAACGCAGTGGTTGCTCAGCCGGGTTCCATGCTCCGGGATCGTTGGTTGCTGGAGGAAACCACTTCGCCGTTACACTTCATAAGTGCCCAGACTCCTCGCCGATATCACCCCTCTGAAAGAGAGCCCTGCGTTCCGCAGACTGTTCTTCGGGATGGCGCTGTCAGCGGTCGGCACCCAGCTGACCCTCGTCGCTGTGAGCCTGCAGGTATACAGCCTGACCGAGTCCAGCCTGAGCGTTGGCCTGCTGGGGTTGTTCGCCCTGGTTCCGCTGGTGGTTGCCGGACTTTACGGCGGTGCGATTGCTGATGCGCATGACCGGCGCAAAGTGGCTCTGGTCTCCGGATTCTTCCTGTGGGGCAGCACCATGGCGATCGCCGCGCAAGCCTGGGCGGGCATCGAAAACGTGTGGCTGCTCTACGCCCTGGTGGCAGTCCACTCGGGCGCCGCAGGAATCAACCAACCCACCCGGACCGCAATCATTCCGCGACTCGTCCGTCCCGAACTGCTGCCGGCCGCCAACGCGCTCAGCATGATCACCTTCGGATTGGCGATGACCGTGGGTCCACTGTTCGCCGGGTTACTGGTTGCTCAGGTGGGATACGGCTGGACCTACACGGTCGACGTCGTCACCTTCACCGCAGCGCTGTGGGCACTGTTCAAGCTGCCCCCGATGCCCCCGGAAGGCAAGGTCCGGAAAGCTGGCCTCGCCACGGTGCTTGAGGGATTCAGATATCTGGGTACGCGGCCCAATATCCGGATGACGTTCCTGATTGACCTCGCAGCCATGGTGATGGCCCAGCCGCGGGCGCTGCTGCCAGCGATCGGGGCGGTACTCATTGGCGGCGGCGAGCTGACAGTCGGGATCCTGTTGGCCTCTGTTGCCGTCGGCGCTGTCCTCGCGGGGTTGTTCTCAGGGCCGTTGGGCCATATTCACCGGCAAGGACTGGCCGTGATGTGGTCGGTGATTGGGTGGGGAGCCTCGGTCAGTGCCTTCGGGCTGGTGGTGGTGATGGCGGGCAACTCCCAGGCCGCCGCGCCCGACACCCTGTCCCCGTGGATCATCCCGGCGGCGATCTGCCTGGTCTTCGCCGGGATCTCCGATTCCATCAGCGGCGTTTTCCGCAGCACCATCCTGCAGTCGGCTACCCCCGATGCGATGAGGGGGCGCCTGCAGGGAGTGTTCATCGTCGTCGTGGCCGGTGGCCCGCGGTTGGGTGACATGGTGGCTGGCGGAAACGCCGAGTGGCTGGGGGAGGGCTGGACTGCAGTTTGTGGCGGGTTGCTCTGCATTGTGTTGGTCATCATTTTGATGAAGCGCCAACCACGCTTTGCGCAGTACGATTCACGTAACCCCGAACCGTAGCCGCGGGCCAGAACATCAGGGTCTGTGAATAGCGCCGGATGTGGAACAGTCCAGTTATTCGGTGCGTTGTACGGGATGAACGACCGATACTCAAGGAGTTGGCAGTTTCAGTGCATAATCATTTCAATGGCGCCAAGACGGTAATGCTGTTTGGCGCCCTTATGGGTATCTTTCTGGTCTTTGGTGCTGTTATTGCCGGTGCCACGGGCAGTTCAGCCTTCATCTGGATCTTCGCGCTGATCGGCGTGGGTTCGGTGGCGTACAGCTACTGGAACAGCGACAAGCTCGCCATTCGGGCGATGAAGGCAATGCCGGTGACCGAGCAGCAGGCCCCGGCCATGTACCGCATTGTGCGCGAGCTCAGCACCAAGGCCAACAAGCCAATGCCGCGCCTGTACGTTTCACCCACCATGGCGCCCAATGCCTTCGCTACCGGCCGTAACCCCGAGAACTCAGCGGTCTGCTGCACGCAGGGCATCCTGAATCTGCTGAATGAGCGCGAACTGCGCGGCGTGCTGGGACACGAGCTGATGCACGTGTACAACCGCGACATCCTGCTCAGCTCGATGGCAGCCGCGGTGGCCGGTGTGATCACCTCGGTGGCGCAGATGTTCGCGTTCACCGGCATGATGGGCGGCAACCGGAACTCCGGCGGGAACCCCATCGCTGCGATCCTCCTCGCGATCCTGGCGCCCTTCGCTGCCGTGCTGGTGCGCTCAGCCATCGGCCGGACCCGCGAATACGACGCCGATGAGGATGGCGCCAAGCTCACCGGCGACCCGCTCGCCTTGGCTTCGGCGCTGCGGAAGCTGGAGCGCGGCACGCAGCAGGCACCCCTGCCGCAGAGCCAGCAGCTCGTCAATACCTCGCACCTGATGATCGCCAACCCTTTCAAGGGCGGTGGCGTGCAGAAGATGTTCGCCAGTCACCCGCCAATGGACGATCGCGTCCAGCGACTTGAGCGGATGGCCGGCCAGACGCTGCGGTAGTTCTTCTTAACCTACGACGACGGCGGGGGATTCCTAGATGGGGGGGGGTGTCGTTATCGTGAACGTGGGTGTTTTTGGGTTT